>PLDT01000203.1:0-31895 GCA_003136255.1 Actinomycetota bacterium
ACCCACGACCGGCGGATTATGAGTCCGCTGCTCTGACCGGCTGAGCTACCGCCCCCGCATCGGGTGCACACTTTACCAGTCCGTCCCGGCCCGTCGACGCCGCCACGGACCGGCTCGGCGGGTTAGGGTTTGGAGTGGTTTCAGCGAGGCGCGACCGGCACGATGGAGCATCGGACCGGTTATAACCGGCTCACCGGGACATCGTGCCGGTTAGGTTGGGCTCCGGTGGGCGGCTGGCGTGGGTCGGGTTGGGCGGGTGTGCATGGAGGTGGGAAGGTCATGACGGTACAGGATCAGGAGACGTTCGGCTTTCAGGCGGAGGTGGTCCAGCTCCTGGACTTGATGATCAACTCGCTGTACAGCAACAAGGAGATCTTCCTGCGCGAGCTGATCTCGAATGCGTCGGATGCCATCGACCGGCTGCGGCTGGAGCTGCTGGCCAAGGGCGAGAACCCGGAGGACGAGGGGCCGCTGCGGATCCGGGTGTCCTTCGACCGGGACGCGGGGACGATCACGGTCGCCGACAACGGGATCGGGATGAGCCGGGCCGAGGTGATCGAGCACATCGGCACCATCGCCAAGTCGGGGACGCGGGAGTTCTTCCAGGCCCTGACCGGCGACCAGCGGAAGGACGCGACCCTCATCGGGCAGTTCGGGGTGGGCTTCTACTCCGCGTTCATCGTGGCGGACCGGGTGGAGCTGACCACCCGGCGGGCCGGGTTGACCGCGGACGAGGCGGTCCGGTGGAACTCCGACGGCCGGGGCCAGTACACGCTGGAGGCCGCCGAACGCCCGGGCCGCGGGACCACGGTCGTGCTCCATGTCCGCGACGACGACCGGGAGCTGCTCAGCGGGTACCAGCTGCGCGCCATCATCGCTAAGTACTCCGATCACATCAGCCTGCCCATCGTCATGCCGGTGGAGAAGAGGTGGGAGGCGCCGGAGGCGGAGGGTGCGGCGGAGGCGGCGGAGGCGGCGGAGGAGACCGTCAACCAGGCTTCGGCGCTGTGGACTCGGCCTAAGAACGAGATCAGCGACCAGGACTACATCGACTTCTACAAGCACATTGCCAGCGACTACGCCGATCCGCTCAGCTGGGTGCACAGCAAGATCGAGGGGACCTACGAGTACACGCTGCTGCTGTTCATCCCCTCGCGCGCCCCGTTCGACCTGTGGCTCACGGACTCCTCGCGCGGCGTCCGGCTGCACGTCCGGCGGATCTTCATCATGGAGGACTCCGGCCAGCTGATGCCGCGCTACCTGCGGTTCATCCGCGGTGTGATCGACTCCGCCGACCTGCCGCTCAACGTGTCACGGGAGCTGCTGCAGGGCAGCCGGGTGGTGGACCGGATCCGATCCAGCGCGGTCAAGAAGGTGCTGCAGCTGCTGAAGGACCTGGCCGAGAAGGAGCCGGACAAGTACGCGACGTTCACCAGGGAGTTCGGCGCCGTGCTGAAGGAAGGCATCGTCGAGGACCTGGGGAACCGGGACGAGATCGCCCGGCTGGTGCGGTTCAGCACCACGCAGGGCGAGGATGTTGCGCTGGCCGACTACGTGGCGCGGATGAAGGACGGCCAGGACAAGATCTACTACCTGCTCGCGCCGACGCTGGCCGCGGCGCGCAGCAGCCCGCACCTGGAGGCCTTCCGGGCCAAGGACGTCGAGGTGCTGCTGCTGGCCGACGTCGTGGACAACTGGCTGGTCACCACCTTGCGCGAGTTCGAGGGCAAGCAGTTGCAGTCGGTCGCGCAGGGCGCGTCGGACCTGGGCGGCCTGACCGGCGAGGCGGAGAAGGCGGCCCAGGACCAGGCGAGCACCGAGTTCGCCGGGCTGGCGGCCAAGCTGAAGGAGCTTCTGGACGGCCAGGCCTGGGACGTGCGCGTGACCAGCAGGCTGACCACCTCGCCGGCCTGCATCGTGGCCAACGAGCCGACCTCGGACATCAACCTGATGCAGCGGCTGCGTGGCTCGGGGCTGCCGAGCCAGCCGGTGCTCGAGGTAAACCCGAAGCACCCGCTGGTGGAACGGCTCAACCGCAATCAAGACGATCCTCGCCTGGCCGACTGGGCGTCGGTGCTGTTCAACCAGGCGGTGCTCACGTCGGGAGCGCGGATCGACGACCCGGCGGCGTTCGTCAGCAGGCTGAACGACCTGCTCACCGCGCTGACCGAGGAGGAGGAGCAGGCGGCGGAGGAGCGCGGCTCAGACGGGCGGGAGGTGGACGCTGATGACAGCGGAGCGGCCGCCTCGGACGACGGCTAGGGCGTCCTTGAGGATCTGGGGCAGTTCGTCCGGGTCGGTGACGGTCGCGGCGTAGGCGCCGCCGGCCGCGGCCGCGATGGCGGGCAGGTCGGCCTCCGGCTCGAACGAGACGGGGAAATCGTCGGCCTCCGCGGCGGCGCCCTGAGCGTGCACCCGGAGCGTGGAGAACTTGGGCGCGGCCCAGCCGCGGTTGTCGTAGATCACGGTCAGCGACGGCGCGTTGTACCGGCGCGCGAACCACTGGGCCGAGGATGGCACCCCGAACAGGTACGAGCCGTCGCCGACCAGGGATACCACGGCCCGTTCGGCAGGAGAAGCGAGCTTAGCCCCGACGGCGCCGCCGCCGGCCCAGCCCAGGGAACCACCGCCGGACCCTAGATAGGACCCGGGCACGGTGCGCCGCAGGTGCTCGGCCACGATCTGGTAATTGGTGATCGCCTCGGTGAGCACGATCGAGTCGGTGCCAGCCAGCAGGTCGCGCACGCACGCGGTCAGGTACCGGGGTGTGATCACGTCCGCCTGGGGCTGCTCGAGCGCGTCGAGCGCGGTGCGGCGGGCCCGGTTGGCGGCGGTGATCTGGACCCGGCGGAACTCGACCTCGCCCTCTTCGAACAGAATGTCATCCCGAACGAGCCTGGTGATCTGCTCCAGGGCCACCTTCGAGTCGGCCGCGGCGAAGCGGCGCGCGGGGATCTGCCACATGGGCATCGTGGGCCGCAGCGGGTCGACGTCGATGACGTAGATGGCGGCGTCGGGCGCGGGCCGGTTGGTGGTGGGGATCCACGGCACGTGGCTGTCGAGGACCAGGATGACGTCGGCCTGGGCGAGGACCGGGTTCTGTTCGGTGGTGGTGAACTGGTAGCCGCAGTGCAGCGGGTGGTCGCCGGGGAAGTTGACGCAGAAGGCGGCCGACTCCAGGACACCGATGGCGAGCAGCTCGGCCAGCTCGACCAGGGCGGGCACCGCGTCCGGGTTGCGGCCCAGGTAGGACGTGACGATGAGCGGGTGCTGCGCGCCGGCCAGCGCGGTCGCGATCTCCCGGGCCACCTCGGCGGTGAGGGCGGCGGGTTCGACCGGCCTGAACTGCGCCGGGTCCACGGTGTACGGCTCGAGCGGCTCCTCCATCACCTCGCGCGGGCCGACCAGGTACACCGGGCCGGCTGGCTCGCTGCGCGCGATCTGCAGGGCCCGGTGGACAAGCTGCTTGGCGTTGCGCCCGGTACGGATCTCGTTGTCGTACTTGACGAACCCGCGCAGGATGCCGCGCTGGTCGCTGGCGTCCTGGATCCAGTGGATCCACTCGTTGCGGCTCCCGGGCAGCTCACCGTCGAGGGTGTACGGGGAAGCGCCGGCGAAGATGAGCACCGGGATGTGGCCGCGCATCGCGTTGCTGACCTCACCGCCGAGGTTCTGGGTACCCCCGTCGACGTGCACGACAACCGCCTGGGGCTGGCGGGTCACGCTGGCGTAGGCGTGCGCGGCCGACAGCGCCACGATCTCGTGCGGGCAGATGAGGAGCTGGGGGTAAGCGTCTTGGCGGCCCTGCGCCTTGGCCTGCGCGTACGCCTCGATCAGACCTGGGTGGTCGCTGCCGAAGTTGGCGAAGACGTAGCTGACGCCGGCCTCGGTCAGGGCCTCGAGAAATGCCGTGCTGGTCGAGTAGTAACCAGCGGCCACCTATCAGTACCGTCCGGCCGTCTGCATCGACATCGCGTGCTCGACCAGGGTGACCAGGGTCGCCTTCGTCGATTCGCGGTTCCTCGCGTCACATGGGATCACCGGCACGTCGGGCGAGATGGCTAGCGCCTCGCTGACGTCTCGGGAGCGGTGCGGGAACTGCCCGTGGAACCCGTTGATCCCGATCACGAACGGGAGCCCGGACGCCTCGAAGTAGTCCACCGCGGGGAAGGAGTCGGCCAGGCGGCGGGTATCGACCAGCACCACCGCGCCGATGGCACCCTGGATCAGGTCGTCCCACATGAACCAGAAGCGGTGCTGGCCTGGCGTGCCGAACATATACAGCACCAGGTCCTTGTCCAGCGTGATCCGCCCGAAGTCCATCGCCACCGTGGTCGTGGTCTTGTCGGGCACGTGCGACAGGTCATCGACCTCGGTACTGGCCACGGTCATCACGGCCTCGGTGGTCAGCGGCGTGATTTCCGAGACCGAGCCCACGAAGGTCGTTTTGCCGACGCCAAATCCGCCAGCCACCACGATCTTGACCGACGTCATGGCGGGAGCGTCGGACCTGGGCTGGGCGACGCTAGATCTTACGGAGTCCACTGAGCACCCTTTCGAGCAAATTGAGGTCCGGACGGCCCTCCGAGTCATCGCGCTGCTGGACGCGGACGAGTCCGTCAGCGCTCATGTCCGCGATGAGAATCCTGGCCACGCCGAGCGGCAGCCGCAGTACCGCCGACACCTCCGCCACCGATCTCCAGTCCCGGCAGAACTGCAGGATCGCCTGGCATTCCGGTGCCAGCACGGATAGATCACGGGGCTCCAGGACGGTGGCAGTCACGAGAGCCTCGATGGCGAGCTGGTACCGGGGCTGCGTGCGCCCACCGGTAACCGTATACGGGCGGACGAGCCTGGTGGCACCGTCCTCCTCGGTCGCAAAACCGAAACCGGATCGCGCCGGCCCCGGCCCCTCATCCCACAGGCCCCCCCGGGCCCCTGTACCCTGCCAGGACCCAGGCAAGCCCACGAATGGTGACCGGTCGTCACGTCGCCCTTGGCCCGCCACTTTAAACCTCCGGTAACCTTCGCCCGTCACCGGGGATGGCCGCTTGCATGACACTTCGGGTGGCGGGCGTCAGTACCCGCCCGGCCCGCTCAACCAGCAGGGTCATCTCGTAGGCTACGAGACCGAGATCGCAAGTGGAAGCGGCCAGCACAGCCAGACTTGAGCCGTTGCTGATCGCCATGATCACGAGCACACCTCGCTGCATCTCTACCACAGTCTGCACGACCGCGCCGCCCTCGAAAACCCGCGACGCGCCCTGGGTCAAGCTGGTCAGCCCCGACGTCACGGCCGCCAGCTGATCGGCCCGTTCCTGGGGGAAACCGGCGCTGAACGCCAGCGGCAGGCCATCGGAGGACACCACTACCGCGTGCGCAACATCGGGAACCCGCTCCACGAAGTTGGTGATCAGCCAGTTAAGGTCCTGCGCGGGGCGCCCTGGCGTGCTCATGGGCACTCCTCTCGTCGCCCGTCCATACAGGTTCCTCCTCCTGGTGTCGCCGTGCCTGGGACTTCAAAGTTCATCGGTCCTGTGGCTCCTCGGTCTGGGGTGTGGCGGCGCGGCCCTCGCGCACGCCTCGCTGGAAGCTGGCCATTCGGGTTCTGGCCACATCCGGCGACCTGGCGGGTGCGTCGGCTTCGGGTTCGTTGCCTCCGCTACCTACCGAGCCGGGGACGAGGTTAGCCCTCGGCACCCGCCTGGGCAGGCCCGCCTCGGTGGTGTCTCCCGCCGACGGCACCGCAAGCGCCTGGGCGGCGCGCCAGCCTTCGTCGGCGGGCGAGGTCCACGCCGCCTGGGCGGCGGCCGACTCGGCGGCCTGGACCCCCTGGACCCCCTGGGCCGCCTGAGCGGGCCGGGCCGTGCTGAGGCTCTTACCGCTGCGGCGGAACCAGTCGGACTCGAGCGAGTCGAAGATCGGCAGCCGCTGATCGTGGGTGGCGGGCGGCGGAACCGTCACCTGGCCGGAATCGCCCGCGCCGTCGGTCCCCGCAGCGCCGTTCACCCCGGGGCCGCCCGCGCCGGGACCGTCGCCGCCGTGAACGTTCTGGCTGCCGATCGGGGACTGCGGAATCTTGGGCGCCGGCGGTGGCACCTGTCCGCCGAACGCGGGCAGCCTGCTGGGTCCGGGACCGGGGGCCCCCAGGCCGGTCGGCGCCGCCGGGATCCGCGGGATCATCTCGTCCGCGCCGTCGTCGGCCGAGCCGTTCGCGGGCGCCGCGCTGCCGTTTGGTTTTCCGCGCACCGGAAGCGTCTTGGGCTCGTCGGCCCAGCCGTTTCCGGCGGCCGGGGCGGAGCCGGTCGCGTCCGGTCCGGCGTCCGCGGTCGGGGTGAAGGACGGCGACGGCAGCGACGGCGGCGACATGGGCGAGAACCTCGGGATGCGCCCGGCCGTGGCGGCCTGCGGCCCCGTGCCGGAGGCCTGAAGCGGCGCGGACAGGGACGCCGCCGGCCCGTAGTCGTCGGCCTCGAAGCGGCGCAGCCGGCCGAGCGGCGGCGCGACCTCGGGCGCGGCCACCGTGTCGGGCAGCCAGATCAGCGCGGTCAGGCCGCCCGTCTGGGCGTGCCGCAGCCGGACCCGGACGCCGTGCCTGGCGGCCAGGCGGCCGACCACGAACAGGCCCATGCGCCGGGATACCGCCACGTCGACCACCGGCGGGTTGTCCAGCCGCCAGTTGGCGTGCGACATTTCCTGGTCCGAGATGCCCACGCCGTTGTCGGTGATGTCCAGCAGCACGCCGCCGCTGGACAGCGGCTGGCCGGAGACGTAGACCTGGGTGTCCTCGGGCGAGAAGGTGGTCGCGTTCTCCACGACCTCGGCGACCAGGTGCACGACGTCGTTGACGGCCTGGCCGACGACCACGATGCCGGGCTGCACGTTGAGGACGACCCGCTCGTACTGCTCGATCTCGGAGGTCGCCGCGCGGAGCACGTCGACCAGCGGCACCGGCTGGCTCCACCGCCTGGTGACCTCGTGGCCTGCCAGGACCAGGAGGTTCTCGGAGTTACGGCGCATGCGGGTGGCCAGGTGGTCCAGGCGGAACAGGCTGCTGAGCCGGCCGGAGTCCTGCTCGCTCTGCTCCAGGGAGTCGATCAGCGACAGCTGCCGCTCGATCAGCGACTGGCTGCGCCGGGACAGGTTGATGAACATGGCGTTCAGGTTGCCGCGCAGCACGGCCTCGTCGGCCGCCAGCCGGACCGCCTCGCGGTGAACCTGGTCGAAGGCCCGCGCGACCTCACCGATCTCGTCGGTGGAAGTGACCCCGATCGGCTCGATGTCGACGCTCTCGTCGGCGCCCTCGCTCTGGCTGAGCCGGAGCACCATCTCCGGCAGCCGGTGGCCGGCCACGTCAAGCGCGTCGGCGCGGAGCTTGCGCAGTGGTCGGGTCAGCGAGCGGGCCACCAGGATGGAGATGAGCAGGACCAGGAGCAGCAGCAGCAGCGCCACCAGGCTGGTGACCAGCAGGCCCGTGCTGGCAGTGGTCTTGGACGTATTCGCGAGCGTGGAGATGTTGCCGGTCAGTTCGTCGGCGACTTGCCGCACCTTGCCGATGGTGAACGACATGTCGTCGTTCACGTTTGCCGCGGCCAGGGTGCGCGCATTCGCCGGGGTGAGCGGATGCGCGGAGGAGGCGCCGGGAAGCAACGCCAACGCGAGTGATTCCTCGCGGGCGGCCCTATCGACCGGCGGCCCGCTCACCGTGTCGCTGTAGTTCTGCTGCTCGGCGAGATCTACGGATGCGTTGAAGTTGGCCAGATCCACCGTTTCCTGCCGCTGTGCCTGCTGGAGGCTGGCATCGTCGTCGGACGACAGCGACGGCTGCGGAAAACTGACCGCCCTCAGCAGGATGGCCCGCTGAACCGACACGGAGTCTTCGACCTGGAGCAGTGCGCCTAGGGAGATGACGTCGCGCCGGAGATCCGTACTGCTGGCCTCGCTCCCGACGACGCTGGTGAATGTGCTCGCGGGCTGGAGGATGTTCACGGTGTACACCTGCATGATTGCCGTCACGGGGAATAGCGGGTCCGCCACCGCCTGGCGGACGAACGGCAGGGTTTCCACGCTCACTTGTACCGCGTTCACCGCCTGCACCGCGACCAGCTGATAGCCGCCTCCGACCGTGATGCCATCCGCCAAGGCGACGACCTCTGCGGCGGCGCCATCGGTGACATGCTGTGCGGTCCTCAGCCCGGCAGAAAAACCACCCCTATTCGCTGTGGAGGCGACTGAATAGTCGCGTTCATCTTCCACTGCCTGGATGTACTTGACCACCGCGCTGTTGAGCTGGGCGAGGTGCTGAACACGGCCGGTCGTCTGCCAGTTGCTGACGTCCCCGTTGATGGTCACCGCACCGAGCACTGCCGCGGTCAGCAACGGCACCGCGATCAAGGCGGCCAGCCGCCACCGGACGCGCCAGTTCCTCAGGGCGAACCGCGACCGGGCCGGGCCGGGCCGTCTCGGATGCGGATGGGTGGTCCCGACCATGCCGACCGCGGGCGTCTGGCCGCCGGAAGCGGCCGGGCTGATGACGGGCTGCGGTCCCATGCTCGCCGCGTCCCGTCCGCCGACGGCATCCGAGCCGTCACCCGCGGCGATTCCGCCCGCACGAGGGGCCGAACCCTCCCCGTCGGCTGGCCCCCCGCTGACGGCCCCGGCCACGCCAGCTGGGTCGCCGGGATTCGTCACCGATCGTCTACGCACTACGTTCGCACCTCGCATCGGCAAGCCTGAGCCGGCGCACATGCCCGGCTGAAGTGGCGCAAGCCGCCCTCCATACGCACCCTCTTTCCCTTCGCAACGATCGCCGCTGCTCGGGTCAACAAGGCGGCCGAGCCACACTCTCGCGTTACAAAACGGGTAAGGACATATAATCATCTTGTGGGTGGCCGTCACGGGGCATTCGCCAGTAAACCGGCGAGATCTTCGCCGAGAAGGTTAAACGGCGCCGTCCGACCTGGCCGGGATCGGCCGCACCGGGCTTGCACTTAGTGATTACATAGTAACTCTTCGTATCGCCTCCCGCCAGGCACGCCGCCCCGGTGACCACCGTCGGCGGCCCGGCCGTCAGTCCGGCGTATGGGACATATCGGTCGCCGGCCGTGTGCCGCCGACCCAGGCTGCCGGCCCTCCGGGGAGCGGCGCGGGCGCAAGCGGCAAGCGCCAGCTAATCAGCCCGTTATGACGATGATTACATGCCATTATTACCTCATTAGAATCACGCTGAATAGCATGCTCGTTACTGGGAAGGACTAGGCTCCGAAGCCGCACGTACCCGAAATCGTGTGACGGGGGGGCGTTGGCGCGGACGTTGTGGATGGCGACACGCCGACGCATGATGCGTGATTTGCGGTTGGCGAGGGTGGGTTTCCCCTCTCCAGCACTAGGCGCAGCTGGAAGCCATCGCCGCGCTGACGGCCGCCGAACGCGCCCGCGCCGAGCGCGCCGAGCAGCACCATGTGCCGGATCATGGTGATCCGGTCCCCGCGCGTCGGCATGACTCGGCCGGCGGCCGGCCGGATGCCGTCGCCGTGGTGCCGGTCCGGGTCTGGCGGCCGGGCCGGCTCGCCGGGCCGGCCGCGGTCAGCCCTCATCGTGACTGGCCTGGTGCGTGCCGGCGGCGGTGACTGCCGGGCCGGCAGTGGCCTGGGGCAGGTGCCGGCCCGGCGCAGCTGGCTGCTGGCTGCGGGCGGACCGGCCGAGGAACAGCTCGCCGAAGTCGGGCCGGGCGAGCAGGGCCGCGGGTGCGTCGTTCAGTTCGACCCGGCCGGCGACCAGGACGTAGCACCAGTCGGCAATCTGCATGGCCTGGTGTGCGCGCTGCTCGACGAGCAGGATGGTCACGCCGGCGCGGGCAAGTGAGGTGACGTGGTCATCAAGGATGCCGCGGGCCAGGCTCGGGGACAGCCCCGCGGTGGGTTCGTCGAGGATGAGGAGCTTCGGCGAGCTGATCAGGGAGCGACCGATGCCGAGAAGTTTCCGTTCGCCGCCGCTGAGCAGTTTGCCGCTGCGTTTGAGGAGTGGCCGCAGCAAGGGGAAGGTCTGCAGCACGTAGTCGATCCGTTCGCCGACCTGGGCTTTCGGCAGGAGGTAGCCGCCCATTTCGAGGTTTTCCCTGACGGTGAGGGTCGGGAAGATGTCGTTGTGCTGCGGGACGTAGCCCAGGCCGCCCTTGGTCAGGGCGTTGCCGCTGGCCGCGGTGACGTCGTGTCCGTCCAGGTGGACCTGCCCGGCCCGGGGTCTCAGCCGTCCGGTAAGGCACTTGAGTAGTGTCGATTTGCCGGACCCGTTGGGGCCGATCACGGTCACTACCTCACCCTTGGCCACGGTCAGCGAGATATCGTTGATGATCGGCGCGGCGTCGTAGCCGGCGGTCAGGCCGTGGACGGTCAGGTACCCGGTGTCCTGGCGGCGGCTCTCAGTTGAGGTAGGCATCGAGCACCCTCTGGTCGGATCGGATCTGCTCCATGGTTCCCTCGGCTAGGACTTCGCCTTGTGCCATCACGATGACCGGGTCGCACAGCCGCTCGACGACCGCCATCTCGTGCTCGACCATCAGCATGGTCAGCCCGTCTTGCTTCAGCTGGAGCAGGTAGTCCTCGATTCGCTCGGCGAGGGCGGGGTTGACCCCGGCCATCGGCTCGTCGAGCAGGAGGATCTCCGGCTCGGTCATGAGCGCGCGCATGATCTCGAGCAGCCGCCGCTGGCCGCCGCTGAGGTTTCTGGCGAACTCGTTCGCCATCCGGGCCATGTCGAAGCGGGCGATGACGTCCGCGGCGCGCGCGGTCAGGCTTTCCTGCTCGGCGCGCCAGTAGCGGCGGCCGAGCAGCGCGCCGCGCAGCGTGTCTCCGCGCTGCCCGTACCGGGCGGTGAGCAGGTTCTCCATGACGGTCATCCCGGAGAAGTCGCTGGACTGCTGGAAGGTCCTGGCCAGCCCGCGCCGCGCGACCTTGTGGCTGGGCCAGCCGGCCACGTTGGTGCCGTTGAGCAGCACCGAACCACGGCTCGGCTTGATCGCGCCCGCTACCATACCCAGCGCGGTGGATTTGCCGGCGCCGTTCGGGCCGATAAGGCCGGTGATGCGGCCCCGCGGCACGTCGAAGGACACCCCGGCTACGGCGTGCACGCCGCCGTAGCTCTTGGCCAGATCATCGACCCGCAGCAACGCTGCCTGCGCCGCCGGTGCCGCCCGCTGTCGCTGCACCGAGGTCATCGGATCTCGGCCGTTTTCTCGTAGTCGACGGGTCGCGGCCGCCCGGTCCCGGCCTGCGGCAGGCCGGGCAGCTTGATGATCCGTCTGCGCTCGGGCAGCACGCCGCGCGGCCAGAACCACACGAAGATCAGCGCCATGAGCCCGACGGCGACCCACTGCAGCGCGTCAATGAGCCCGGGGGGGCCGAACTGGGGCAGGAAGCGGCTGCCTTCCAGGAACGCGACGGGTACCAGCAGCGCACCAAGCGCGGCGCCGGCGTTGTTGGCCGTGCCGCCGACGATCAGCGCAGTGAACAGGACGAAGGTCTCCTGGTAAAGCCAGCCGCCCGGGGACCAGGCGCTGATGAACTCCACCAGCACGGCCCCGCTGATCCCGGCGATCACGCCGCCGATGACAAACGAGGTCATGCGCAGGCCGGTCACGTTCTTGCCCAGCGCGGCGGCGCCCTGCTCGTGGTCGCGTACGGCACGAAACGACCGGCCGAGCGGGGCACTGGTGATCCGCTGCAGGAACGCGTAGACGATCAGGCAGATGACGGCGGTTAGCCCGACGTAGAACCACCGGTAGCCGACCAGCGAGAAGTTCAGGGCGGTGCTCATCGGCTGGGGGATGAGCGACAGCCCGGCCGGGCCGTTGAACAGGCCCACGTCGCTGGTGACTACGGCGGTGGCGATCAGGGAGATGACCAGGAAGACCATCGCCTGGTAGTCGCTTCGCAGCCGACGCAGCGTGATCACGCCGGCGACCGCCGACAGCAGGCCGCCCGCGATCCCGCCGGCGATAACCGGGAGCGGGAACGGCAGGTTCGCGCCGCCGATGTATTGCTGGAAACTGCCGGCGGTGTTCGGCCCCAGGGTCAGCACGGCAGCGGTGTACGCACCGGCGGACTGATAGATGATGAAGGAGAAGTTCAGGATCCCGGTGTAGCCGTATTGCAGGTTCAGCCCCCAGCAGGCCATCACGTCGACCCCGAGGTAGACCAGCACCGTGGAGATGTAGAACGACCAGGCGAGGCTCATGCGGCGACCTCCTTCTGGCTGGCGACCTCGGCGAAGATTCCCTGCGGGCGGAGCAGAAGCACCACGATGAGCACACCGAACGCCACGACATCTTTATAGACCGGATTGAAGTAGGTTCCGGCCAGCTCGGTGGCGATCCCGATGACCAGCGCGCCCAGCATCGCACCGTACGGCTGGCCGACCCCGCCGAGCACCGCGGCGGCGATGACCGGGATCAGGAACGCCGAGCCGGTGGTGAAGTCGAAGCTGCCCAGCTCGGTCACCAGCGCGACCCCGGCCAGCCCGCACAGCAGTCCGGACAGCAGCCAGGCGGCGTCGATGACCCGGCGCGTCGGCACGCCGCAGTTGCGGGCCAGCTCGGGGTCGCTGGCCGTGGCGCGCATGGCCTTGCCCAGCCGGGTGTACCTGAGCAGGCCGTGCAACGCGGCCAGCGCGACGGCGGCGATCGCGATCAAGATGAGCTGACTGCCGGTGAAGATCATGCCCAGCACGTGCACCGAGGCGCCGGCGGCGATGTTCGCGCTGACAAAGTCCGGCCCCCAGATCGCCTGCAGGCTGTTCTGCAGGATCAGGCTCACCGCGATCGTGACNNTAGGCCAGGTTGAGGATATTGGTCACCCCGAACTGGACGGTGAACCCGACCGCCGCCAGCGCCATCACCGCGGCGGTGATAATCCCGAAACCGATAGCGTGCACGAACATGCTCTGGCTCCCTTCCGGGTGGGGGCCCTGCCGACGACGGCCTGACGCCCGGGCCCCCCGGTGAGCCGGGGGGCCCGGGCGCGACCGCTTACTTGGTAAGAGCTGCGATTTGGTCGGCCGTGATAGTGCCTATCAGAGGGGTGCTCCCGTTCGTCTGGTAGCCCGTGACCTCGAAGCCGCCGGTCGAGTTGTGCCACTGGTTCCAGGCGATGAGCCCGGTGGCGCCGACGTAATCGATCTTCTTGCCCGCCTTGAGCGCCGCGACGCCCTCCGCGTACGAGTGCACCGTCTCCGCCGCTGAGGAGGCCGTGGTGACCGCTTCGATGTACTTGTTATAGACGGCCGGGTTGGTGGTCTTCGCCGCCTCCGCGGCCAGCGCCATGACGATGAGCCCGTCGTAGTCCACCATTGAGTACGAGTCGTCGCTCCACTGCGACGCCGGCTTGGTTACCCCAGGTGTGGACAGCACGTACTTGTTGTACACCTGCCACGCGGGCCCCGTCGCAGGGGCGTAGGGGATGGCGCCCACGAAGTATTTGCTCAGCGCCGGCTTGCCGATCGCCGCGGACACCGCCTGCAGCCAGGCCGCCTCGACCGTCGCGTCGCTGCCGACGACCGGAATCAGGTGGCCCAGCTGCTGTAGCTCGGCCAGGATCGTCGCGTCGGCCTGCGGTGAGGCTTCGGTGAAGATGACCTGCGGCTTGGCCGCGATGAGCTGCTCGACCTCCGGCTGATAGGAGCTCTGGCCCAGGGCGATCTTCTGGTTGGAGACCATCTGCCCGCCCAGTGTGCTGTAACCCTTCAGCAGCGTCGGCACGACGGACTGCGAGCCCACGTCGTTGCCGAAAACCGCCGCGCCCCGGAGATAGCCCTTCTCCTTGGCCCACAGCGCCATCGCGTAGCCCAGCACGTCGTCCGCGGGGGTCATGCGCCAGAAATACTGCAGCTTGGTCTGGTCGAACGACGCCTCGCCGGTGTCGGCGAACATCGGGATCTTGGCCGCGTTGATCAGCGGGGCGGTCGCGTCCGCCTCATCCGAGCTCGGGCCCAGCACGCCGAGCAGGTGCGGGGTGGTCGCCAGCATCTTCGCCGCGGCAGTGACCGCGTCGGCCGGGTCGCCGCGCGTGTCCACGGCCGAGCAGACCACCTTGTTACTCAGCACGCCGCCGGCCGCGTTGACCGAGTTCGCCGCGGCCAGGCAGCCCGCCATCATCTCTGGCCCGAATGCCGCATCCCCGCCAGTAAACGGGTTAAACGCCGCGACCGTGAGAGTAGTGTTCTTCACGGCTCCGGACGGCGCGGACGAGCACGCCGCCGTCACCGAAACCGCCAGGACAGCAGCCGCCGCGACCAGCGCGCGAGCGCGCGTCCAGCGGGATCTCTGAGAAGTCACCTGCGGATGCTCGCACTCTGTTCCTATATATGTCAAGGTTCCTCCTCAAATGAGGCTAATAGTTGTATATGTGAACGCACTCTGGCAGACTCGCACCCGGGCCCGCTCGCACGCCTGACAGGTTAAACGCCGGGGGGCAGACGATGAACCCCGGGCCCAGCCGGTACGTGCCGGGGCGCGCCGCAGGCCGGATCAGCCGTCCGCGCAATCGGAGCGTCATGAGCACCTCGGTCATCAGGGCGGTGCGAATCCTCGACCGGCTGGCACGGAGCCAGACTCCGATGACGCTGGCCGAGATCGCCGGCGAGCTCGACATACCCAGGAGCACCGCCTACACCATCCTGCGCGACCTGGCCAGCGAATCGTTCGTGACCGTGTCCTCGCCGCCCGCCTACTCGATCGGTCTGAAGGCATTCGAGGTCGGCTCGGCGCACCTGCGGGCCTTCGGCACCGCCGGCGCCGTGGCACCCGAACTCGCCCGCCTGACCCACGCACTGAACATCACCTCGCACTACGCCGTCCTCGACGGCACCGAAGTCTTCTACCTGTGCAAGGAGGACCCGCCCACGCTGGGGATCCAGCTCGCGAGCGGTATCGGCGCCCGCCTGCCGTCCCACCTGACCGCCGTCGGCAAGGCCTGCCTCGCCTGGCTCGAGGCCGACTGCCTGCCCGGCCACGTCGAACTGGCCGCCCGCGGAGCCGACGGGCAGGCGATCTCCCTGCCCGACCTCACCGCCGAACTCGCCCAGATCCGCGTGCAAGGCTTCGCCACCGACGACGGCGGCGCCGCGGCCGGCATTCAGGGCGTCGCCGCACCCGTATTCGGCCTCACCGGGCTCAAAGGCGCCATCGGCGTGAGCCTCCTGCGCGGCTCCACCCCCTCCCTCGACCCGGTCGCCGACGACGTCAAGACAGCCGCCGCCCGCGCCACCATCGCGCTCGGCGGGACCACACCCAACCACCATGTCCTCCCGCGCAACGACCACGCCGATCAAACCAGCGTGGCCCGCCGGTAGTTTCCGCCTAGCTCGACGAACGCGGCCGCCACGGCGGCAAGCCCCTCATCGGGCCGACACTGGAACGCTTCCTGCCCTGGAACGCCAGCCCCGACGACCTCCGCACCCGGGCGCAGCCACCGCCACCGCCAGACGGAATCCCCGCACCGGCAACGCCCGCACCGGCGTTGGCCATCATGAACGGCCATACCGGCTGCCGGGCGTGCTCTCTCACACGGCTTTCGAATACTTACCCGAATCCCAGTTCCCTGGCGATGAGCATCCGCTGCACCTCTGAGGTCCCCTCGCCAATCTCGAGGACCTTGGCGTCCCGGTAGAAGCGGGCGACAGGGAACTCGTTCATGAATCCGTACCCTCCGAACACCTGGGTGGCGGCACGCGCGTTGTCCATGGCCGCGTTCGACGCGGTCAGCTTGGCGATCGCGGACTCCTTCTTGATCGGCTGGCCGGCCACCAGCCGGGCGGCCGCGTCGTACCAGGCCAGCCGGGCGACGTGGGCCCGCGCCTCCATGTCGGCGATGGCGAACTGGATGGCCTGGTGCTGACCAAGCCGGTGGCCGAACGCCTCGCGCTGCCCCGCGTACCGGACGCACTCGTCCACGCAGCCTTGAGCCAGCCCGGTGGCCAGCGCGGCGATCGCCACCCGGCCCTCGTCCAGGATCCGCAGGAACTGGGCGTAGCCCCGGCCGCGCTCGCCGAGGAGGTTCTCGGCCGGGACCCGGCAGCCGGAGAAGGACAGTTCCCTGGTGTCGGAGGCGCACCAGCCGACCTTGGAGTACTCCGGGCCCGGCACGAACCCGGCCGTGCCGGCCGGGACGATGACCGAGGAGATCTCCTTGCGGCCCTGCTCGTCGCGGCCGGTGATGGCGAGCACCGTGACCAGGGAGGTGATCGAGGTGCCCGCGTTCGTGATGAACTCCTTGCTGCCGTCGATCACCCAGGAGTTGTCCTCGAGCCTCCCGGTGGTCCGCATGCCGCCGGGGATGTCGGATCCGCCGCCCGGCTCGGTCAGGCCGAAGGCGGCCAGCCGCTCCCCCGCGCACAGCTCGGGCAGCCACCGGCGGCGCTGGTCCTCGGTGCCGAACCGGTAGATCGGCATCGCGCCGAGCGACACCCCGGCTTCCAGCGTGATCGCGACCGAGGAGTCGACCCGGGCCAGCTCCTCCANNGCCACGATGTCGTAGGGAAACTCGCCGCGCTCGTAGTAGCCGCCGATGACGGGCGCGACCACGTCGCGGGCGAACTGGGCGACGGAGTCCCGCAGGTCTTGCTGCTCCGCCGCGAGCTGGAAACTGACCATGACACCACCTTCGCACGGTGAAAGGATCCGGTGCGGATCTCCCCCCGGATAACCCGGAACGACCCGGCGATGAACCCGGGATGACCCCGGATGACCCGCGATGACCCCGGGATTACTCCGGGATGACTCCGGGATGACGGAGCCCGCTGCCAAAGGCTCAGCGGCGGCGGTACTCTAACGTGGGCTCGTATTCCTATCTGAGAGTGAGGCCATGGCCAGCCTGAGCTGCCCCGACTGCGGCGTGAAGGTCCAGCCAGAGGATCTGATCTGCTTCCGGTGCGGCGCGAACCTGCCGCACACCATCGGTCCCGACGACGACCTGCTGACACCGACCATTTCGCAGAAGTTCATCGCAGCGGACCCCGCGGCGATCTGCCCGCGCTGCGGCACGCCGGTGTCCGACGCGGCGGACGTCGTCTGCGCCACCTGCGGGGAACCGCTGCCCACCGGCCGGCGCCGCCGCATCTCACCCGTCGTCATGCGGATCACCTTCCCCACCGGCAACGTGGACATCCCGGCCGGGACGTCGGTCCTGCTCGGGCGCGACCCCGCCGAGTCGCTCGTGGCCGCGGCGTTCGCGCACTTCGACAACGTCTCCCGGCGGCACGCCACGGTCCATGTGGACGACTCGGGGCACGCCTCGATCAAGGACGAGAACTCCACCAACGGCACCTACGTGAATGACGACCGGGTACTGCCCGGCTTGGAGGTCCGCCTGGTGGACGGGGACCGGGTGCGGCTGGCCGCGGACGTGACCGGCGACGTGTCCTTGCCGCAGGGCGAGCCTGATCCCTCGGGGCTGAGCCGGAACGGCCGCTAGCGCCCCGGCCGAGCACCGGGCCTGAACGAGGGAAGGCGCGGGCCGGTACGGGAAGCGGCGCGGGGCCGAACGGGGACTAAACATGGCCAGCCTCGGGTTGTCGGTTTATCGGTGGGTGTCTGCGGGTGATTGCCTGACGTTTCGGGGGCTCGGCCGTGCCGCATCTGATGTTGTCCTGGCAGGACGCGCTGATCATCGCGGGCTGCCTGGTGATCCTCACGACGGTGAGCCGGGTGCCGCGCGTCGCGCGGACCTGGACCGGCTGGAGTCTGTGGGGCGGGGTGGCCTGGGAAGCCGGGCTGCTGTTCGGGCTGTACGGGCTGTGGCAGTTCGCCGGGTCGTTCACCGTGATGAGCCCGGCCGGGGCGGTGCCCCGGGCCCGCTGGCTCTGGCACGCCGAGCGGCTGCTGCACCTGCCCAGCGAGACCAGCGTGCAGCGGTTGTTCCTGCCGCATCCGCTGGTGATCCAGGCGTTCAACCTGTACTACGACATCCTGCACTTTCCCGTCCTGGGCGCCTGCCTGATCTGGCTGTACGTCCGGCACCGTGACCGGTACCCGCGGATCAGGACCACCGTGGCCCTGTTCACCGGGGCCAGCCTGCTCATCCAGTTCATCCCGGTGGCGCCGCCGCGGCTGCTGCCCGGCACCGGGCTGGTCGACACCGCGGTGAAGTACGGCCAGTCCGTGTACTCCTGGCACGGCGGTTTCGACGCGGACGAACTGTCGGCCATGCCCTCGGTGCACGTGGGCTGGGCGCTGATCGTGGCCTTCGCGGTGATCACGGTGTCGCGGAGCCGGTGGCGCTGGCTGGCCGCGGGCTACCCGGTGCTGACGTTGCTGGTGGTGGTGGTGACGGCCAACCACTTCTGGCTGGACGGCATCGCCGCGGGTCTGCTGGTGGCCATGGCGCTAGCCGCGCAGCACCTGATGCGGGGGCTCCGGCCTGGTAAACCTTCCGAGCGTGTCCAGGCCACATCCGCGCGCGGGGAATTGTCCATGCGCTGATGACGCCACGGTGGGCTCGGACAAAGCGGCCTGCGAATCGGCGCCGGGCCTGCGACGCGACGCGATCGGCCTACGCGACCTGGCTCGCGAGGACGAAGGCTGCGGCCTGGTCATGTAACAATGCTCACCCCAGTATCAGCGCTCACCTCAGACCACGCCGCCTACCGGTACTCGAACAATTATCGGGGAGGATTGCGGCTCTGGGGAGCGCTCTGGGGGGGTCTATAGTGCACAAAAATCTCCCATAAGCCTAAATCCTCCCCGATAATGCTTGTTCGGCTGAAACCCGAGCGACGTAGCGCCGCTGCTGGGGCATAAGTTACGAGTAAGCATCCGGAGTTCAGCGCGGCTAGCGCTCGCTGTCCAGCGCGGCGACCTGGGCTGCGTCGTACCGCTCCCCCGCGACCGCGTCGGCGGGCACCGCTGCCTCGATCGCGGCCAGCTCGTCGACGCTGAGCGGCAGGTCCAGCGCTTGGAGGGCTTCGGCCAGGCGGTTGCGGCGTTTGGTCCCGATCAGCGGGATGATGTCGGGGCCGCGCGAGGCCACCCAGGCGATAGCCAGCTGCGCCGCGGTGACCTGCCTGCCGTCCGCGATCGTCTCCAGCGCGGCGAGCAACTCCAGGTTCCTCGCGTGGTTCTCGGCCCGGAACCGCGGGAAGCGGGCCCGCGGGTCGTTATCGGCGAGTTGCGCGGTGCCGCTGCTCAGCAGCCCGCGGGACAAGATGCCGTAGGCGGTCACACTGATGCCGAGCTCGCGGACGGTCGGCAGGATCTGCTTTTCGATCCCTCGGCTCATCAGCGAGTACTCGATCTGCAGCGCCGACACCGGGTAGACGGCGTGCGCCCGGCGGATGGTGTCCGCGCCCATCTCCGACAGGCCCAGATAGCGGACGTAGCCGGCCTGGATCATCTCGGCCACCGCGCCGACCGTGTCCTCGATCGGGACCTGCGGGTCGAGCCGGGCCGGCTGGTAGAGGTCGACGTACTCCGTGCCCAGCCGGGTCAGCGTGTAGGCCAGCGAGCTCTTCACCATGGCCGGACTGGCGTCGTGCCCGACGAAGGCGCCGGACGGATCCCGCTGGCCGCCGAACTTGACCTGGATGAACACGCTCTCCCGGGGGATCCCGCGGCGCAGGGCGTCGCGGAGCAGGAGCTCGTTGTGGCCCATGCCGTAGAAGTCGCCGGTGTCCAGCAGGGTGATCCCGGCGTCGACCGCGGCATGAATCGTGGCGATGCTCTCCTGGTCGTCGGCCTGGCCGTAGATGCCCGACATGCCCATCAGCCCGAGGCCGACCCGGGACACCACCGGCCCGCCGCGGCCCAGCGTGGTCGTCTCCATCACGCCTGCACCTTACCGGTCCGGGGTTTTCGTCCGTCTCCCGGACCAAGCTGCGCGGTAGGGTTTCGCGTGACCAGGATCGTTCTCGCCTCCGCCTCCCCCGCCCGGCTCGGGGTGCTGCGCGCCGCCGGGCTGGACCCCGAGGTCGTCGTCAGCGGCGTGGACGAGACCGCGTTCACGGCCGCCACGCCGGGCGAACTAGCCGGCCTGCTGGCCACGGCCAAGGCGGTCGCGGTGGCGGCCGGCCAGGCGGACGGGCTGGTCATCGGCTGCGATTCGCTGCTCGACCTGGACGGGCGCGCGCTGGGCAAGCCCGCCTCGGCGTGTGAGGCCGCGGCGCGCTGGCGGGAGATGTCAGGCCGGGTCGGGACGCTGGTCACCGGGCACTGCGTGATCAACGCCGCCACCGGCCAGCGAGCCGCGGCGGTGGCGGCGACCCGGGTGCGCTTCGGCACCCCGTCGCAGGAGGAGATCGCCGCCTACATCGCCTCGGGCGAGCCCCTCGCGGTGGCCGGCGCGTTCACCCTGGACGGGCGCGGCGGCTGGTTCGTGGACGGGATCGACGGCGACCACGGCACCGTGCTCGGCGTCTCGCTGCCGCTGCTCCGCCGCCTGCTGGCCGACCTGGGCGTGAGCCTGACGTCGCTGTGGATCTCGTCGCCGACGGGCTGATCTGGCCCTGGGCCGGGACGTTTCGGCACTACCCTGTAGAGGCGAGCAAACCGACACACAAGCGCAGAAGCCGGACGGATGCATGGAACCCGAACCCACCGTGCTGGACAGCCTCCGCAGGGCGGTCGAGGCGATGCCCGACGACGTGCCGCTCCGCTTGCACCTGGCCACGCTGCTGCTGCGCGGCGGCCAGCGCGACGAGGCCATCCGGCAAGTGGGCGCGGTCCTGCAACGCGACCCGGGCAACTCGGCGGCGCTGGACCTGCTTCGGGACGGTCCCGCCCCGGCTGAGCCCGCGAGTCAGCCGGCTGCGGGAGCCACGGACATTTCTGCCGAACGGACCGGGGTGCGTCCGCCGCCGGCCGGCCCGGCGGAAGCCCGCGGTGCGGCGGCGGGCGGCAGATCGCCGCAGTATGACTGGTCGCAGGCCGAGGACGAGCTGCGCGACGTCCTGCCGGCCATGTTCATCGGCGAGGGCGACGCGGCGGATCCGGCCGCGGCGGGCCTCGGCGCGGCGGACGCCTATGACGCCGAGCACGCCGGGCTGACGCTCGCCGACGTGGCCGGGATGACCGAGGTGAAGCAGCGCCTGGAGGCGGCGTTCCTCGCCCCGATGCGCAACCCGGACCTGCGCCGGCTGTACGGCAAGTCGCTGCGCGGCGGGCTGCTGCTGTACGGGCCGCCGGGCTGCGGCAAGACCTTCATCGCCCGCGCGGTGGCGGGCGAGCTGGGCGCGCGGTTCATCGCGGTGTCGTTCGCGGACATCATCGACATGTTCGTGGGGCAGAGCGAGCGGAACATCCACGAGCTGTTCGAGATCGCCCGGCGGAACGCCCCGTGCGTGCTGTTCCTGGACGAGGTCGACGCGATCGGGCAAAAGCGCTCGCAGCTGCGGCACACCCCGATGCGCAGCGCGGTCAACCAGCTGCTCCTGGAGCTGGACGACGTTTCGGGCAACAACGAGGGCGTGTTCCTGCTGGCCGCCACGAACCACCCGTGGGACGTGGACAGCGCGCTGCGCCGGCCGGGCCGGTTCGACCGGACGCTGCTGGTCCTGCCGCCGGACGCGGCGGCCCGCGAGGGCGTGTTCCGCTACCACCTCAAGGACCGTCCGGTCGCGGGCATCGACCTGGCCAAGCTGGCCAAGCAGACCGACGGGTACTCCGGCGCCGACATCGCGTACGTCTGTGAGACGGCCGCCGAACGGGCCTTGATGGACTCGGTGCGCCGCGGCGAGCCGCGGATGATCGGTACCCCCGACCTCGAGGCGGCCATCACCGAGGTCAGGCCCTCACTGGGGTCCTGGTTCGACACCGCCCGCAACGTCGCGCTGTTCGCCAACGAGGGCGGCACCTACGACGACCTAGCCGCCTACCTCCGCAAGCGCCGCCTGCTGTGAGCAGTGTTGGCCTCGGGGGGACGACCCCCCCAGACCCCCCCGAACCCTTGGGGTGCCAGGGGTGAGCGACCTCCGACAGGACCTGGCGCGCGCTTCGGCGATGCTCGACGTCCGGCGGTTCGACGAGGCGTCGCAGCTGCTGGCCCGGATCGTGGCGGCGGAGCCGGAGAGCAGCCGGGCCTGGTGCCTGATGGCCCGCGCGCACCTGGGCGCGGACCGGTACGGCGAGGCCATCGAGGTGGCCAACCGGGCGGCGGCGCTGGACCCGTCGGACGAGTGGCCGCACCGCCTGGCCAGCAACGCGCTGGTCCACCTGGGCAACTACGGGGACGCGCTGCGCGCGGCGCGCGAGGCGTGCCGGCTCGCGCCCAGCTACTGGCAGACCCACGTGTGCCTGGCTCAGGCTGCCTTGGCCGCCCAGCGGCTGGACGCCGCCACCGACGCGGCGGCCCGGGCCCGGGCCCTGGCCCCCAACGAGCCCGACGTGCACTTCCTGTCCGGCAAGGTGAGCCTGAGCCGCGGCGACCTGGCCGCGGCGCGCGAGCATCAAGAGCGCGCCCTTGCGCTGGATCCCGCGCACAGCGGCGCGATGAACGAACTGGGCCGGATCCGGCTGCGGCGCAACGACCCGATCGGCGCGATCCGGCACTTCGTGTCCGCGGCTCGCGCCACGCCGGACGAGCGGATCTACGCCAGGAACATCGACGTGGTGATCCTGCGTACCGTATCCCGGACGATCTACGTGTTCACGCTGGTCGCGCTGATCTTGATCTGGGTCCCGGCGGTCAGCCACGTGAACCGGCTGCCGTTCGCCATCGGCCTCGGCTCGCTGGGCGTCATCACCGCCGCGGGCTTCGCCTGGATGGTGCTGCGCTTGCCGCGTGAGGTCCGCCGGCTAGTGCGCCGGACCCTGCGCACGCCGCGGGTCGCGTCGGCGCTCGCCCTGGCCGTGGGCGGGGTCGCGGTGGCGTTCGGTATCGTCGCGTTCACGCCCGAACTCGACCTCGCGCAGATGCTGCCGATCGCGGTGGTCATCACCGTGGTCGCGCGGCTCGCCGCCTTCGCCGCCCTGCGGGCCGCGGTCCGCAAGCCGCGGTAACCTCGCCGCGCGCGGGCGTCCCGGCTCTGGCTCCGGCGCCGGGGCCACGGGGTCTTGGTCGAGCCAGCGGACGGCGCGGACCGACGGGACGGCCAGCACGATCGCGCTGCTCAGCAACCCGTAGACGGCGCCTACCCCGAAGATCAGGGCAGGCCCGAACACGGCGGCCAGCGGCCCGTCGACCGCGTACCCGATGACGCCGATGCCGTAGGCGGGGAAGAGCGAGAGCGAGCTGACCCGGGCCAGCCGCTCCGGCGGGATCTGCTGCTGCATGGTGGTGCCGAAGAAGACGCTGGAGGTCGCCGAACCCACCCCGCAGCCGAAGGCGGCCACCGCCACCCAGGGCGCCGCGGCGTGCAGGGCCATCGGGATGTCGGGCAGCGCGTAGCCGAACGTCGCGACGGCGGCGACCACCATGGGCCGTCGCGGCCGCCGGCCGAGGCAGACCAGCCCGGCCACGATCGCGCCGGCGCCCTGGACGGCCATGATCGCGCCCCAGACCGCCGCGCCGCCGAGGTAGGCCCGGCCCATGACCGGCCCGAGCAGCATCCAGGGCGCCCAGGTGATCAGGTTGACGAAGGCGAACTGCGCGGTGTTCGCCCATAGCCAGGTCCGGGACCGGAAGTCCGCCCAGCCCTCGGCCACGTCGGCGCGCAGGCTCGAGCGGGCCACCGGTTCCGCCTCGGGCTTTGCGGGCTCGGCGGCGGGGAGGTGGAGCAGGCTGAGGGCCAGCACGCTGACCGCGTACGACGCCGCGTCCGCCGCCACTACCACGGCCGATCCGGCCACAGCGACCAGAATTCCGCCCAGCGCCGGCCCGGCGATCCTGGTCGCCGAGCTGGCCAGCCCGTACAGCGAGTTCGCGTTGCCGAGCTGATCCCGCGGTGCGATCTCGACCGTCAGCGCGTCTAGGGCGGGGGTGAAGAACGCGGTGCCCGTTCCGCCGAGCCAGGCGAGCAGGACGAACAGCCATAGCGCCGGCCGCCCGAGGGCCAGCGCGGCCGCGAGCGTCGCCTGCGCGCCGCAGCGCAGCACGTCCGCGGCGAGCATCACCCGGCGTCGTCCGAGCCGGTCGGCGATCGCCCCGGCCAGCGGCAGCAGCAGGACCTGGGGGACGACGTTGGCCGAGAACACCAGGCCCAGTCCGGTCGCGCTGACCCGGCTGTCCAGCACCGCAAAAGCGATGGCCACGGTGGACATCGACGAGCCGAGCAGGGAGGTCACGAAGCCGGCGTAGAAGCACCGGAAGTTCCGCTCCGCCAGGACCCCGACCCTGCGCTGCAGCCAATCTGCCCTCACGGAACCGGATCATGACACCCGGGCGAGGTTCGCACCATCCCCAGCACTAAGGAAAGTTGCGTCGATATGGCTCAAGTTAAGATTCCCGTGCGGCGGAAAGCCGCGGCATACGCGGTCCGCTGTCCCGATCCAAGAAAATTCTCAGTACGACTCAACTTTTCTGCGTCGACTACGCGCAACGCTTCAGGAATGTCGTCCTGGCCACGGGTGAGGGAGGAGCGCAAGTCAGGCGGGATACGGTCGGTCCAGGCGTCGACGACGTCGAGCACGGTGGCCGCAGGCTCGGGCGGCACGAAGCCGAACATCTCCTGCAGGATCGGGTGGACCACCGGGTGCAGTCGGTTCTCAGCGAAGGCCTCGTGATCGTCCTTGGATCGCCAGACATCGACGTAACGCAGCCCGGTGTCGGTGCGCCAGGCGAGATGGGCAATCAGGCCGGCCGGCTGCTCCGGGCCCAGGCCGTCCTTGATGCGGGCGTAGATCTCGGCGGAGATGGGCACGTCGTAGGTGAAGGCGTAGGTCATCGGGCACCTCCTAAGCATTAATCCGAACCAGCTTCGGATTAATATTGATACTATGACCTCCATGCCCGCCCCCGTCAAGAGGCGCTACGACGCGACCCGCCGCCGCCAGAGCGCGGCCCGTACCCGCGCGGCCATCCTGGACGCCGCTCGCCAGCTGTTCTCCGAGGACGGATACGCGGCCACCTCGATGACCGCGATCGCCGCCCGGGCCGGGGTGGCGCTGGACACCGTCTACGCCTCGGTGGGCCGCAAACCCGAGCTGGCCCGGCTGCTGATCGAGACCGCGATCTCCGGCACCGACCAGGCGGTCCCCGCCGAGCAGCGGGACTACGTCCAGGCGATCCAGGCCGCCCCCGACGCCGACACCAAGATCGCCCTCTATGCCGCGGCGATCACCGCGATCGCCCCCCGTCTGGCGCTCGTGCTCGGCATCATCCAGCAGGCCGCCCACGCCGATCCGGAACTGGCCGCGCTGTGGGAGGAGATCGCCGAACGCCGCGCGGCGAACATGCGCCGCTTCGTCGCCGACCTGGCCGCCGTGGCCCCGCTGCGGGTGGACCCGGGCGAGGCCGCCGACATCGTGTGGGCCACCAACGCCGCCGAGATGTACCAGCTGCTGGTCGGGCAGCGCGGCTGGAGCCCGCGGCGCTACGAGCACTTTCTCGCCGATACCTGGCGCCGCCTGCTCCTGGCCGACCAGTGAGGATATCGATCTGCGGGCGCTGCATGCCCGCACGGCAGCGCGTAAGAACACCGACCGCGCCGGGCAGGGCTTTCTTTCCTCTACGGCTGAAACCGGCAATTGGGCCCGCTCCGCCTAGATCGCAATCTGCCTAATCCGCTCAGCAAGCGCTTCGCGTTCATTCGTGGCGCATCAATGCAACGCGGATCCCCAGCTCGCCGCCAGCGAGATCGTCATGACGTTCAATGTGCGGTACGGCATTGGATGGGCCGTCGCACAAGTCTTGTCAAGAGCCCGCCCTTCCCCGGATCTGGCCTTGACAGGGCCATGGCCATGGGTCGAATGTTGAGCACCATGACCAGCACCGAACCCGATCCGGTTCACTCAGAGTCCGAAGCTCACCCGTGGAGCATTAACGTTCCGGACCACCCCCAGCGTGCGGACTCGCCCGAGTACGTGGCGGCGCGCACGAAGATGAACCAGATCGCCACCGGGGCCACGGGCCTGGTCTACGGGCAGGCACCGTTCCAGGATCATCATGGCAGTGCGCTGTGGCTGAAAGACGCCCAGGGATGGTTCTTGGTCCGCAATCTCGCCGGAATCGAATGGTCGGCCCAGTTCTGCGCTGATCCGGCCAAAGTAGACCTGCTGCGGCAGAACGCCAAGCGGCTATATGACCTCCTCGCGCCCGAGATCAAGCAGGAACTCGATCCCGATGGGCTGCTGGACACGCCTATCCAGGACGCCGCCGGGGTGGCCAAATGGACGGACTCGATTTTCAACGCCGGGGTGCCGTTGCAGGCTACTTTCCACACGGGCGTACTCCCGGGCCAAGCGCCGGCTACAGCCAGCGCCCCGGCTACGGAACAGGTACCAGCCGGGGTACATCACTATCCCACGCCGATCGTGGACATCCAGCTCTTCAAGTACGACGACTTCCAGCTCTGGGTCACCGACGAGCAGGGCAATCCGGCCGCGGTGGCGCCGGTGGAGCGCCGTGGCAGCGGAGACGCGTCGGTCCATGTGCTCTACGCCACGCCGGGTTCGCAGCTGGCCGCGCAGAAGCAGGCGGCAGAAAGCACCAACAACCCGCTGATCCTCGGTCCGGATCACCCACTTTCCCAGCAGGCCTACGCAAACCAGCAGTAGTCATAGCGTCCGCGTGCCCGGGGCTGCGCGTCACCAGGTAACTGGGTTACGATATATCGCGTCTTGACCATCCAGGCTGAAGGGAGTGCCATGGACGCGACAAACGGGGGTCCGGGGAACCTAGAAGGCGCGACTGCGGAGCCGGGAACGGCTTGGAACGGTGTCAGGCCTGAGGTCGTCGGGAGCGGGGCGGCGCTGCGGGCTTCGGATCGGGAGCGGGACGCGGTGGTGCAGCGGGTCCAGGAGGCGTTCGCGGAGGGCCGGCTGGACGATACCGAGTTTGACGAGCGGATGCGGGCGGCGCTGACCTCGCGTACGCGAGCGGACCTTGACGTGCTGCTCGCGGACCTGCCGGCCGAAACGGCGACGCCCGGCGTGGTGCCCGCGACCGCCGGGCGCGGGCCGGGGCGCCTCGCGATCGCGCTGAAGAGTTCGGTCCGGCGGGGCGGCCGGTGGCGGGTGCCGGAGCGCTATACCACCGTCGTTTACAAGGGCGGCGGCTGGCTGGACCTGCGGGCCGCCGAGCTCAGCGGCCCGGTCACCACGCTGCTCGCGGTGGCCTACAAGTCCCGGGTGACGATCCTGGTGCCACCAGGCCTGCGGGTCGAGATGACCGGCTTCGGCGTCACCCAGGGCGCGGAGGAGGACGACCTCGGCTACCGGCTGCCGGCCGACGCTCCGGTAATCCACGTGCGCGGGGTCGCGTACAAGGGCACGGTGGAGATCACTACCCGGCCGCCGGAGCGTCGAGCCGTGCGCCCGTAACCGGCACCGCGGACAGTGACTGGCCCCGCGGTCAGCAGAGCCAGGGACCGGCCTGGCGGCACCTGATGTCGTGCGGCGGCTCGTAGAACGTCGCGTCCCAGCGCTGGGCGTGGCAGGTCTGGCAGGACACCAGCAGGTGCCCCATGCCCCGGCCGCGCTCGGCTCCTTCCTGCGCTGCCGCGCAGATACAGGGTTTCCAGCCGACCCGGGCGTGGCCCGGCCACAACGGGTGGCCGAACGGGCAGTGCTGCGGCTTGTGCTCGAACAGGGACACCGACATGAAATGATCATGCCAGCCTCCCTGGTGCCGCCGCTAGTTCGAAGAAATAATCTACCCTGGTCAGGACCAGGTGGACCCGCTGCACAGCCCCGGCGTGGCAGGATGGGCGCGTGACATGGAAAGCCCCAGACGTAGAGCGGCCCGGCGGGCCGTTGACTGGCCCTGAGCGCCCGCTGCTGCAGGCGGTCCTGGACTGGCACCGGGCCACGCTGCTGTATAAGTGCGCCGGCCTGACCGGTGAGCAGCTCGCCGAGCGGACCGTCCCGCCGTCGGACCTGTCCCTGCTCGGGCTGGTACGCCACATGACCAAGGTGGAACGCGCCTGGTTCCGCCAGCGGTTCGCGGGCGAGCCGGTCGACAACCCGTTCGGCGACGACAAAACCGCCGAGTTCGAGCAGACCGACCCGGCCCGGGCCGCCGCCGACTACGCCCGGCTGACCGAGGAGTTCAAGCTGGCCGACGCGGCCGTGGCCCACGCTTCGCTGGATGAGGAGTTCACGCACAACGGCGAGGTCATGTCGCTGCGCCTGATCTACCTGCACATGATCGAGGAGTACGCCCGCCACCTGGGTCACGCCGACCTGCTGCGCGAGCGCATCGACGGCGCCACCGGCGAGTAACCCGCCGGGTCACCAGGCGCCGTAAATGATGGCGATCTGGCCGGGCATGGTGGGCGAGGAAGCCGGCAAGGACGTGAACCGCCCCAGGTCGAGGTCCAGCCAGCCGAATTGGATGCACTGAACGAGGGCGTACCGACCACCCGGGGCGAGCGACAGGACCTGACCGCTGTTGCTGATCGTGGCCTGGGTA
The DNA here is from genome assembly GCA_003136255.1 of Actinomycetota bacterium. GTDB lineage: Bacteria > Actinomycetota > Actinomycetes > Streptosporangiales > Streptosporangiaceae > Palsa-504. The sequence goes on from PLDT01000203.1 coordinate 28,491, forward strand.
TTCGCGGTGGCGCGCGCGGTCTCGGTGCGCAGCACGCGGATTGGTCCGCGGCCCGTCGTCGGCACCTCGGAGATCTGCACGAAGATGGTGCCGCGTCCGCCGCCGGGCGGAACCTCGTGGGAGGTAGCCACCAGGACGTCACTCCCGTCGGGGGTGATCAGCGCGCCCTCAATGGTGCCGCTGACCGCCTGCTTCGGCATGATCATTCGTGCATCCGCCAGGTTGTCGCCGGGGGCTTCGGTATCGAGCAGCCGAACTCCCTCCATCGTCATGGCGTCGTTGGTCAAGCTCTTGGCGCGCTGCCAAGTGAACGCGATCATCCGGTTGCCGTCGGCCCAGGACGGCTGGCCCGGTTCGAAGTAGTGGCCCTGCTGCATGGCAGCGGTCCAGGTGCGCACTGCCCCGGTGACCAGGTTGATGACCTCGACCGCGCCGATCTCGGCGGTGGCCGGATGGCCGTTTTGCTCACCCACGCCGTACTCAAAGGACACCGCGAGGAGGGTGCCGTCCGGAGACAGCGCGATGCCCGTGACGTACGAGTTCTGGGGTACCGGGTAGGCCGGAAGCTCAATCAGGTGTCCCGGCTTGCCGGCCGCCGAGATGGGCAGCCGGAAGAAGCGATATTCCGGGTTACCGGGGGCACCCTTGGAGGCCAACTCCTGGGTGCCGAGTATGAAGGAACGGTCGTCCGGGGCGGCGGTGACACTTACCGAGGCGGGGAAAAAATCGGTCATGATCTTGACCGTGCCAGTAATCTTCCCGGTGGCCGTATCCCGGATCACCGCTTCGGTCACCGGCAGGTTGTGGAATTGCCGGTCCGCGGCAAAGGTGAACGTGATGTAGTAGCGCGGTATGGCCGCCGAGCCCGCTGCCGCGGTCGGGGCAGGCTTGGGGCCGGCCACCAGCACCGTGGCCACGGCGACGGCTATGACCGCGGCCGCGGCGGCGACCGGGAGCAGAAGGCGGTGCCAGCGGCGCCCGGGGACGGGCATCCGCAACGGGCGGAGCTGTTCCGGCTGGACAGTATCTGCCGCGCGCTTGAGTTCGTCACGCAGCAGGTCTTCGATGGCCGGCATGTCTCACGGCTCCTTTGGCAAGGCGCGCGCCAGTGCGTCCAGGCCACGCGAGGCGGTGGACCGGACGGCACCTTCGCTGATGCGCAGCGTGGCTGCGGTGTCGGCCACGCTCATGTCCAGGTAGTAGCGGAGGGCGAGGACCTCGCGCTGACGGCGGGGCAGCGAGCGGAACGCGTCGATGAGCTCGGTGCGCTGCTCGAAGGCGACCGCCGCGTCGGTACCGTACGGCGCAGGCCCGCTGATCCGGCCCTCATGCCGACGGGCGACCAGGCGCCGGCGCAGCACCGACCGGCAGCCGTTCAGCACCGCGGACCGCGCGTAGTCCAGGGCACTGGACTGCTGGCGCAGGGTGCGCCAGCGGCGGTGCAGCTGCTCGAAGGCGTCTTGGACCACGTCCTCCGCGGTGGCCAGGTCACCGACCATGAGCACCGCGAGCCGGACCAAGCCCAGGTGGTGCTCGGTGAACAGCTCGGTCACCGCGCACGCCGAGTCCGCGGGCGCGGGCGCGGCCAACCGCGCGCGCCGGTCGAGCGGCGTGCCCGGACTGCGGATGACGTCCGCCGAGTCGGTCTCCACGTATAAAGGGACGCGCGGGCGGCCCGCGGCGCTGCGAGCCGGGGCGGGAAATTCTGTCGGGCGGGTCAGCGGCCGGCCGCCGGCGGCCGCCCGGTGTAGACCGCGCGGGGCCGCAGCGGCCCTGGCCCGGTGTAGGCCTCCAGGGCGTGGGCGATCCAGCCCGCGGTGCGCGCCACGGCGAAGACCGCCTCCCCGGAGCCCCGGACCATGCCCGCCACGCGCGCCAGGGTGGCGATGGCGAAGTCGATGTTCGGCTCGGGCAGGGACTTGCGCCTGACCTCGGCCAGGACCGCCTCGGCCACCGCGAGCTGCCCGGACTTCGGCGCGGCGCGGCGCACCAGGTCGAGCAGCAGGACGGCGCGCGGGTCGCCGGCCCGGTACACGAAGTGCCCGAAACCGGGCACCTTCTCCCCCCGGCGCAGCAGTTCGCCCACCACCCGCGGCACGTCGCCCGGGCCGGCGGCCGCGGCCAGCATCGCCTCGGCGCCGAGGGAAGCCCCGCCGTGCAGCGCGCCGCCCACCGCTCCCATCCCGGTGGCGACTACGGCGTACGGATCCGCGCGGACCGACGCGGCGGCCCGCGCGGCCAGCGTGGACGCGGCGAGCTCGTGGTCGGCCAGTAGGACCAGCGCCGCCGACAGGGCGCGCCGCAGGGCGGGGCTGGCCCGGCGGTCACACAGCCGCGGCCACAGCCGGTCCGCGATCGGGTAATCCGTGCCTGGGTTGCCCGAGCCTGGGTNNTGCCCGAGCCTGGGTTGCCCGAGTCTGGGTTGCCCGTGCCCGGGTTGTCCGAGTCCAGGTTGCCCGAATCCAGGTTGTCCATTTTCGGATAGTCCGAGATCGGATAAACCGGGGCGGCGGGGGGCAGGCAGTCCACCAGGCCGGCGATGATGCTGCGCCCGGCCGCGATCACCGCCGCTGGGTCCAGTTGCAGCCGCAGCGGGTCGGTGGCCGCCATGGCCGGCACGATGACCTGGAACCGTTCGAGCAGCAGCGTCCCGGCGGGCAGCGCGGCCTGCGCGCCCCGGCCCGCGGCCAGCGCGGCGGGGGTCGCCCGCCACGGCGCCAGCGGGGGCGACTGGGCGGGCGCATGGGCGGTCCCGGTGCCGTGGGCGGGCGGGAGCGCGGGGAACTCACCGGTCCAGAGCAGCTCGGCTACGTCCTCGAAGGTGCGGCTGGTGGCGAGGCGGATGACGTCGAGGCCGCGGTAGCGCAGCCGGTCGCCGGTGATCTCGGTGATGGCCGACTCGACCGTAATGTCGGCCACGCCGGCCGGGCGCCGGGGACGGCCGCGCCGGGCCAGTTGCTCGACCTCCTCGGAGTCGAACAGGCTGCTCCGGCCGTCGGCCGCGTGGTCCCGGCGCAGGACTCCGCGGCTGACGTAGGCGTAGAGCGTCGCGGGCTTGACCCCGAGCCGCTGCGCTGCCTGGGCGGCGGTAAGGAAATCGGTCACACAGTCACCACGGTCGTTCGGCATTGAATTTAATCAATATTGACGAGAGCCGACCTGATGTCAAACGCTGAACCGAGGCGGAGAACCACGTTCGTTCGGGGAGATTGACTTTAATCAATGTTGACTTGATTTGCTCAAACTGGTCAATCTTGACTCATGCCAACGATCCACTTTCTCGACGTGACCAACCGGGACGGGGTGCAGACCGCACGCACCGGGTTGTCGAAGTTCGGCAAGGTCATGGTCAACTACTACCTGGGGCGCCTGGGCGTGGCGCAGTCCGAGATCGGGTTCCCGTTC
>PLDT01000620.1:0-3276 GCA_003136255.1 Actinomycetota bacterium
GTGGCCGCGGCCGGGGCGGGCGGCCTGTCCGGGCCGCCGCTGCGCGGGCCGGCGCTGGCCGTGCTGCAGCGGCTGCGAGCGCGGGCCGGGGACCGGCTGGTGCTGATCGCGGCGGGCGGGATCCAGACCCCGGATGACGCGTGGGAACGGCTGGCCGCCGGGGCCACGCTGGTGCAGGCCTACACCGGGTTCATCTACGGCGGGCCGCTGTGGCCGCGGCGCATGCACGCCGGGCTGGCCCGCCGGGCCCGGGCGGCGGGGCCGAACGGGGATTGGTCACGGGAAGACGGCTAGACCCACGGCGCCGGCTGGGACGGGCCTTCTTCCTGATCGTGGCCAGAAACGACCGAATAAATAGCACCCCAAACTGTTCATGATCTCGGAAAGGGACAGTCCCACAGGGACATTCCGATGATCGCGAAGGATTTGGTACGGGTAGCGGTACAAATTCCTTCGTGATCATGGTCGACGCCCGGAATGTCTCAATGTGAAGTTAAGACATAACTGGATAAAACGGTTCGGATGTGCGGCAGGTCGGCCAGCTGGCGCTGGTACTACAGGCGACCGCCGCGCCGCTCTCGCCCGCCNNTCTCGCCCGCCGCGCCGCTCTCGGCTGCAGCGGCCACCCTGACCAGCAACGAAGCCCTTAAACTCAGCACCACGGGCGGCTTAAGTTTCTAGCATTGGGCTAGGTCCACGGCACCGGGTGGGGCGGGCGAGGCCAGCCAGCCGACGTCCAGTTCGTGGTACGGGACCTGGCAGGGATGCCCGGCCGCGACCCACAGCCGGCGGGCGTTCAGGTCCATCAGGACCGAGGCGATGGTGGCGCCCTGCTCGAGCGGATGGTCGTCCGGATCGGGGTGGGAGCAGATGCTGTGCGGGTAGTCGGCGTGATCGGCGAGCAGCGCGCGGAAGTCGTCCAGCGTCGGGGCTGTTGGTGTGCCGGCGTGGAGGCGCTGCAGGCGGACCGCACTGCTCGGCATGGCCCACAGCGACACGTCTTGGACCGGGGGCAGGCGCGGCGACAGGAAGTGGTTGGTGTGCAGGAGCAGGCCGTGGCCGGGGAACTGCGGGTACAGCCGGGTGAAGTCACCCGGCGCGGCCTCCACGTCGAGCGCCGCGCCGCTGGCGTGAGCGATCAGGTAGTTGGCCGACGAGGATCGCGTCCCGGCCTGGAGGACCGTGAGGGCTTCGGTGACGGTCGCGCAGTCGAGGATAGCCCGCAGCAGCACGTGGTACGGGATCCCGGGCGCGCCGATGTCCGCGTCGGTGACCAGGGCGTTGGTGACCAGGCCCAGGCCGGCGGCGTTCAGCCCGGCCTTGGCCAGCAGGCCCGCCTCCACCACGGTGACGAAGTCCGGGCCGTCGTCCGGCCTGGCCTCCAGCACGATCAGCGTCTGGGCCGAGTGGAGCAGCCAGTCCCAGTTCTGGCCGAGGAGCGTGGTCGCTGGCCCACCCGGGACCGGGACGACGGCGAAGGCGCTGCACTCGGCGGGCGGTGGCGGGACGCGGGTCGCAAGCGGGGCCTGACGGGCCTTGGCGGCGTACATCACCTCGGTCCGCACGTTGATGGCCAGCACGTCGGCCAGGTCGAGCCCGGCGCCGTCGGCAAGGCCACGCATCTCATCTAGGTAGGCCGGGCGGAACGCGGCGACCGGCGCCTCGAACCCGGCCGCCGCCCGGCGGACCGCCGGCCAGTCCCACCCCGCGTAGTGCGCGAACACGCGCTGGTAGGCCTGCACTGACAGGTGGATCCGGGTCCGGGCCTGCGCGCCGTACTGCCGGCCGCGCTCGTAGGGCGTACCCGCGACGCGGACCCGCGGGATCCCTCCCGCGGACCGCGTCCCATCCGGTCCGGTCACGAAGGCGTGATCGTGACCGGTACCTTCGCGTGCTCGGCCACGAGCCCGGCCAGGACCTTGTCGGTTTCCGCCTGAGCCGCCGCGCGAGCCTTGTCCGTCAGTGATTCGTCACCCTCGTAATGGAGAGTGCCGCCCCAGAAGCCCCTCACCGCTGGGTGCACGGTGAGCACGGTGAGCGACGTATGACGGAGCGCAGCCTCTTTCGCAGCCCATTCGAGGGCGTACTGCGAATGGGTGGAACCGTCTATGCCGACAAGGGTTCCAGGCATCTCACTTCTCCTGCTGTTTTAGCTGCCCCGGTACCGTCATAAAACCGGCTGGGTACCGCCACCACCGATCACTACAGATGCTAGGCACTCAGGGCCCGCGGCAACAGGGCATCTGGGCTGCGAACGCGGGACCTGGATCGTTGAACGAAGCCGGCGAACCTGGTAGAGGCACATAACCTTCCGGAACCGATATTCGCGAACGCCGGGAGTTACGGTAAGAAGGTCCCGGCTCGGCCGGTGAGGCCAAATTGTTATCACGAAATTCCGCGGTGGATGGGGCCGGAACGCCTTGCCCGCCCGGTTGGGGCACGATCATGATGTCCGTGAGGGAATGACGGCGAGGAGGAGCAGCATGTCAGAAAAGCCCATCGTGGCCGCCACCGACGGTTCCGAGGAATCGCTGCGCGCGGTGGACTGGGCCGCCCGGGAGGCCGTGCTGCGCGGCGCTCCGCTGCGGATCGTCTCGGCCGCGGGCCTACTCCCCCGGATGGTCGCCAGCACCGGCAAGTCGGCGTACGAGACCGTGTCCGACGTCATCCGCGACGAGAGCAACGACGCGCTGACCGCCGCGACGGCCCGCGCGGCCAAGGCCGCCCCGGACCTGCTGATCGACGCCGACCATCTGGACGGCGGGCCCGCGGAGGCGGTGACCGCGGCCGGATCGGGCGCGCTGATGCTGGTCGTGGGCTCCCGCGGGGTCGGTGCGTTCGCCGCGATGATCCTCGGCTCGGTCAGCCGGTACGCGGCCACCCACGCGNNTGGGCATCGGCGGCCTGCAGGGCAACACGGCCGCGCTCACCTTCGCGTTCGAGGAGGCGGCGCTGCGCAAGGCCAGCCTGGTGGCCATTCACGCCTGGCAGACGGGGCAGTCGGACATCTCGCGGGCCGGGATCGCCCTCGCGTCGCCGGGCCGGGATCACCTGGAGGCCGAGGCGACCGACCAACTCGAAGCCCTGCTGACCGAATACCGGGAAAAATACCCCGACGTACCGGTCAGCCACGACGTGGTGCACGGGCACCCGGGGCGGATCCTGTCCGGCCTGTCGGCCCGGGCCGACCTGGTCGTGCTGGGCAGGCACCCGGCCCACCACGGTCCCGGCGCGGTCATCCACGCGGTCCTGAACCACGCCCACGGCCCGGTCGTC
>PLDT01000329.1:0-18665 GCA_003136255.1 Actinomycetota bacterium
ACGGCCGAGCAGAAGGAAAGCCTCCTGCCCAGGATGGCCACCGGCGAGATGCGGGCGGCCTTTTCCATGTCCGAGCCGGATCTCGGATCCGACGTGGCCGCGATCCGCACCGCTGCCCGGCCTGACGGCGACGATTACGTGATCAGCGGTCAGAAGATGTGGCTGACCAACGGCGCGTCCGCCCGCCTCGTCGCCCTTCTGGCCCGGACGTCCGAAGGCGCGACGCGCCCGCATCGCAACCTGACCGCCTTTCTGATCGAGAAGGAAAGCGGGTTCGGGCAGACGCGACCCGGGCTCACTGTTACCGCGAAAATCCCCAAGATGGGTACAAGGGAGTCGACACCACCGGGCTTGTGCTCGAGGAATGCTGGGTCCCCGCCGCCCGGGTGCTGGGCGAACTCCCCGGCCGGGGTTTCTACCAGATGATGGATGCGGTGGAGCTAGGCCGGGTCAACGTCGCCGCACGTGCCTGCGGAGTCGCCCATCGGGCTTTCGAGCTAGCCATTACGTACGCGCAGCACCGGGAGACGTTCGGCAAGCCCATCGCGCAGCACCAGGCGATCGAGTTCAAGCTATGCAGGGCCTCCCGTCCGAGGCGTTTGACACGCTGATCCGGACGCTGAGCCGCATCGGCTAACTATCATCCGGGTCGGACCGGTTACTGTCCGTGGAAGGTCGCGCGGCCATGGCCCTCGGTCAGGAAGGTATGCAGGGCGGACCGCAGATCCTGCGTGGCGAACAGCCCGCCGGCGATCGCGGGTACCTGGGCGTCCGCCTCCTGGACACCACCGCTGAGGTAGGCGCTGATGATGTCTTTGGTGGCCGCGTGAGCGAGGGTCGGGCCTTCGGCGAGGCGCCCGGCGAACTGCCGGGCGGCGGCGTCGAAACCGTCAGCGGGAAGCACCCGGTTGACCACGCCCCACTGGTGCAAGGTGGTGGCGTCGTAGCGGTCCGCGGTCATCACCAGCTCCCGGGCGCGGCCGCTGCCGGCTCGTTCGGCGAGCCGCTGGGTACCGCCCATGGCCGGGGTCAGGCCCACGGTCGCCTCGATCAACCCGAAGGAAGCGCGTTCGGTGGCCAGGATCAGATCGCAGGCCAGCGCGAGTTCGAAGCCCCAGGTCAGGCACAGGCCGTGGGCGGCGAAGACGGTCGGGCAGGGCAGTGCGGCCACTCGCTGCGCCGTGGCGACCAGGCCTGCGAACAGGGCAGTCGCCTCCTCGGCATCGCTGATTGCGTCGAATACGTGTACGTCGACGCCGCCCGTGACCACCTTGCCCTCGAACCGGAACAGCACCGCTCTCGGCAAGGTCCGCTCTAGTTCCCCGACCGTCGCGACGAGGGCGTCACGCATCGCCATGTCGAACAGGTTCAGCGGCGGCGAGTCGACGGTCACCACCGCGAGACCGTCGTTGCGGGCGACCGTGACTGGAGCGGGAGCGTTGATCATCACTAATGTTGAGCCATACGCGCGTTCGCTGTCCAGAGCTTCGGGGAGGCTCCGGCCATCCATGAGCTGCCGGTCCCTGCCGCGGGTGACGCCTTCCTCCTGCGGGTGGCGTATGCCGGAGTCAATCCGCTCGACAACAACAACCTGGCCCGGCTGACCGCCAAATCGACATATCCCTATGTGCTGGGCATCGACTTCGCGGGTGTCGTGGAACGGGCTCCGGCGGGAGGAAACGACCTGCACGCCGGCGACCGCGTCTTCGGCATGGCGCGTACGCGCAGTACACGGCGGTCACGCCGGGCGCCAAGCTCGAGCCGCTGGCCACTATCCCCGACGGCGTCACCGACGACCAGGCCGCCGCCCTGCCTACCGCGGCGGTCACTGCGCTGCGAACGGTGGACCTGCTGGGCATCACCTCCGGCCAGCGCCTGGTGGTCATGGGCGCGACCGGCGGGGTCGGTGGCTACGCGGTACAGATGGCGCTCTCGCGTGGCGCGCACGTCATCGCGACCGTCCGCGGCGACGCCGACGAGGCTCGCAGCCTCGGCGCCGAAGAGGTCTACGACAGCCGGGCCGTCGATGTGGCCAGCGCACTGCACGCGGCTCACCCCGACGGCGTGGATGCGGTCCTAGACCTGGTCAGCGGCCCGGAGGCCATCCGCGGTGACGCGGAATTCATCAGGCCCGGCGGCCGCCTGGTCTCGGCGATTTTCGCAGCCGACGAAGGGTGGTTCGCCGCCCGGCAGATCACTGCGCACAACAGCGCGTCGAGCGCGAATCCCTTCTTGTCGCCGCAAGGGCTGACCGAGGTCGCGGGCCTGCTGGCCGACCGTACGATCACCGCGCGGATCCGCTCCACAGTAGAACTGGACGGCGTGGGCCAGATCCTCGAAAAGCTTCGCCAAGGCGGCCTCCGCGGCAAGGCCGTCATCCGCCTGTAGGACACCGCGACCATAGCTGCTTCTAGCCGCCGGCATGGGCCGCCGTCCCCGAGGCTTGTAGCGCCACCCGCCGCATCCGCACCATCAGGGCCGCCGAGGGCATGACCTTCCCGGACATGTAGGTCGACAGGCGAGACCGCGACGTGCCTATCCGCTCGGCGAAATCCTGCTTGGACAGGCCGGATCTGCCGACGAGGTTCCTGACCTCAGATGCCACGTCTTGGCGTTCCGAATCAGCGGCTAGCTTCCGGGCACGCTCTACTACTCCCGCCAGGAGCTCGGTCGTTCCGTAGGGGCGGGCCAGGCCGATAGCTTCAAGGACCTGCTGGGCCACCGGCCCCCAGGGATCAGCCCGGATCGCGGCCGCCAGCCGCCGCCAATCCGGAAGGGTGCCCCGCTCAACTGCCGCGAGAATGCCCTCGAAGGGCCAGGTCTCTACTGGGTCGTCAGGAGACGCGTCAATGTTGCGAAACTTCAAATCAGTCGTCATTGCACCATCTCCACCGCCAGCGAACGGCAGACGTCGGTGACGTTTCCCCAGTCCGTCCAGCGTGTATCCAGGCTTTTGTATCGGCCAAGCTGCTGTATCGTCCGGGTATCTGCCGGCCTGGGATCTGCCAGCTGCCGCGCGAGTTGGGTCGCCACATCCTCTGACTCGGGACCGCGCTGATCGGAGTAGTAGACATCAATACCCCGAAGCACATCAGCGGCATGAGCGATCCCGTACCTGTCAGATAGAGCCGCTACGTCAAGGTAGTCCCGTACTTGGTTGCGCCGGACAATCAAGTAACCCTTGACCCGCAGCGTCTCGTCTGGCGTCGGAACCCGGAGTACTTGTCCGGACGGCAGCGACACTTCTGTGACCTCCAAGGGCCTGTTCCGGATAAGTTGACGGACCCCAGACTCGATATCGCCTAGTTCGCCGAGGATTATCTTTCCTGCCATGGCCCGGTTCGTCACCCACCCATCCGTCGCTTCGATCGCTTCAAGTACCGCATCGAAACGGGCGCTCAGATCCTCCAGCACATGGTCGTGGTCAAAGGAGAGGCGGTGGTTGGCCCACAGCGCCGCGGCAGAGCCGCCTACCAGAACGGCATCGGGAATGACCTCTTGGAGCCGTGCCGCCGATTCGAGCACACGGACCAACTCGGGCCGCGCAAGCCCCGGGGCGTCAGACTCTGGTCCGGTCATCCTTGACACCTCCTACGATAACGTCAACTGTATCACATGTGATACAGTTGGGGTGCAAGTGCGCGTGCACTGGAGGGGATTACATGCCAGCGCCAGCGGAGCGGGTCACTGCTAACCGAATCGGTAGCGCCCCGGTTTCGTCCCAGACTGGTCCGGATGTCTCTCGTGCACTCCCGTCCCGGCTAAAGAATAGGTACCGGTCGAAAGACTGGGCGAACCAACGGTCGTGGGTTACCGCCAGCACTGTTCCCTCATATGCCTCCAGGCCTTCCTGGAGGGCTTCCGCCGACTCCAGATCGAGATTATCCGTAGGCTCGTCGAGCAGAAGCGCAGTAGCGCCTTGGAGTTCCAGCTCCAGTATCTGGAAACGGGCCTGCTGTCCGCCCGACAGCTTCTCGAAGCGCTGGTCACCTTGCCCGTCAAGCTCATACCGCCGTAGCACGTTCATGGCCGCTCCGCGGTCCCGGGCATGTTCTGTCCATAGCACCTCCACCAAAGTGCGGTCTATCAACTCAGGCCGGGCATGTGTCTGGGCGAAATGACCGGGCACCACCCGCGCGCCGAGCTTCCACTGTCCGGTATGCGCGACCTTCTCACCGGCCAGCAGCCGCAAGAAGTGAGACTTTCCCGAGCCGTTCGGGCCCAGCACCGCGACCCTCTCGCCGTAGAAGACCTCTAGGTCGAACGGTTTCACCACGCCGGTCAGCTCCAGGCCCTGGCACGTCACGGCCCGCATTCCGGTTCGCCCTCCCCGCAACCTCATCCGGATGTCCTGCTCACGGGGAGGTTCGGGCGGCGGCCCGGCCTCTTCGAATTTGCGCAGTCGGGTCTGCGCCGCCTGATAACGGGATGCCATTGCGTCACTACGAGCCGCATACTGCTGCATGTCATGCACGAGCCGCTTCAGCTGGGCGTGCTTTTCATCCCACCGCCGCCCGAGTTCCTCATACCGCTCAAAACGTTCCTTGCGTGCCTGGTGGTAGGTACCGAAACCGGCGCCGTGCACCCAGGCATCGCTGCCCGCGGGACTCGGTTCGACACTGACTATCTTCTGCGCCGCCCGGGCGAGCAGTTCGCGGTCGTGTGAGACAAAAATGACGGTCTTGGCGGTCCCTTGCAACTGCTTCTCGAGCCACTGCTTGCCGGGAACATCCAGATAGTTGTCTGGCTCGTCCAGCAACAGCACCTCATCGGGGCCGCGTAGCAGGGCCTCTAGCACCAGCCGCTTCTGCTCACCGCCGGACAGCGTCCTTACCTGGCGCCACTGCGCTCGATCGTAAGGGGCTCCGAGCGCCGCCATCGTACATACATCCCAGAGCGTCTCGGCGGCGTAACCACGTACATCTGCCCAGTCGCTGAGGGCCTGGGCGTAGCTCATCTGCGCCGCCTGATCATCCCGCTCCATGATCGCCAGCTCGGCCTCGTCGACCGCGCGGGCGGCGGCCCGGATCCCGCCCGGCGTAATCGAGACCAGCAGGTCGCGTACCGTCTGGTCGTCCCGTACCGAGCCGATGAACTGCGGCATCACGCCTAGCACGCCGGTCACCGTAACGGTTCCGCTGTGCGGTTTCAGTTCGCCGGCCATGAGCCTCAAGAGCGTCGTCTTGCCGGCTCCGTTCGCGCCCACGAGGGCGACGACGGTGCCTTCACCCACCCGGAAGGAAATGTCACCGAGCAGCGCTCGACCATCCGGCAGGTAATAGTCGACGTGCGCGATCTCGATATGGCCCACGTCTAGGATTCTTCCAGGTGACCGCGGACGGTGGGATCACCCAGAAGATGGCGGCGAATTCCGGTCGCTAGGCGTAGGTGGGCAAATCTCCGGTCTGGTCTGCGGTGGCGGCCCAGCTGGCCAGCAGTCTGAGGTTGTCGGCGGCGAGGCTGGCGGGCGCTGCGGTGTAGACGAGCAGGGTGAGCCCGGGGTGGGCGGGAAACTCCATGGCCTCGAAGTCGAGGTCCAGGGGGCCGACGACGGGGTGGTGGAGTCGCTTGTGGCCGGTCCGGTGAAACCGGACGTTGTGGGCGGCCCACCGAACGCGGAAGTCCTCGCTACGGGTGGAAAGCTCGCCGATCAGCTCGATGAGCTGCTTGTCGCGGGGGTTGCGGCCTGCCTCGGAGCGGAGCATGGCGGCGATGTCGTCGGCGGAGCGTTCCCGGTCGGTGAAGAAGTCGTGAGCAGCCGGATCGAGGTAGACGAAGCGGGCGTTGTTGACTGGCCTGCGGGGGTCGGCGAGGAGCGGGGCCTACAGGGCGCGGGCCATGCGGTTGGCGGCGAGCATGTCGTGCCGGGCGTTGCGGACCCAGGCGGGCGCGTCGGTAATGGCGTCCAGGATCTGCTGGATGCCGCCGGTGACGCCGGAAGTCTTGGTCCGTCGCTGCCGGGGAGGGCTGGGCTGAGCCGCCCGGGCCAGGTCAAACAGGTGGGTACGTTCGGCCTCGTCGAGCTGAAGCGCGTTCGCGATGCCGTGCAGGACAGCGTTGGACGCGCCGGCCAGGTTTCCTCGCTCCATGCGGACGTAATAGTCAATGCTGACGCCCGCGAGCAGGCCGACCTCCTCGCGCCGGAGCCCCTTCACCCGGCGGTTACCGCCGTAGGCGGGTAGCCCGGCCTGCGCGGGGGAGATGCGCTCGCGCCGTGAGATGAGGAACTCTCGGATCTGGGCTCGGTTATCCATGAGAACCACGCTATGTGCACGCACGGCCGCCAAGGAGGTACTGGCATTACCTGGAAAGGCCGGCCCTCCCTCCGCCAGGCAGCCGGTGGTTGTCTGGAATCGCGACCAGAAGACATCTGAGCTCAAGGAGGGCCGCCGCCATCATCGCCAGCGCCGACCAGGAGCCAGCCCCGCTGCGGATCATCCTCGGATCGCAAGCTCTGCAGATCACCGTCGGCGTGCTCAAGGACCGCCTGGCCAGCTTCGAGGCGCAGGGCGGCCTGGCCGCCTCGACCGACTTCCCGCCCGGGAAATGATCAGGAACCAACCGAAGGGCCTGGCGGAGCTGCCTGCGGGAGCTGATTCCGAGCTTGGTGAACACCTTGCGCAGATGCCATTCGACCGTCCGCGGGCTCAGGAACAGCGCCGCGCCGATCTCGGAATTGGACTGCCCGTCACGGGCCCGGCCGCCTTCGCCATCGCACCCGCTTCGGGGAACAAACAGTTCGACGGCTTTGCAGAATCCTGGCACAGTGGCGCCGATGGGTGACTTCGATCTCGTGACCGCTGCGGACGTACAGCTCATGCAGGGCCTGGCGCAGCGCGTGACCGCGCTCCGCCCGGACCTGGTGAACAGTGACGCGTCGTTCGGGGAGCTGGCCTGGATCTGGGGCAAAGGCCACGCCTCGGACGGCGGGACCTGGTCGCGTCGGCTGTGGTTCTCCCGTGACGTCCTGGTGGCGTGGGGCTGGGCCTATCTCCCGCATCAGGTGAGGCGGAGCGACGGGTCAGTGACGAACGTCGCCGGCGCCTATCTGGGGTACCAGGTACAACCTGACCACGCCGCGCTGGTGGACGAAGTGATCGGCTGGTATGACGCCATGGCGGCGGACCTCGAGCGCACGGTAGCGCCATCGGCATCCGACGAGTTCGCGCTGACAAGGTGGGCAGCGCACGGATACCAGACCGACCCCGCATCGCTCGGCGACACCGGCTCCTGGACTCAGCTCAACGAGCGAGACCTTACCTATGCGGAGCAGCCTGTACTGCCGGACGGGTTCACTTTCCGCACCGCCGACGAGGCCGGGCCGGAGGCCGCGGTCCAGGCGCACGTGGACGCCTGGGCTCCGTCGACCTACACAGCCGAGGGTTATGAGGGTGTCCGGCGGACGGCCACGTATCGCGGCGACCTCCACGTCCTGGTGCAGGCACCGGACGGAACCATGGCCGCGTCGACGATCATCTGGCTGGACGAGGCCAACAAGACCGCCGAGTTCGAACCGGTCGGGACACATCCGGGCTACTGGCGCCGGGGGCTCGGCACCGCGATGCTGCTGCACGGAATGCATCTCGCGCGAGAGGCCGGGGCCACTCACATGACCGTCGCCTGCCTGGGTGCACCGGGGCACCCGCAGGCGCGCGGGCTGTACTACGGAGTCGGCTTCCGGCCGTTCACGCGGGACGCGCCGCTCATCAAGCCAGCTCCTCGTTCACGGCCTTGATCTCAGCGAGGTCGGCCGGGTCATTGCGAAGCCGTTCGGCGTCACGGGCAGCTTGCGCGTACAGCCGGGCTGCGTACTGCGCGTGGATCAGCTCCCGAATCGCATCCGACAGGTTCCCGTCACCAGCAAGCTGACGAAGTTCGGCCATCGTCTGCTCATCGACGCGGAAGCTGATGGTCGTGGCTGCCATACGACTACCGTAAGACAAGAATGAAGCACGGATCCGGGCAATCCTGCCTTGTCGATATCTGGACCTTTGATTTCCGACGTTCGCGTTGCCGATCGGAACCCGGTCAGGCCAGGTCCGCGAGCAGAGTGTCGAGGGAAAGTTCCTCCTCGATGCGAACATCGTGGCGCGCCATGGCGGCCGCCAGACCCGGATCCCAGGGGGTCGCGACCGGCTCACCAGCCAGCCGGGGCAGCCGGGTGGCGGCATGCGCAGCCAGCACTGCCGTTGCCGCGGCCTCATAGGCGTCCCGGTCGTACCGCCACGGCCGCCAGTGCGACTGTCCCTGGCTCACCCGCTGACGAACCGCGCAGGCGATCCGGATACCGCCCCAGTCGAAGTCGCCGTGGTAGCGGAACTCCGCGCCGCCCGCCGCCAGCAAGTCGAGCAGCCGCCCTCCGGCGGCCGATGGCTGGCCGCCTACGCAGACCAGTGGCGGGCAACGGCTGCCGAGCTCGTCCGCGGCGGCCGCGATCACCACGGGGTTTTCGCAGATCCGCACCAGTCCCGCTGTTAGCGCCTCATCGTGGCAGCGCAGCTGCCTGAGGGTGAGCACCGCCGGCTGTCCGGCTTCCCGGTGCAGCGCTAGCACCTTGCCCAGCGCGGTACGGGTGTCGCCGAGCAGGCCGAGGCAGAGCACCAGCGAGGAGAGGTCGTCGAGGTGAACGCCCACGAAGGCCCAGACCGTGCGGCGCGAGTCCGCGTTCACGTCAGCCGCGAACGGCAGGCCGGCCAGCGCGCGGACCGCGGACAGGGCGAGCGTGCCGGCTGGGCGACCGTCGTCGAGGGCATGCGCGTCGCCGCAGCATTCGGCGGCGAGCCGCCCGATCGGGATCCCCGGCGACGGCAGTCGTCGCAGCACCGCCGCCACCTGGTCAAGCAGCGCCAGCGCCACATCAGCCGAAGGGGCGAGGCGGCGCACGACGCCGGTCGCATCGAGCCACCCTCGCCAAGCGACAAGCTCGGCGCGGCCCGCTACGGCGTCGTCCAGCGGCGCGAACGCGGCCGCCCAGGCGGAGGCCATATCCATCCGGTCGCGGTTGCGGTCCCGCAGCGGACCGGTCAGAAGCGCCACGGCCGCGGCCAGCCCGCCCGGCGCGGCCCCGCTCTCGCGCAGCACCCGGTCCACCTCGGGCAGCGACACTGACAGCGACGAACCAGAACGGGGCGCCCGGCCGGTTAGCCGTTCAACCGCCCGCCGCTGTTCCGCGGTCGCGTCGGTCAAGGTCACCGTCCCGGTCAGCGGGCGCCCAGCCTCCATCCGCTCTCGCGCCCGCCGGACCAGCCACGCGGTGGGCTCGCCGCCGAGCAGACGGTGCAGCCTGGTGCCGTCCTCCGCGGTATCGGTAACGCTGTCGGTCACACTGGCGCCCGTTCGGCCCTGTGGCGTTCCCGGCCGTCCCACCGCCACGGTGTGACCAGGACCGCGTCGACCCCGTCATGGCGCGCGAGCTGGCAGATGCCAAGTCCGGGCACCTGCGGGTAGCAGCCCCATTCCCGCTCGCTCGTCATAACCACGTCCATGTCGAAGGTGGCGAGCAGGCCCATGCATTTGGCGCGGGAGTCGTCGTCGACGCCGGCGAACGCCTCGTCGAGCGCGATCAGCCTCGGCGCGTGCGGGTTGCCGGCCGACTTGTAGTGCGACGAAGCCGCCGCGAACAGCGGAACCGACACCACCAGCGCGCGCTCGCCTCCCGAGGCGGGNNGCGGACCATGCGTCGATCGTCTGCCGGAGCTTGAGCCTGACCCGGTCCAGGCCCTCGGGCGCGTTCCTGGCCTGCTGCCAGATCAGCCGCAGCTTCATGCCGGTCGACGTCGGCCGCGACTCCAGTTCGTCGTTCATCTGCCTGACCTCGGCCTCGGCCGCCGAGATCAGCTCATGCAGCGTCCCCGCCACCTCATTGAGCAGGTGTTTCTCCAGGATCTCCCGCTCCCGCGCGGACAGCAGCGTGGTTCGCTGCTCCACCTCCGCCGCGAGCGCCTCGGCCAGCCCGGGCAGATCGTGGCTACGGCCCTGGAAGACCACGTCGATCACGATGATGCCTTCGCTCAGCGTCAACCCCGCCGAGTGCCCATGCCTGGCCATCGCGTCCGCCAGCAGCTTGTGCTCCTCGGTCACCCGCCTCTGGATCCGGTCCCACGGCCCGTCTGCGTCGTCCACGGAGTCGAGTTCGGCGTTGACGGCGCGGGCCAGGATCACGGTCGGCGTCGCCGCCCACGGCTGATCGGTGTCCGGGATCTCCACCGAGGTCACCGCGACCCGCAGCAGCCCGGTGACGGCGAACGCCCGGAACTCACGCACCGCGTCATCCCGCAGCCGCGCCGCATCCTCGACCTGCGTCCGCAGTTCGCCCTGTTTCCCGTCCGCCTTGCCTCGCGCCTCAAGCGCCCCCTGTTCCAGCTGGCGGGCATCGCGCTCCGAAACCTTCAGTCGGCCGAGCGCACCGCTCACCGTGGCGAGCCGTTGCTGCAGTTCCTCGACCGCCGTGCCGGCGGTGGCGAGCAGCTCTTGGTGCGTCGTCGCCGCCGCCTCGGCCGCTTCCCGCGCCTCAGCGGCCCGCTCGCTCGCCTCAACCAGCAGCTGACGACTATCGCCGAGCTCCGTCTCCGCCTCGGCCGCGGCGCGGGTCGCGGCGTACGCTGCCTCGGCGGCCGGCCATAGCCCGGCGAGCGCCACCCGGTAAGCACCCAGCCCGTCCCGTACCGTGGCAAGCTCTTCGGTGCCCGTAGGCAGGCCGACATCGACCGCGAATTCCGCCGCCCGGGCCTGCGCGGTCGCCAGCTCCCTCTGCCGCTGCTGCAGCTTCGCAACGGCCTCCGCATGGTCCGTGCGTGCCTGCGCGAGCTCTTTGCGTCGATCAGCTGCCTTGGTGTGCGCCTCGCGCACCCCGTCATCCGGTGGCACGCTGCGGTGCTCGTCTGCAAGGCGGTTCTGCCGCGCCGCTATATCCGCTAGGTCCGCGTCGAGCCCTTCGATCGCGGCGCGCTCAGCGTCGAGCTCTCGCTCGAGCTGCTCGATCCGCGCTCGCCGCGCGGCCTCCCGCGCCCCCTCGCCGATGTAGCTGGCCTGGTCCTTGCGCCAGGCGCCGCTGAGCACCCCGTTGGACCACCGCCCGTCCGTGGTCGCCCATGTGCCGCGGCCGCCGGTCCCAGGTCCACGTCCGATAGCACCCAGAACGGATGCGACTGACATCTCCGCCAGCGCCGCCGCCTGCGGGTCGGCCGGGTCGATCGCGGGCACCAGCAGGGTGGCGCACGATTCCCCAGCCACCGGGGCAAGCCCGGACACTACGACCACATCCCCGTCGACGAGGTTCCCTTCGGGCGTCACCCACGCGTCGAGAATCCCCGCCGCCTCGAGCGCGGCTTCGAGACCGGCGCGCTCGTCGTCGGCCAGGCCCGGCGCGAAGTCGGTCACCTTCCACAGCGGCGCGCCGGGACGGCCGTCGCGGATCCCTGGTGCCCGCGTATGCGGAACCGGCGGAGCGTCGTGGCCGCCGGCGCGCAGTCGGCTGATCTCATCCGCCAGCTCGCTAGCCCACGTCCCACGCCGGGCTCGCTGACTCCCGAGTTGCCCGGCCAGTCGGCCAAGCTCCGCGCCGGCTACGCGGGTAGCGTCGTCGATGATCGCGACCGCGGGGTTCCCGCCCTCGCCGGTCAGGACCCAGGATTCCAGGCCGGCGATCAGCTCGTCGGGATCGGCGACCCGCAACTCGGCCAGGTCGCCGAGGTAGGAGCGGTAGCCGTCCAGGAGCAGCCGCATCTGTTCCGCTACGGCCAGGTCTGCGGCCGTGACTCGGTCCGCCGCGGCCTGGACCTCAGCCGACAGCCTGCCTTCCGCTTCCTGCGCCGCCCGTAGTTGCCCGCGCGTGCCGGCGACGTCGGCGAGCAGCCGGTCCAGCTGCGCGATGGCCTGCACCTGCCGGTCGGCGATGGCCTGGGCTTCGCGCTTGGCCCGGGCCAGAATGTCGGCCGCTGGTGCCTCGGCGGCGTCCAGGTAGGCAGCGGTCCCGTCGAGTGCCGCGACCGCTGCCCGGTGCTGCTCGGCGCAGCGTGCGTCGGCTGCCGTGCTCGCGGCCTCACCCAGCGCCAGGGCGAGCTTGTCACGTCCGGTGCCGGCTCGGCGCGCTGTCTGAGCCACCTTGTCGGCGTACCGCGTGACGTGGCCGACGTGCCGGTTCCGGTCGCCCTCTTGGACCTGCGCCGCCATCTCCTTGCGTTCAGCGTCCTCGCGGAGCTGCTTGAGCCGCTCCGCGTCGCGCATCGCCGGGTCAGTCTCCAGCGCTTTCTGGCGCGCTTCCAGCTCAGTGCGCTGCTCCTCCAGTTCCGTGAGCTCGCGCTGCGCTTCATCCAGCTGCTGCTGGGCGGCCGCGAAGGCTTCCTCGGCGGCGGTAAGGTCCCGGCCGAGCTGTTCGTAGCGGCTCTGCGTCGCCCTTGGCCCGGCGGCCTTGCGCTTGGCCGCCACCTTCGCGTACCGGCGGTAGTGGCCCAGGAAGTCGGTGGCCGCCTCCTGAGCCTCGGCCAGGGAACGCAGCGCCTCGCGCTCCTCATCGAGACCCCGGAACGCCTCGGCGACGGTCGTCACGAGGCCGGGGCTGAGCGGGGGAAGCGCCTCGGTGAGCGCCCTGGACAGCAGCTTTTCGTCTGGCTTCTTCGACAACTGCGGCTGGCGCAGTTGGATCAGCAGGTTGACCAGCGCCTCGTAGCGGTGCGGGCCGAGGCCGAACAGGTGCTCGTCCACCGCCCGGCGGTAGTCGGCCGCCCGGTCATACACGAACCCGTGCTGGCCGATCTCCTCCCGCAGCTTTTCCCTGGTGAGCGGGACACGGCTGTCGGGCAGCAGCTGTAGCTCGGTGCCGGGGCGCTGGCTGGTGACGAAGAACCAGTGCCGTGCGATTCCACGCCCGGCGACGGCCTTCAGCCCGCAGCCGATCGTGCGAAACTCCTCGGTGCCGTCGGCGTCCCTGCGGCCGAACTCCAGCCAGGTATAGCCCAGGCGTTCGGGGCTGGGGTGCTTGCCGCCGAGCAGCAGGTTCCACTCCATCCGCTTCTGCCGGTCGCCGTCCGGCTCCACCCGGTGCGGCGCGAGGTCGCCGTCGAGCAGGAACGGCAGCGTGAGGGCGAGCACCTTGGACTTGCCGGTTCCGTTGTTGCCGCGCAGCAGCAGACGGCCGTCGTGAAACCAGAACTCCTCCTGGTCGTAGTAGAACATGTCGACCAGGCCGGCCCGTAGGGGCTTCCACCGCTCAGAAGATGGTGTCGGCAGCATAGGCCGTCGCCTTTCTCGTATGGCTCGGGCCGGCCTTGCCCCCAGGCAGACTGCCGGGCTCTCGGATGGTGGGCTCGGCGAGGGCGAACCGGGCGATGGCAGGGCGGCTGCGGATCACGGGGGCAGTGGCAGTGCCGTCGAGCGTGGCCGCGAGGTCCACCTCGATGAGGCGCAGGGCGGTGAGCTTCTCCAGCGCGACCTCGAGCAGTTCGATCTCCGCGCCGGGATCTGTGACGCCCTTGCGCCAGTAGCCCGCGTGCGCCTGCGCCGCCTTCCTGACGAACGCGAGCAGCTCGGCCCGCGGCGCCCGCGCCCGGCCCGCCAGGTACTCGGCGACTAGCAGGGTGACGTGTCCGTCGGTGCGCTGCTCGGGCATCCGCACGTCGGTGAGCTCGTCGTCCGGGTCGACCATGGCGATGCCCTCGGCGCGCAGCTCCGGCAGCAGCCCGGTGGCCTCGCTGATCCGCCCGGTGATGTTGTGCCGCTGGGCGACCAGGTAGGCACGCTCGTCTTCGGTCAGCTCGTCGTAGTAAACGACCGGGTCGTCGAGCAGCCGCCGGGTGAGCATTCTGCGCAGCGCCTGGTTGCGCAGGTCGTCGGTCTCGGCAACCGGCTCGGCGGTCAGTTCCGCGAGCCGTGCCTCGAACCCGGAGGCGCTGATGGTCGACGGACCCCTGCTGCCGGTGAGCAGCAGGCCGAGTACCGACCGGCGTACGTCGTACAGCACGTCGGCGCCCGCCGACAAGTAAGCGTCCTCGTCTCCGGCGACTCGGCTGAGCACGCCCCAGGCGAGCAGCAGCCGGACCACGGCCACGAGGTCGGCGCGATCGCTCCTGCTGTCCAGGGTCAGCGTGAACCCGGTGGCCGCCAGGCCGGGTTCGGCGGCGGCGGTGAGCACGTCGTCGGCGAGGCTACCGAGCGTGGTCTGCGCGTCGGCGCGGGCCAGCGCGGACAAGGCCAGGCATGCAGTGACGTACCGGCGGCGGCTGAACGGCTCCTTGTTGTGTCCGCGAGCGGGATGGGTAGCGTCGCCAGCCAGCGGGGCGGTCTTGAACAGCCGCGCCGTCTCCGCGTCCGCGGCCAGCCGCCAGCCGGTCTCTCTGCGGAGCCAGCCGCTGAGGGCCGGCAGGTGCCGCCGGACCAGCATGAGCGACTCGGCGTCGTCGGCGGCGACCAGCAGCGGCTTGGCGAGCAGGGCGCGAAGGGCGGCCTGGCGCTGCGCCTGTTCCTCGGCGGGGATCATGGCAGCAGGTCCGTGATCTCGATGACGTGCTCGGGACCGGTGAGCACCCCGTCCTCGGTCTTGATCACGGCCGTGCCGCCGCCTGGGACCAGGCACAGCCGCACTTCCAGGCTGCCGTCGTTAGTGACGGTCTTCACCTCGGTGTCGCCGGGCGCGCGCGCCGCGAGCGCGTCGCCGAGCAGGCTGAGGAAGAGGCGGAACGACCTCGGGTCAAGCACGTCCAGGCCGGACAGCAGCGTCGGCCCGCTGGTGCGCAGCCGCCGTCGTGCCTCGGCCGTTTGCGCGGCTTCGTGCTCCGCCTGGCGGCGCAGCAGTTCCTTGGCCGCGGAGCGGTCCTTCACCTGAATAGGCTTGCCCCGCCGCTCGTAGCTCCCGGTCTTCCTGAGCTGCGGCGAAATCCGGATCGGCGGGGCCTGGGCCCACGGCGTCCCGGCCGGCACATGTTCCCACTCGTCCGCGGTGTCGCCGGTCACGGACAGGTGCCGGGCGGGGGACAGGCCGAACGCCGCCCGCCACAGCCGGTGAGCCGCCGCGTCGTCCGGTGCCTCAGCGAACCACCGGGCCAGCGCAGCGAAGTCCGCCGATCTGTCCGACCGGCCCGAACGCCGCTCGTTCAGCAGGCCGACCGTGTCAACGAGCTGCTTGATCGCGGTCACCGCGGCCTGCCGCAACAGCCTGGCCTGGGATGGATGCCCCGCGTCCCGCGAGGTGAACCAGTCGTCCAGGCCGCGCCACCGGTTTCGCCACGCGTCGAGGGCCAGCTTTTCCGCGTCGGCCAGCGCCCCTGCCGCGTCCGCCCCGTCGGGGGCCGCGTCGGCGGCCTCACGCCTGGCGGCGACCGCCAGCAGCCGCTCGTGACCCGCGGCTTCCAGGTCAGTGAGCAGAACCGCGATCTGGGCACCGGAGTTGGCCAGGTCGGCGATGAACCGGTTGATGTAGTCGATCAGCCGTTCCTTGTACGCGATGAAGCCGTCGACGTCTCCGTCGGAGAAGTCGATCGCGCGCCGCAACGCGGACATGAACGCCTGTGCGTTATCGGCCAGCGAAGAAAACCGCTCCGCCACAGATAGCAGTAGCAGGTGAATCTTGGCCGGATCGGGATCACTCTCCCGGGCCAGCGCGAGCAGCGCCTGGAGCTGGCCGGCGATGTCGGCCAGGGCGACCGACTGGAGCTGGCCCCGTCGGCCGATCGCCTCCTCGTAGAACAAGATCGCCTGCTCGGCCGCGTGCCCTTCGGCCGTGAGCTGGTACAGCGACCGCTTGCGGTGAAATTCCTCCACCGTGGTGACGCGGCTGGTGTCGACGTCCGCCCGCAGGTTGCCCCACTTGACCAGCTGCTCCAGCGCCTCAGTGAGCTGGTCATCGGGATCGAATCGCAGCTCTGCGGCAACGTCCTCCGGGCGCAGGTGGACAATGAAACGCTCCTTCGCCCGCGCGAAGACCCGGAGCAAGCGCCGGTAATGATCGGCGTGCGGAACGCCAAGATGAGTAAAGGGCTGCGCTGCCACGGGAACATCACCCTGCGGCGTCCGCGACCCGCGCGACGCCGCCGAGCGCACTTCGTCAGCCACGCGTACATCGTGCCGCATGCCACCGACAAAACGTGCCAGCCGCGCTACGCCGTCGGAGAGGAATGCCGCCCGGGCGGCTCGCGTTGACACGCTGGTGAAGAAGATTGGCTTCCTGTCGTTCGGGCACTGGTCGGCGTCGCCCGGCTCGAATACGCGGTCCGCGTCAGACGCATTGCTGCAATCGATCGACCTGGCCGTTGCGGCCGAAGAGCTCGGCGCCGATGGCGCGTACTTCCGCGTGCACCATTTCGCGAGGCAGCTGGGATCCCCGTTCCCGCTGCTGGCGGCGGTCGGC
Organism: Actinomycetota bacterium; assembly: GCA_003136255.1. Classification (GTDB taxonomy): domain Bacteria; phylum Actinomycetota; class Actinomycetes; order Streptosporangiales; family Streptosporangiaceae; genus Palsa-504. The sequence continues at coordinate 16,340 of PLDT01000329.1, forward strand.
GCGCGCACCAGCCGGATCGAGATCGGCACGGCAGTCATCGACATGCGCTACGAGAACCCGCTGTACATGGCCGAGGACGCCGGCGCGGCCGACCTCATATCCGGCGGTCGCCTCCAGCTGGGGATCAGCCGCGGCTCGCCGGAGCAGGTGATCGAGGGCTGGCGCTACTTCGGTTACCAGCCGGAAGAGGGTCAGACGGACGCCGACATGGCCCGCGGGCACGCCCAGGTGCTGCTCGAGCTGCTCGGCGGCGAGGGCTTCGCGGAGCCCAATCCCCGCCCGATGTTTGCGAACCCGCCCGGCTTGCTGCGCGTCGAGCCGTACTCAGCAGGGCTGCGTGACCGCATCTGGTGGGGCGCCGCGTCACAGCAGACCGCCACGTGGGCGGCCGAGCTGGGGATGAATCTGCAGAGTTCGACGCTGATCAATAACGAGTCGGACAAGCCCTTTCACCTGCAGCAGGCTGAGCAGATCCAGGCCTTCCGCGACGCGTGGCAGAAGGCTGGCCACGAGCGGGAGCCGCGGGTGTCGGTAAGCCGGAGCATCTTCGCCCTCGTCGACGACCGGGACCGGGCGTACTTCGGCCTCCGGAACCAGGGCACCGACGAGATCGGGTTCATCGACGCCAAGACCCAGGCGATCTTCGGCCGCACGTACGCTGCCGAGCCGGATGTGCTGATCCAGCAGCTCAAGGAGGACGAGGCGATCGCAGCCGCCGACACGCTGCTGCTCACCGTGCCCAACCAGCTCGGCGTCGACTACAACGCTCACGTCATCGACAGCATCCTCACCCACGTAGCGCCTGCGCTCGGCTGGCGATAAGCCGGGCTAGCGGAAGACCGGCTTGCGGGAGAAGACCTCCTCGACCGCCGGGGCGAAGTGCTCAAGGGGCAGCCAGTCGTATTCAGGGTCGAAGCAGTTCTCGTCATAGCGCTCGCAGAACTCGACCGTCGCGTCGAACCACGGGTGCCCCCGGTATGCCTCCCTGGCGTTGACGTCGTCCCCGGTCTGGGCGCCGTAGTAGTGCAGCTGGAACAGCGGGTGGTGGGAGACGATCCAGCACAGCTCTTCGGACACTAACGGCCGCAGCACCGCTGCCGCGTAGCTGCCGTGTGAGTACGGGGCCAGGCCATCGCCGATGTCGTGGATCAGCGCGGCCACCACGTAGTCGGCGGGCCGGCCGTCCCGTTCGGCCAGGGTCGCGGACTGCAGGCTATGCGCGAGCCGGCTGACCGCGTACCCGGGATCCGCCTCCGCTGCCCCCAGTACCCGTACCGCGTCCAGCACACGCAGGTACAGCTCGCGGTTGTACGCTGCCTCGCGCTCCTCAATGAGGGCATACTCCTCAGCCGTGCCATCCCGCATCCGGGTGAAGGTGGCCCTAGCCGTGCCGCTGCTCATCAGGATGGCAGCGTGGAGACTCCGGTCTTCAGGCCGGGGAGGAAGGCCGCGTCACCTCCCCGGAAAATGTCGGCGGTGTCCGATAGTGTGTTCGCATGTCCCGGTACCGGCTCATCCCCACCAGCGCCCAGGAAGCGGTGCTGCGGGACCACTGCGCGCACGCCCGGTACGTGTGGAACCTCGCCGTCGAACAGCACTCCCACTGGCACCCCGGCCGGAAAAGCGCGCCCGGCTACCTGGAACAGTGCCGGCAGCTCACCCAGGCCCGGGCAGAAAACCCGTGGCTGGCCGAAGGCTCCCAGACCGTGCAGCAGCAGGCGCTGCGGGACTTCACCCAGGCGCTGACGGCGTTCTTCGACCCGGCGAATCCGGCCGGGCGGCCGTCGTGGCGCAAGGCCGGCCGGGATGAGGGGTTCCGGATCGTGGGGCGCGGGCGGCAGTGGGATGTGCGCCGCGTGTCCCGGAAAACCGGCCAGGTCTGGGTACCCAAGGCCGGGTGGGTGAGGTTCCGCTGGTCCCGCGCGGTGCCCGAAGGCGTGGTGTCTTACCGGGTGAGGCTGGACCGCGCGGGCCGCTGGCATGTCGCCTTCGCGGTGATCCCCGCGCCGGTGCCCGCACCGGGCAACGGCCAGGTCGTAGGCATCGACCGGGGCGTGGCCGTCAGCGCGGCCCTGTCCACCGGGCATCTGCTGCACTGCCCCGCCCTGACCACGCCGGAGCGGGCCAGGCTGCGCAGGCTGCAGCGCAGGCTCGCCCGCGCGCAGCGAGGATCGAACCGCCGCGGCCGGGTCAAGCACGCGATCGCCCGGCTGCGGGCCCGCGAGACGGACCGGCGCAAGGACTGGGCCGAGAAGGTGTCCACGGACCTCGCGCGGCGGTTCGACGTGATCCGGATCGAGGACCTGAAGATCACGAACATGACCCG
>PLDT01000134.1:0-17209 GCA_003136255.1 Actinomycetota bacterium
GCCTGGCGGGCTCACCTACCCGTGTACGAGCTCACCCCCACCCACGCTTCGCTCGAGGAGGCCTTCATGCAAGTCACCAAGGACAGCATCGAGTACCACGCCGGAGCAACCCGATGACCGCCGTCACGCGGCCAGGACTCGCGCCGTCCCCCGTAGTCCCGGCCCCGGCGACCGTAGCGGGACCGGTGACCCAGGTCCGCGTCATCCGCGCGGAGTGGACCAAGCTGGGGGCGCTGCGCTCGACCCGGTGGTGCACGCTGATCGCGGTCGTGCTGATCGTGGGCGTGGGTGCCCTGGTCGCAGGATCCGGCACGGTTTATCACGTCTCGGCGGGCAATTCCGCCGCGGCGGGTATATCGGGGGCCCTGCTGGGCGTCCTGATCGCGCAGCTGGTGCTCGGCGTGGTCGCCGTGCTGGCGTTCAGCGGCGAGTNNCATGCTGTGCGCGTTCACCGACTTCTTCGCCGCGACCGCCATCGAGTCCTCCCGCGGGGGTTCGGCGATCTCGCTGACCGATCCGGGCGTGCTGCGGACGGTGGCCGGCTCGTCGTTGTACCTGACCGTCGTCGTCATCATCGGCCTGGCCCTGGGGGCCCTGCTCCGCAAGACCGCGGCGGGCCTGTCGGTGTTCGCCGCAGTGTTCTTCGTCATCCCGATCGTCGCGGGGACCCTGCCGCACTCGATCACAGGCTTCGAGCCCTACCTGCCGTCCAACGCCGGCGGGGCCCTGTGGGGCCAATCGGCGACCAGCGCGCAGGCGCTGAGCCCGTGGACCGGATTCGCGGTCCTGTGCGGCTACGCGGTCGTGCTGACCGGGCTGGCCGCCTGGCAGCTGCGCCGTCGCGACGCCTGACCAACCCGGAAAGGCTGCGAGGATTAGGTATGTCCTTCTGGACACCGGTCGAGAACCCGGGAACGCGCCCGCTGCGTTCCTGGGTCTTCGACGTCGGGTGCGCCCTACTCGCCGCCCTGGGCTCCTTCGGAAGTTATTCCTTCGGCCAGGCGGCGCACCCCCCGCCTCCCACGCTGGCGGCCGGCCTGGTCGTGGCGGTCCTGACGCTCCTGGTGGTGTCACTGCGCCGGGTCTGGCCCGGCCCGGTGTTCGGCGTCGTGGTTCTCATGGCCGCGATAGTGGCCTGGTGGCCGGTCCGCGGCGAGCTGGTTCCGGTCGCGCTGGCTATCACCCTCTACACGGTCGCGGCCACGCTGAGCCGGAACCTGGCGCTCGTCGCGGCCGCGCTCACGGTGGCGGCCGAGATCCCCGCGACCGGCCAGGGCGGCTGGCATCACAGCTGGCTGGCCATGATCTACGAGGTCATCGCGATCGCCGCGGTCGTGGTTGCGGGCCTGTACACGAACACTCGCCGGGCCTACCTGGTCGAGCTGCGCGACCGCGCCCAGCGGCTCGAACGCGAACACGATCAGACCAGCGCCCTGGCCGCGGCGGTCGAGCGGGCCCGCATCGCCCGCGAGATGCACGACAGCGTGGCGCACCACCTCACCGTCATCGTGGCGCTTTCCGACGGTGCTCTGGCCGCGGTCACCCGCGCCCCCGATCAGGCCTCCGACGCGATCCGGGGGATTTCGAGCACCGCCCGGGAGGCGCTGGCCGAGACCCGCCGCCTGCTCGGCGTCCTGCGGACCGAGGGTGGACTGGAACTGCGGCAGCCGCTCCCCGGCCTGTCCGACCTTGACGGTCTGTTCACCCGGGTCCGGGCGGCGGGGCTGCCGGTCGAGTACGAACGCAGCGGTCCGCCTGGGGACACAACGCCCGGCGTCCAGCTGGCCGTCTTCCGGCTCGTCCAGGAAGCCCTGACGAACACGATGAAGCACGCCGGCCCGGGCGCGAGGGCGGCCGTCCGGCTGCGGCTCGAACCGGGCGAGGTGCGCGTCGAGGTCGAGGACGACGGCGTCGGCACCGCCGGAGTACCCCGCGCTCCCGGTGGCGGCCTGACCGGCATGTCCGAACGTGTCGGCGCGTTCGGCGGCGAACTGACCTGCGGCCCCCGCCAGCCGCGCGGCTGGCGGGTCACGGCCCGTTTCGATTCCGGCGCGGTGGTGCCACCGTGATCAGCGTGCTCCTGGTCGACGACCATCCCCTCATCCGGATGGGCTTCCGCCTGGTGTTGGACGCCGAAGACGATATCGAGGTGGTCGGTGAGGCTGCCGACGGGGCAGTCGCCGTCTCGATGTGCTCTGCGTTGCGTCCCGACGTGGTGCTCATGGACGTCCGGATGCCCGGCCATGACGGCATCGAAGCGACCCGCGACATCGTGGCCGCTGGGCTGCCGTGCAAGGTGCTGATCCTGACCACCTTCGACCTTGACGATTACGTCTACGCCGGGCTGCGGGCCGGCGCAAGCGGCTTCCTGCTCAAAGACACCCAGCCCGCGAGCCTGGTCGCCGCCATCCATACCGTCGCCGCCGGCGATGCCGTCCTGGCGCCGACCGCCACCACCCGCCTTGTCCGCGAGTTCGCCGCCAGCCCGCGGCCCGGAACACCCAGCGGGCTCCCCGCCGCCCAGCTTCGGCAGACCCTCACCGACCGCGAGCAGGACGTCTTCTCCCGCATCGCGGCGGGCATGTCCAACAGCGAGATCGCGACCAGCCTGTTCCTGTCCGAAGGAACAGTGAAGATTCATGTCGGCCGCATCCTGGCCAAGCTCGGCCTGCGCGACCGCGTCCAAGCCGTCGTGCTCGCCTACGAATCCAGGCTGATAACCCCCGGAACACCCCCACCCGAGGAACCCAGCCAGCCGCACTGACCCGACAGTGCCGGTCGTGGTGATCCGCCGGTCAATCATCAGGATGCGTGGAGACTCCGGTCTTCAGGCCGGGGAGGAAACGCCGCGTCACCTCCCCGGAAATGTCGGCGGTGTCCGATACTGTGTTCGCATATCCCGGTACCGGCTTATCCCCACCCCCGCCCAGGAAGCGGTGCTGCGGGACCACTGCGGCCACGCCCGGTACGTCTGGAACCTCGCCGTCGAGCACGCCGTGACTGCGCGGGGAGGCGACGGGGTTGCCCGGCCTGTGAACCGCGAACCTCACCTGCTGCTCCAATTGGAGTAGTAGCTGAATCCCCCGGCCTTCACTTCAGGCGGGGGAGGATGTCAAAGCGGGGCGGGCTGGCCGCCGCGGCGGAGGCCCAGGAGGCCGACTGCCGCCGCGGCCAGGACCGCGAGCGACGCGGAGTAGACCAGGGCCGTCGAGTGCAGCCCGAACTTCGTGGTCGCTACCCCAGCGATCAGCGCCGGGACGCTGAATGCAAGGTAGCCCACGATGTAGACGGCAGCGACCAGGCCCGCGCGGTCGTCAGGCTCGGCTAGGGCGGTAATGACGCGGAAAGACCCCAGGAACGCCAAACCGAAGCCGACGCCTGCTACCGCGGTGCCGACGAGGAAGGCGGCGGACGCGGTCGCAGCGATTGCTCCGAACGTCACCGCCATGCCCGCGAGCAGGAACAGACAGCCAGCCAGCATCGTCGCCTGGGGGCTGATGGTGCGCAGCGCAAAGGCCGCTACGGCCCCGGTGCCACAGAGCAGGAAGATCACCAGCCCGCCCCACAGCAGATTTGGCGAACCCGTCGCCTGCGCGGCCAGCGACGGTCCGAGCGACAGGTACAGGCCGCCGAGCGCCCATCCCGCGACGATGCATGGAACGGCTGCGGCGAAGGTGCTCCGAGCCTGGCGCGGCACGGCGACGCGGGGCCGCAGCGAGGCCAGGACACCGGGACGCCGGGACGCGGGTTCGGCCATGGCCAGCACGGCGACGATCCCGGCGGCGAAGACGGCCAGCAGCGCCCACCAGATCAGACGGGTCGGCGCCGGAGCATATTGGACCAGCGCGCTGGTGACCAGGGCGCCCAGGGCCAGGCCCAAGCTGGCGAAGACGCTGATCACCATCGGTGCTCGGTGGCTGCCGGGCGGTTGCAGGTCGATCAGCGCGCCGCCGATCGGCCCGCTGGCCAGGCCGGTCGCGATGCCCTGCAGGGACCGGGCCGCATACAGGACCCCGACGCCGTCCGCGGCCAGGAAGACCGCGCACGCGGCAACGCTGAAGGCGAGCGCCGTGATGATCACCGGGAGTCGGCCCAAGTAATCCGACACTGATCCGAACACCAGCAGCGTGACCAGCAGGACCAGGACGTAGACCGCGAACACCGCGGTCAGCGTGGCCGCCGAGAAATGGAACTGGGCCTGATACACCTGGTACAACGGCGACGCGGCCGCCGAGGCGAAGAACAGCATCAGGAACAGCCCGGCCAAGATCCAGAACGTGGCCGTTCTCGGCAGCGTCCTGCGCTCGGAATGAATCAATCCGACCGTGCCGCCTGTTCCCGGATCCAGGCACTCGCCAGCGTGGTCCAGATCGCGACCTCGCCAGCGTTCTGGGCCAGGCCAAGGCCGTGCGGACCGTGGGCGAACACATGCACGGCGTGGGGAACCTGGCTGGCCGCGAGCGCCGAGGCCAGACGGTAGGTGTGTTCGGGGGGGACGTAAGGGTCCTCTGCGGTGTGCCAGACGAAGAATGGCGGCGACTGCGGCGTGACCAGCGCATCCAGCGATGTCGACCGGCGCAGGTGCAAGCTGGCGTCCTGGCCGAGAAGGATCACCCGGGCCGGGCGGTAGGTCTCGGTCTGCATCGAGGTGATGGCGTAACCAAGGACGGCGAACTGCACCGTCTGATCGGCCGCGCCGCCTGGCGCGAGGGCGGCCAGCCCAGCCAGGTGACCTCCCGCGGAGAAGCCGATGAGTCCGATCCGCCGGGCGCCGCCGGCTCGACGGCGGCCGATCTCAGCGCGTAGCGCGTCCAGCGGCACCGGGTGCCGGACGTTGAGCGGATAACGGAACACGCTCGCCTGTATGCCTATCTCGCCGAGCCACCTGGCCACCGGCTCGGCTTCGTGCGGAGCGTGTGCGGCATATCCGCCGCCGGGTAGGACGATCATGTGCACGCCAGAAGATTCCGCACTTGTCGTCATCGCTGTTCTCTCCGCTCCTCTCTCAGGAGTCTGCACTACGGCTCAAGCAATGGTCGTCCGCCCGGTCAAAGCGGCGGCATCCGCATGTTGACTGAACCTGGCCGGCCGAAGCCAGCGATGACACGATGAGAGGCGTCGGCTTTGAGGCGGGACGGGAGGTCGAGGAGGCGCCGTGAACGTGGCGATTGTAGGTGCCCACGGTCAGATCGCTTTGCGACTCGCGCGGCTGCTCGCGGCCGAGGGCGACCGCGTCATCGGGCTGATTCGCAACCCGGATCACGCTACCGAGGTCAGCCGGGCGGGAGCATCTCCCGTCCTCTGCGACCTCGAGCGTGCCAGCGTCGAGGAGGTCGCCACCGCGATCGAGGGCGCAGACGCCGTGGTCTTCGCCGCCGGCGCCGGACCGGGTAGCGGGGCCGATCGCAAGCTGACGATGGATCGCGACGGAGCGATCAAGCTGCTGCGCGCCGCGACGACCGCGGGTGTCCCGCGCTACCTCATGGTCAGCGGGGCAGGCGTCGAGAACCCGCCAGACGGCGACGGGGTGTTCGACGTCTACTTGCGGGCGAAGGCGGAGGCCGATGCGGCGCTCGAGGCGAGTGATCGGGCGTGGACGATCCTCAGGCCGGGCGGCTTGACCAACGATGCGGGGACCGGGAGCGTTCGCATCGACAGCGTGCCATTCAGGGGGCCGGTACCGCGTGACGACGTCGCCAGCCTGATAGCCNNCACGATGGCGCCCCTCTCCTCCTCCGCCGTCATGCCAACGGCTAGGCAGTACAGAATCATGCTCGCATGTCATCTGGAAATGGCTCACTTGTGCCGCGGGTCGTCTTCCGGGTCTAGGTATTCGAGACTAATCGGCCCGATCGCCGTCACCTGGGTGACGTACTCACCGGATTTGGCCCAGTGGAAATGGGGGGTACCGCCGGGCAGGACAATGACGGCACCCGGCGGGTACGCCTGCAGCTTTCCGTCATCGAACTGTTCACCCACGCCGATGTAGAAGACGCCGGACATGACCGTGTAGACCCGATCCTCGTGGTGTCGGTGGGGCATCAGCTTGACGCCGGACGGCAGCTTGACCCGGACCACATACGGAGCGGGCTCTGATGGCTGGCCCACCATGACGGCGAGACGGGCCGAGGGCGGGAACGGCGGGAACGGCTCCCAGTCGATGTCCTCGGGCAGGGTCGGCCTGAAGACAGCCTGATCTGGCAGATGGGTGCTCATTGCCGTGTACCTCCGGGACTGCGTGACGGACTCACCTGACGCCGTTAACCTCACTGTTTCGCTCCGGCCTGCTCCATCGCGCCCTTAAGGTCCCTGGTCCATTCCCTGGCCAGGCTCCCTGCTCTGCCCGCGATCACAAGCCCTTACCTCGTACCCTAGGCCGCCAGTCCGTCACGTGATCGCTGACCGGCGGCGCAATGCCGCTGTTGCCGGTAATGGGATGGTGAGGACCGGGTAGGGCGACTCGTTCAGCAGCCGGCCTGGGACCGAGCCGATGACGCGGTGCGCGGCATGATGAGAGCGGCCGGTCACGATCACGGTTGTGCTGGCGGGCTCGGCGGCGTCGTCGACGTCGGCGGCATGAAGAATCGCGTCCGCGGGTGGTTCCTGACGGCGCTCGAATGTGTACGGGGTGCCTGCCGCGGCGGTGATCTCCTTAGCGGCCTCCGCCACGCGGACGGCCTTCGCGTCGCGGTCCTCGTCCATCTCGGTCCGGCCGAATCCGGACAGGTCGCTGTCGATGAGCACGTGGTCGGCGTAGACGACGTGCAGGGCGCCGGGGCGGGCGCGCAGCAGGTCCGCGCCCCAGATGAGCGCCCGCCGTGCGGGCTCGGAGTCATCGAAGCCGACCACCAGAGTGAGGGACCGCGCCGCACCGGGATCTGGGATGGCGGGGACGGACGCGTGGCCTGGCCGGGCGGACACCGGTTCAGCCAGGACAGGCGGTGGCGCGACGGGCCCGGTCAGCACGAGGGCAGGGCGTCGGAGCGCCGTGACCAGGATCAGGCCGGCGACGCCGGCCAGCGCCCAGGCGGCCAGGGTCCACAGATATGGACTGGTGGCATGGCCGCCGAAGTAGACCACGTTGCGGATGGTGCTGGCCGCTATCCCTAGTGGCAGGACAGGGCCAAAGACGCGCAGGAAGCCGGGCGTGAAGCTGGCCAGGTTGGCCGGTCCGCCGCTGACCGGGATTCCGGCCACGATGAACACCAAGACGGCCAGAGCGACCAAAGGCGGCCGGATCCGGGCCAGTACGGCCGTGGGGGCCGCTACGGCCAGCGAGAACAGCGCGACAATGCCGGCGATCGCTGCGTAGTTCCCCAGGCCGGCAATGCCATCCAAGATCGCCGCGGCGACCAACCCGCTGACGACGGCGGCGGCCACGGGCACGGCGACGGCCCAGGCGCGCCGGGCGCGGCGGAAGGCCAGTGCCGACGCATCACCGACCGCCGACGTGCCGAGCAGGAGCTGATAGCGTCCGCGTCGCTGCGGTGTCGGCGCCGGCCGGGAGCGGGAAGACGGTGCTGATGCGGTCCTGGATCGCCGAGGCTGGCCTGGCCACCCGCGCCGCGTGGGTATCGGTGAACGGTGAGCAGCGGGATCCGCGGCGGTTCTGGATCTCGGTCGTCGGCGCGCTTCGGGGCACGGCGGCCGGATCGGCGCTGGTCCGGCCGCTGACCGCGGCGCCGGATCTGGACGGCTGGGCGGTGGTGGAGCGGCTGCTGACGGACCTGGCCCAGTTGGAAGACCGGCTGTGGCTGGTGATCGACGATGCGCACCTGCTGGGCCCGGGCGAGGTGCTACCGCAGCTCGAGCTTCTGGTCCTGCGGGCGCCGCCGGAGCTGCGGTTCGTCCTCGCGACCCGGCACGATCTGCGGCTGGGGTTGCACCGGCTGCGGCTGGCCGGGGATCTGACCGAGATTCATGCGGCCGATCTGCGGTTCAGCCTGGCCGAGGCGCGGGCGCTGTTCGGCGCGACCGGGGTGAAGTTGCCGCCCGACGCGCTGGCCCGGTTGCACCAACGGTGCGAGGGCTGGGCGGCCGGGCTACGGCTGGCCGCGCTCTCGCTGGCCGGGCACCCGGACCCGGAGCGGTTCGCCGCGGAGTTCTCCGGCACCGATCGCACGGTGGCTGAATTCCTGCTGGCCGAGGTGCTGGACCGGCAGAGCGAGGAGGTGCGGCGGCTGCTGCTGCGCACCTCAGTGCTGGAGCGGGTGTCCGGTCCGCTGGCGGACGTGCTGACCGGCAGCTCAGGCGGGGAACGGATCTTGCAGGATCTGGAGCAGGCCAACGCGTTCGTGGTGTCGCTGGACGCGGGCAGGACGTGGTTCCGCTACCACCAGCTGTTCGCGGACCTGCTGCAACTGGAACTGCGCCGCACCGAGCCGAATGAGCAGGCCGCGCTGCACGGCGCTGCCGCCGGGTGGCTGGCCGAGCACGGGCACCCGGTCGAGGCGGTCCGCCAAGCGCAGGCCGCCGGGGACTGGGGGACGGCGGCCCGGCTGTTGTCGGACCACTGGCTCGACTTCTACCTCGCCGGGCGGGGAGCAACGTTGGTCGAACTGCTGGCCACGTTCCCCCGCCGGGTCGTCGCGGCCAGCCCCGAGCTCACCGCCGTGCAGGTGGCCGGTGATCTGGTCCGGGGAGCCCTGGAAGATGCCAGGCGGCACCTGGCCATGGCCGCCGGCGCGCTGACGGCCGTGCCCGCAGAGCGTCGCGGACGGGTGCAGGTCATGCTGGCGGTGCTGCGGCTCTTCTTGGCCCGGCGTTTCGTCGATTTCCCGGTCGTGGCCGAGGAGGCACATCGGGTGTTCGCTCTCACCGAGGGTGCCGATGCCGCGCACCTCGGGCTGAGCGAGGATCTGCGTGCCGCGGCGTTGATCAGCCTCGGTATCGCCGAGGTCTGGGCGTTCCGGTTCGCGGACGCGGATCGGCATCTGAAGCAGGGCATTGCTCTGGCGCGCCTGATCGGGCGGCCGTACCTGGAGTTCACCGGCCTGACCCACGGGGCGCACGGGATGCTGCTGTTCCGGCCCGGTGCGTTGCAAGCGGAGTGGAGCAGGCAGGCGATCGAGCTGGCGGAACGGCATGGCTGGGGGGAGGAGCCGCTCGCCGGGGTGGCCCACGCCCAACTGGGGATCGTGATGCTGTTCCAGGGACGGCTGGATGAAGCGGAACCGTGGCTGGAGCGCGCCGAGCGTACCCTGCGCACCGAGGTGGAACCGGCCGCCGGGATGATCCTGCGTTACGCCCGCGGGGTCCTGGAGCTGGCCCGTGGCCGTTACCAGGAGGCGCTGGCTGCTTTCCAGGCCGCTGAGAAGCTGGCCAAGGTACTGATCACCCCGCACACCCACGTGACGTCGATACGATCACGCATGCTGGCGACGCTGGTCCGGCTCGGCCAGACCGGACGGGCCGAGCAGGTTCTCGCCGAGCTGGACGAGGGCGAGCGGGTCAGCGCAGAGATGCGCATCGCAGCGGCGGCGCTGCGACTGGCCACCGGCGATCCGCAGGTGGCGACCGATGCGCTCGCGCCCGTCCTGGACGGCCCGGTCTCCGGGGCCCTGCGGGTGCAGACGGTAACGGCGCTGCTGCTGGCGGCGCGAGCCCGCGACGCCCTAGGCGACCAGGCCACCGCCGGACGTGTCCTGGAGCGGGCGCTGGATGTCACCGACTCCAACGGCATCCTCCTGCCGTTCCTCCTGGACCCCGTCCCGGTTCTGCTCGAGCGGCATCGCCGCAGCGGCACCGCCCACCCCGTCTTGATCTCCAAGATCCTGGACCTGCTGCGCCGGCCGGCCGGGGCCGCACCGCCGCCCGGCAGCCAACCGCGATGGCCCCTCAGCCGCGGCCTGGATGAACAGCTCACTGACAGCGAGACCCGCGTCCTGCGCTACCTGCCGACCCACCTCACGGTGCACGATATCGCCAATGAGCTATTCCTCTCGGTGAACACCGTCAACACCCATCGGCGCCACCTGTACGCCAAGCTCGGCGTCCACAGCCGCCACGAGGCGGTGGACCGAGCCCGCGCCCTGGGCCTGCTCGCGCCCTCCGTGCGACGGGCGTAAGGCGGAGATCGCAAGAACGCAGGTCGCATCACGTCGGACGAGTAGGGCCGGCCTCGGCTTGGGTCGGCCTTACCCCGCGAGCGGCTTGGGCTGGCGCGCCGGTCCGGATCAGCGGCCCGTTGCGGAGCAGAGCGCCGCAGATGATCGCGCCGCCGGCGAAGATCCCGGCGATCCACCAGAACGCCGTGTCGTACCCATGGGCCAGCGCCAGCCCGGTCAGGGCCTGGCGGCCGATGAGCCGGGCCGAGGCGACGTGCGCGACGAGGTAGGAGGTGACGGCAGCGGTGAACAGTGTGTTCAGCAGCGAGGTGCCGATGGATGCGCCAAGCTGCTGGCCGACGTTGACGGTCGCGGAGGCGACGCCGGCGTCCTGCGGGGCCACGCCGAAGGTCCCGGTGCTGATCGACGGCGCGATCACCAGGCCCATGCCGATGGCGGCGACGATGAGCGGGCCGACCACGCCGGTGGCGTACCCGGTGTGCGGGCCAGCTGGGCCAGCCAGACCATCGCACCTGCTGCGGTGAGCATCCCGGACGCGACCAGCGGCCGGGGACCGAACCTGGGCATCAGCACGATCGTGGCCAGGTTGGAGGTGGCCGCCGAGCCGGCGCTGATCGGCAGGAACGCGACGCCGGTGACGAGGGGTGAATACCCGAGCGTTTGCTGAAGGTAGTAGGTCAGGAAGAAGAAGGTGCCGAACAAGCCAGCTTCGGCGATAAACGTCGCGACGTAGGCGCCGCCGCGGTCGCGGTCCAGGATCACACGGGGCGGCAACAGCGGGTGGGGCGCCCCGCCCTGCCAGGCCGCGAAGGCCGCCAGCAGCACCACGCCAGCGGCCAGGAACCCGTAGGTGGAAGGTGCGCTCCAGCCGCGGGTGCCCGCGTTGGAGAATCCGTAGACCAGGCAGAACACGGCGCTGGAGGCCAGCAGCACGCCGGGGATATCCAGCTTGGGCTTGGTCGGGGATGGCTGCCGCTGCAGCAGCAGCGCTCCGCCGGTGATGGCCACCACCGCGAAGATCAGGTTCACGTACAGCGTCCACCGCCAGGACAGGTACTCGGTCAGCGCGCCGCCCAGCAGCAGACCCACCGCGCCGCCGGCGACGGCGATCGCCCCGAAGACGCCGAACGCCTTGCCGCGCTCCTTCGGCTCGGTGAACGTGGTGGTCAGTAGCGACAGCGCCGACGGCACCAGCAGCGCGGCGAACACGCCCTGGCAGGCCCGCGCGGTCACCAGCATGGTGAAGTTGACCGAGGCGCCGCCCACGGCCGAGACGTTCGCAAAGCCGACGAGCCCGACCAGGAACGTTTCCTTCCGGCCCAGCAGGTCAGCCAGCCCGCCGCCGAGCAATAGCAGGCTGCCGAACGCCAGCGCGTACGCCGTGACCACCCACTGCCGGTCTACCTCGGTGAAGTGCAGGGCCCGCTGGATCGTCGGTAGCGCGATGTTCATCACCGTGAGATCCAGGACCACCATCAGTTGCGCCAGGCCGATCACGCCCAAGATCAGCCAGCGCCGCCGACCCAGGCCGCTGCTCACGAGGGTGGCATCAGACATCTCTGCCGGGTAGGGGATGCTCATGCCGTCTCCTTACCGTGCGCTCGGGACGGGACCCAGGCTTGCCGCCGCGCAGGTGATTGGTCCTCACCGGATCCTGGTGATCCGTCAGACCGGACAGCGTTTGCCGCTGCTATCACCAGATTCCGGCGATGCGGGTTCACCCGCCGATCCTCAAACATGGGGATCATGGACCGAGGTCGGCCGTGGCACCGGGACCGTCGACTGAGGGTGGCGTGCGCACTGCCCGGCTGATCGCTCGCGACGATCTTGTCGCTCGCCTGGACCGCGCGGTCGAGGGAAAGGTGACGATTATCTCTGCGCCTGCGGGCAGCGGGAAGACGTCGCTGCTGCGCGCCTTGACGGGGCGCCCAGGCCGGGCGCATCGCAAATCACCGGAATCAGGTGACACTCGCTCACCACGACGGCCGCTAGCTTCGGGCTCATCGAACCCTGATACGAAAAGGAGCCGCTCCCATGACCAGCGCCCCGGTGCGTGACCCGCTCGCCGACCATCTCCTCACGCCGGAGAACGCGGCGTTCCTGTTCATCGACTACCAGCCAAACCAGCTGGCCACGATCCGCTCGATGGATCCCGCGCTGCTGCTGAAGAACGCCGTCTCGACGGTCAGGGCCATCAAGACCTTCGGGGTCCCGGTCGTGCACTCGACCGTCAACGTCGCCGCCGGTCAGGGGTCAACGCTGCCCGAACTCGCCAGCCTGCTGGCCGAGGACAAGCCGCTGGACAGGACCACGGTCAACTCCTGGGAGGACGTCGAATTCCTCCAGGCCGTCCGCGCCACCGGCCGCAGGAAGCTCATCCTCTGCGCCCTGTGGACGGAAGTGTGCATGGCCTTCACCGCTTTGGATTCCCTGCGCGACGGGTACGAGGTCTACCCCGTCGTCGATGCGATCGCCGGCTCCTCGCCCGAGGCCCACCGTGCCGGCCTGGAGCGGGTGACCCAGGCTGGCGGGCAGCCGATCAGCTGGGTCTCGCTCGCCTGCGAACTTCAGCGCGACTGGGCCCGCCAGGAGACCGTCCCGGCGATTTACGAGCTCGTCCTCACCGACCGCCTACTGAAGGAGTAGTGCCATGTCTGGCGCCGACGTTCTCGAGCGCGGCCTGCTGATCGGCGGGAAAAGTGTCCCCGCGAGTTCCGGCAAGCTTGCTGACGACGTCTCCCCGTGGGACGGCGAGGTCTACGCACGCGTCGCCGCCGGTACGCCGGCGGACATCACCCGGGCGGCCGACGCGGCCGAGGCCGCGTTCCCCAGCTGGTCCAAGGTAGGGGCGTTCGAGCGACGCGAGATCTTCCTGAGGGCCGCTGACGTGATGGCCAAGCGCGGCGAGGAGGCGATCACCGCCTTGGCTCTGGAGACCGGAGCGTCCCGCGTGTTCTCGCAGTTCAACCTGGCGTTCTGCATCCAGGTGCTGCGCGAGGCCGCCGCGGCGATCACCCGCCCGATGGGCGAGCTGTTGCCGACCTCCATCCCGGGTGCCTACTCGATTGCCCAGCGAATCCCCTTCGGCGTGGTGGGGGCGATCTCACCGTGGAACGCGCCGCTGGTCCTCGGCATCCGCTCCATCGCCATTCCGCTGGCCGTTGGCAACACCGTCGTGATGAAGCCGAGCGAGGACGCCCCGATCACCTGCGGACTGCTGCTGGCTGATGTCCTGACCGAAGCAGGGCTCCCGGCCGGGGTCCTCAATGTCGTCACCAACGATCTGGCCGACGCCGGCGACGTGGTCGCTGCCCCGGTCGCCGACCCGCGAGTGCGGATGGTGAACTTCACGGGCTCGACCAACGTCGGGCGCATCATCGGGGTCCAGGCAGCCCAGCATCTCAAGCCCGCGGTGCTCGAGCTCGGCGGGAAGAACCCGCTGATCATCCTGGCGGATGCCGACCCGGACCTCGCGGTTGACGCCGCCGTCTTCGGGGCGTTCATGAACTCCGGGCAGATCTGCATGTCAACCGACCGGATCATCATCCACCAGAGCCTGGTCGAGAAATTCATCCCCAGGTACGTGGAACGGGTCAAGGCGCTGCCCGTCGGCGACCCCGCCGATCCCACGACGATTGTCGGGCCCCTCATCAACACCCGTGGTGCGCAGCGTGTCTCGAAGCTCGTCAAAGACGCAGCCGCCAAGGGAGCCACCCTGCTCACCGGCGACGGAGCGATCGAGGGCCCGAACGGAACGCTCATCAGGCCGGTCGTACTCACCGACGTGACGACCGAGATGGACATCTTCGCCTCCGAGATCTTCGGGCCGGCGACGGTCATCCACCCGGTCGACTCGACCGACGCCGCCGTCGACCTAGCCAACGACACCGAGTACGGGTTGACCGGCGGGGTCATCTCCCGAGACCTCGATGCCGCCTTGGATGTCGTCTCGCGGGTCCGGTCAGGGATCATCCACATCAACGATCAGGGCATCAACGACGAGCCCATGGCCCCTTTCGGCGGCGTCAAGAACTCTGGTTACGGCAAGTTCGGTGGCACGGCCGGTATCGAGTCGTTCACCGAGCAGCGTTGGGTCACGATCCAGCACAGCGGTCGCCCCACCTATCCCTTCTAGGGACGATGGTGACCGTGGTCTTCGCCGGGTTGTCTTGCTGGCTCCTGATCGCAGCACGAGACGGCAGCGGTGACCTCGGTCTGGTCGAGCGGCTGACGGCTGCGGTTCAGAGCCTGTTTCCGCTTGTCGTCGCGCTCGGCTTGCGGCAGACCGCACGGGACGTTCGGGTCAGGGTTTGACGCTTCGGCTACCTGCTGACCACGGGCAGGATCAGCTGGCTGGGATAGTCGGGGCCGTGCAGCACGCGGTTGACGGCGATGGTCGCCTGGTCGGCCGATTCGTCGGCGATCACGCCGCCGGTGTTGGTGTTGCGGTCGAAGCGCGGGAAGTTACTGCTTGAAACCTCGAGCCGGATTCGGTGCCCAGGCAGGAAGACGTTCGAGGTCACCGACAGATCCAGGCTGAGCTGGTAGGGCTCGCCAGGCGTGAGCGGCTCCGGCTCGGCCAGCGACTTACGGTACCGGGCCCGGATGATGCCGTCGGTGAGGAAGATCGCGCGTCCGTCCGGGAACACGTCGACCAGCTTGCCGGTGAAGTCGGTGTCTGGTGCCGAGGAGGACGCGTATAGCGTCAGCGACACGTGCCCGGTGACCTCGAGCGGCTTGGTCAGCACCGCAGAGGTGAAGCACAGTACGTCGTCGCGGGTCTCGACCGGCCGTTGGTCGACCGGGCCGGCCGCGTTGGCGGTTGACGGGAGCATCAGCCGCCCGCCCAGGCTGGGTACCGGCCGCTGCGGGTCGTACAGGAAGGTGTCCGCCGCGGTCTGCGCGGGCGCCTCGGTGCTGAGCTCCCCATCGCCCGCGGCGGTGTTGGCCCGGCCCGAGCTGTGCAGGTAGTAGGGGACGTAGCTGGTTCCTGGCAGTGGCCAGTCCTGCTCCTCGCGCCACCGGTCGATGCCCATCACGAAGATCTTCACCGAGGCGGAGCCGTCCAGCGCGCCGCGCCTGTCCCGCAGCCACCGGTCGAAGAACCGCACGTGCTGGCCGGTCAGGTCCTGGGTGATGGCGTCGGCGGTCAGGCCGAACTTGCGGTCAGGGTAGATGCCGGTCGAGTTCAGGTGGTCCCAGGGCCCGATGATCAGCCGCTGCCCCTCCCGGGCCTCCGCGGTCCCGGCCCGGGCCCGCAGCCCGGTGAACGACCGGGCCGTGTTGGCCACGAAGATGTCGAACCAGCCGCCGATGTGCAGCGCGGGCACCGTGACCTGCTCGGCCCGGTCGAGCACGGACAGGTTCTGCCACCAGGCGTCGCGCGCGGGGTGGGACAGCAGCTCGCCCCACCACGGCCAGACCTTCTCGACCGCGGGCTGCCGGCTCGGCGGCATCGCTGCCAGGTGCGGCTGCGGGTCGGCCATCATGCCAGCCAGCTCACCGAGTAGCTGCGGATCGCCGCTGCCCCGGCCGAGCTGGCGCAGCGTCTCGACCATGGCCATCTGGGTGGTCCACGACTGTACCGTGTGCCAGGAGGCGGCGCCGCCTTCGGAATACCACGGCGCGGTGTAGTAGTCGGTCGTGGTCACGGCCGGGGCGATCGCCTTCACCGGCGCCCCCGCTGACACGCTGGCCCACTGCACGAAGCCCAGGTAGGACGCGCCGTAGCTGCCGATGTTGCCGTCGCACCACGGCTGGCGGAGCACCCAGGCCACGGTGTCGGCGCCGTCGGCGGCCTCGTTCAGCATCGGCACCAAATCCCCGCCGGATCGGAACGTGCCCCGGCAGTCCTGATACACCACCGCGTAACCCGCTTCGACCAGGGCAAAGATGTTCGGCATCAGCCCGTAGGCGAGCAGCTGGGGCAGGTCCTTGCCGTATGGCAGGCGCACCAGCAAGGTGGGCGCAGGGGTGACGGCCGGGATCCAGGCGTCGGTCGCCAGCTCCACGCCGTCCCGCATGGCCACCATGACGTCCTTTTCCACCGTGAAGGTCATGCCCGCTCCCATGCCACGCCGGTGACCATAATGACCCAGCATAAACTGGCCCCTCCGAGCAGACGAGGCCTGAGGCAAGCAGGCTATTGGTCCAGCCACGGCTAGGGGCTAACGGATAACGATCACAGTCGCGTGGTGGCCAGCGGCGTTCTTTAGCTTGACGTCGCCGGACAGCAGTTCACAGCCGAGTGCCTCAGCTAGCGCGATGTAGGCGGCGTCGTACGCTCCCAGATTGTGGCGCAGCTCCCACATCCGCGGATGATAGGGCCAGACCGGATGGCGGGTGATCCGCAGGCGGGAGTAATCGGCCAGCATCTGTTCCCCGCGGTGATCGGTGATCTTCTTTCCGGCCGAGAGCCCCCGGACAGTGGACGCAACCTCCACGTCGAGATGATGCGGGGCATGCAGCGTACGCGGTGCGGACAGTCGCTGCCGCAGCACCTCATCCCCCTCCCGCGCGGACAGCGCGTCGACCACCAGGGAGCTGTCCACCACGTAGGTGAGGGTCAACGGCGCCCCTCGTCGCGCGCCGCGAGAATGTCATCCATGGTCAGGTCCACCGGTTCCCGGTCACGAGCGATCCGGGCGATGACCTCGGCGTTAGTCTCCGCGGCGGCATCGGCGTCCATCAGGTCGCGCAGGTAACCCGATAGCGACTGACCAAGTGATCTGGCTCGGTCGCGCAGCACGGCGAGTGTCGCCGGGTCGACGTCGCGGACTTGGACGATACCCGTATCCGTAGGCTCGCTCATCACCGTAGCCTACCATCATTCATGCGCCATGCATGAATTGGTGGTGCCGGTCTTGTCGCTAGCCACGCCCTTGTGGCAGTTTCGCTAGGTTGGTTACGCTGTGTGCGGCAACGAGCTGAGCGCGGCAACGAGCCCTGGCGAGGAGATCCCCGGTGGCCAGCGCGGCAGAATTCAAAGGCAAGGCGGCCCTCATCACCGGGAGCTCGGGAGGTATCGGACTGAGGGTGGCGGAACAACTCGCCGAGGCAGGGGCTCAGGTCTTCATCAACGGCCGCTCCGGGGATTGCGCCTCGTATCAGGACGTGGCGACCGTCGTCGATACCGTCCGGTC
>PLDT01000134.1:17216-27373 GCA_003136255.1 Actinomycetota bacterium
AATCACGTGCTGTCTGGTGAGTTGCATCACCACCACCGAGCTTCGACCTGTCTGCGAAATCGCCCTGCCATGCTATATAGCGCTCTGGTCACGGCCACGCGTCGACCCTACGGCCGGAATATAACCGGGGTAAAGTCCGCTTACGCTTCCAGTGCGGCACTCTCGCCCAGGAAGGGTGGTCGGGTTCTGATGCGGGAACTAAGCAGGCTGGCGGTGCTCGGCGCGGGTCATGTCGGGCCGGTCGTCGCGCGGCTGGCCATCAAGGCCGGATACCCGGTGGATATCGCCACATCGGGCGACCCCGAAGACATCGCGCTGATCACCGAGCTGGTCATTCCCGGCGCGCGGCCGCGGTGGGCCAGCGACGCGGTGGCGGACGCGGACATCGTGGTACTCGCGATACCACTGCACCGCTTCCTTGGCCTCGATCCCGCGCTGCTGGACGGCAAGCTCGTCGTCGACGCGATGAACTACTGGCCGGCCAGCGACGGCGTGCTGCGCGCATTGCAGGACGGTGGGAGCAGCGAGGTCGTGGCCGGCCGGCTGGCCGGCTCGGCCGTGGTCAAGGCGCTCAATCACATTGGCTATCACGAACTCGAGGACCGGGCGCGGCCGGCCGGCGCCCCGGACCGCAGGGCCGCAGGCGTCGCGGGCGACGACCCCGCGGCGGTGGCCACGATCGCGGGCCTGGCCGACCGGATCGGCTACGACCCGGTTCGCCTGGAAAGCCTGCGGGCGGGCCGGGTGCTGCAGCCGGGCGGTCCGGTGTTCGGGGTCGTGCTGACCCAACCTGAGTTCGAGCGGGCCGTGGGTCAGGACGCGAGGAGTCTCACATGACGTACACCTTCGGGCTGGACACCTTCGGCGACCGCAACAGTGACGCCGACGGTACGCCACTGTCACACGCCCAGACGATCCGCAACGTGGTCGAGCAGGGCGTTTTCGCCGAACGGGCCGGCGTGGATTTCTTCGGGATCGGCGAGCATCACACCGCGTACTTCCCGATGCCAGCCGGCGACGTGGTGCTCGGCGCGATCGCGGCCCGCACGACGAGAATCCGCCTCGGCTCGGCTGTCACCGTGCTGAGCTCCGACGATCCGGTCCGGGTGTTCCAGCGGTACTCCACGCTGAACGCGATCTCCGGCGGCCGGGCCGAGGTCATCCTGGGCCGCGGATCGAGCATCGAATCGTTCCCGTTGTTCGGGTACGACCTGGCCGACTACGAGGAACTCTTCGAGGAGAAGGCCACGCTGTTCGCCGAACTGCTCAAAGGCGGGCCGGTCACCTGGGAGGGCAAGACCCGCCCGCCTCTGCTGAACCAGGACGTGGTGCCGCACCTAGAGTCGAGCCCGTTCCCGGCGTGGATCGGTGTCGGCGGCAACCCGCAGTCGGTGATCCGCGCCGCCCGCCTCGGGTTCTCGCTGGCGCTGGCCATCATCGGCGGCCCGCCGGACCGGTTCGCCGCGTACTCCCAGCTGTTCCAGCGAGCCCTGGAGAAGTTCGGCCGCCCGCCACTTCCGGTGCTCGTGCACTCGCCGGGCCACGTCGCGGCCACCGACGAGCAGGCGAAAGCGGAGTTCTGGCCGCGCTGGCTGGAGATCATCGCACTCATCGCCCCGGAGCGCGGCTTCGCGATCCCCACCGAGGAGTCCTTCAACTGGGAAACCGGGCCGCACGGAGCACTGTACGTCGGCTCACCCGAAACCGTCGCGCAGAAGATCGCCACGAACCTCCGCGCCCTCGATGCCACCCGGTTCGACCTGAAGTACGGCATGCCGGGCCTGACGCAGGACCAGCTCATGACCAATATCGAGCTGTACGGCCGTCAGGTCATCCCGCGTGTCCGCGAACTGCTCAGCTAAACGCCAAGGAACGGTCATGCACGTCATGGGCGGGGTGGCGAGAGCGGCGGCATGACGGCCGGACAGGTAGCCGAACACCAATCCGGGCCCCAGGGTGCCGCCGTGCCCGCCATAGGTCATGCCCATCACTGAGCCCATCGCGTTGCCCGCGGCGTACAGGCCCTCGATCACGTCACCGTCGACGTCGAGCACCCGCCCCTGCGTATCGGTCCGCGGGCCGCCTTTGGTGCCGAGCGCTCCGCACCGTACTCGTACCGCATAGTAGGGCGGGCAGTCGATCGGGCCCAGCGTGCCCAGGTGGGTTCCGCCGAATGCCGGGTCGCCCCACGCGCGGTCGTGATGGCTGTCCCCGCGGCGGAAGTCGGGGTCGGAGCCTGCGGCGGCGTTGCCGTTCCACCGTTCGACAGTGGCCCGCATGGCATCGGCCGGGACGCCCATCCGCTCGGCCAGCCCGGTGACGGTTGGCGCTTCGATCATCCAACCCGGAGTGGGCGCCGGCGGTCTGTGTCCCGCCAGGCCGTATCGAGAGAGGAAATGGTGGTCCAAGACCAGCCACGCCGGGTGGTTGACGTAGGCAAACCGCTGCACGTCGACGACGTGGAACGCGTTGCCGAGCGCGTTGTAGTTGGCGGCCTCGTTGGTGAACCGCACGCCATCATCGTTGACCATGATCGTGTGCGGGCGAGTGCGTTCGGTGTTGACCTGCCAGGGCACGCGGCCCCACCCGGCGACATCCACGTCGATGGTCGCCACCCACCAGGCTTCTCGCATATCGGTTAGGTCTGCGCCAACGCGCATCGCCATCCGGAGCCCATCGTCGGTGTTCGTGGGCACGCTGACCGCACGCGCCAGCGGACCGCGCAAGAATGCCTTGACCAGCCGCTCGTCGTGTTCGAACCCGCCGGTCGCCAACACCACGCCGCCGCGGGCGTGCGCCTCGAACGGCCCGTCCGGCCCCTCGATGAGGACGCCGGTCACCCGGCCGGCGCCGGGCAGCAGCCGGACCCCGCGACTCCCGACCTGCGGTTCCACGCCGCGATCCAGACAGCCCCTGAGCAGGCGCCCGACGAGCGCCTGCCCGGCGCCGCGCTCGTCGCGGAGCTTGCGCCGCTCCAGTTCTTCGGCCGGGACTCCGCCAGGTGCCTTGCGCCCCAGCGACGACTCGCTCATGGTGATCTCGCCGGTAATCTGCCACCCGACGGTGACCCGGTGCGCCCAGTCGCCGAGGTCGGCGAACGGGAACAGCGTGCACTCCAGCGACCGGCCCTCCTGTTTCCCGCCCGGATGCTCGGGGTGGTAATCGCTCATTCCGCGCAGCGTCTCGAACTCGACCGGACTGTGGTCCTCGAGCCATGCCACGACCTCTGGTGCGGTGTCGACGTACGCTTCCACCAGCGGCTGTTCCATCAGGCCGTGCGACAGCGACATCAGGCAGGTCAGCACCTCCTCGCGGCTGTCGCTGAACCCGAGTTCCACCTCGTGGCGGTTGTTGGGCAACCAGACCGTCCCGCCCGACCATGCGCTCGTACCGCCGACCGTGTCGGCCTTCTCGAACAAGCCGACCTGCGCGCCGTCCGCCGCGGCCCCAACGCCGCGGTCAAGCCGGCCGCGCCGGTCCCCAGCACCACGACGTCGTAACCGTGCTCCTGCATGCGCTCTTCCGTCAGTTGATGGGTCTGGTCCGCTCACTGGCTGGTCGCGACCGCCACCGCCGATCATAATACAACGGACGTTCTACAACAACGGCTCAGTGGTCAAGCTTCAAGCTTCAGAACGGCCGTCGGCGTCGGCGTGCCGCGGGATCGGGGCCTTGTTTGATGGCGGCGAGGATTTCCTTGCGCAGCCTTCTGGTCGCGGCATCACCAGCGAGTCCAGCATGCTTCCGCGGCGGCGGCGCGCGGTGGCCGAGCGAGCTCAGCTCGTCCGCCAGAACTCGCCGCTGGTCCGCCGGCGACCAGTGGTCGGGATCGAGCGCGCTGTGGGCTCCGAGCCCGTGCACGAGCGTGACCAGCCGTCGTGCCACGACCTCGGGCTCGCCGTCGGCCTTGTCCGAGCGCTGCTGACGCAGCAGCGACTCGATCCGGTGCTGCGCCGAGCGGACGTGCCGCGCTTGGGCATCCGCCAGGTTCGGATCGCTCACCGCCATGCCCCAGTAACACGTCAGCAGGCGCCACTCGATCTGGCGCTCGGGGTCAAGCGGAAGCAGCGCCTCCAAGCACTCGCGCAGGCCGCCGCCGTGCCGCTGCGCCTCGTCGAACCGGGCACCCGACCGCTCCGCGACGGCTTCGAAGGTAGCCTGCAGCAGGTCGTGCTTGTCAGCGAAGTAATGCGTGAGGACAGTGGTACTCGAGCCCGCGGCCTCGGCCACGTTCCGGAAGGTCAGCGCGTCCAGGCCGCGCGTGCCGACGAGCTCGGCGGCGGTGGCGGCGATGTGTCGGCGGCGGACGTCGTGGTCAACGTATCTAGGCATTGACATCCACCGTACTACTTATGTACAACGGTTGTAGTACAACGAGCGATGTAAAACGACAATTGGCGTCCCGCTCGTGGGCGACCCGAGAGGAGATCGCGCCGATGCATCCTGAGCGGGATGTCGATGTCCTGGTGGTGGGATCTGGCGCCGCTGGTCTGGCCGCGGCGCTGTCGGCGCGGGAAAGCGGTGCGCAAGCCGTGTTGATCGCCGAGTCCGAGGGAGTGGTGGGCGGCTCGTCGCGCCTGTCCGGCGGGCTGATGATGGGCGCCGGTACGCGCTATCAGCGCGCGCTGGGCATCGTCGATGACGCTGGATCGCTGTTTCACGACTACATGCAGCTCAACCAGTGGAAGGTGGACTCGGCCGTGGTCCGGCGGCTGGCCGAACTGTCCGGGCCGACGGTGGAATGGCTCGGCGACCTCGGGGTGCAGTATTACGACCAGCTGGTCTTCGGCGGCGACGAGCCACTGCCGCGTGTCCACTGTCCGATCGGGCGAGGCCAAGCCGTGGTGGACGTGCTCGCCAGCCGCTGCCGCGCCGCTGGGGTCGAGATCGCGCTCGGACGGCGGGTCGGCCGCCTGCTCACCGAGGATGGCGCGGTCGTGGGGGCCGGCGTCGGCGAGGACACGCTGACCGCCGGCGCAGTCGTGGTGGCGACGGGCGGCTTCGGCAACAATCCCGAGAAGCTAGCCCGGTATTTCCCGTCCGCGGCGGACACCGGATGGGCGTGGTACATCGGAGCCGACGGCAGCCGCGGCGACCACCTCGACCTCGCGGACCAGGTTGGCGCGCAGGTAGCGGGTTTCAACCGGGGCCTGCGGCTGCTGCACGCGGACTTCGCGCGGATCTATGAGGCGTACCTGCCGGGGTGGCTGGTCCTGGTCGACCGTCAGGGCCGGCGCTTCTGCGACGAGACCGCCCCGTACGGAATCATGGACGGGCTCATTCAAGAGCAAGGCGACGTCGCCTACGCAATCTTCGACCGGGCCGCCCTCGACGAAGCCACGGCCGCCGGAGTCGCCCGGTACAAGCAGCAGGTTCCCGGGTCCACCAAGAAGCAGAGCCCGCACTGGAACACCGACATTGTCGAGTCGATGGTGACCGCCGGCAAGGTGCGCTGCGGACAGTCCGTCGCCGAGCTGGCCGCCGCATTCGCCCTGCCCGCAGAGCACCTGGAAGCCACGGTCCAGCGGTACAACGCGGCCGTGGCGGCGGGCGAAGACTTCGATTACCTGAAGGACCCCAAATTCCTCCAGCCGATCGTGAGCCCGCCGTTCTATGGCGCGCAGATCCGCCCGGCGACCGTCTGCTTTACCGCCTGCGGACTGCGGATCGACAGGGACGCCCAGGTGATCGGCGAGTCCGGCCGGCCGATTCCCGGGCTTTTCGCGGCCGGCGAGAGCGTCGGCGGGGTGGTGGGACCGCGTTACGTCGGCAGCGGCAACTCCTACGCCAACTGCGTGACCTTCGGCCGGGTGGCCGGCGGGTCGGCGGCGCGCCGCGCCATGGCCACGCCGTGACCGGCAGCTAGCTTACGGAAAGGCGCCATCCATGTCAGATTTCACCGCGGCCCTGATCACCGCCCAGCAGACGGTGACGTTCCGGACGTTCACCCAGGTACCGCCGCTTCCTGGGTTCGTCACCATCAACATCACCCTGTGCGGGATCTGCGGGACGGACATCCACTCGTTCCGCAGCGGGCACCTGCACAGCCCGGCCGTGTGTGGCCATGAGTGGGTCGGCACGGTGGCCGCTGCCGGAACCGGCGTGGAAGGTCTGTCAGACGGCGACCGAGTCGTTCTCGCGGTGCCGCCCGCCTGCGGCCGCTGTCCGGAGTGCCGCAGGGGACTCGCCGACTATTGCCGGACGGCATCGCTGGTGGCCAGGGGGAGAGATTCGCTCGCGCCGCCGCACGGCGGGTTCGCCCGGACGATCACGGTCCAGGCGACCCGGGTCCTGCACGCTCACCCGGACCTGACCGATGAGGTGGCCGCGCAGGTCGAGCCGGCCACGGTCGCCTTTCACGGAGTGCGCCGCAGCGGGATCACGGCCGGCGACATGGTCGTGGTACAGGGCGCCGGGCCGATCGGGTTGCTGGCGCTGCAGTTCGCCCGGGCCGCCGGCGCTGGGGAGGTGCTCGTCGTCGAGCCATCGCCGACACGTCGGCGGCTTGCTAGCGAGCTCGGGGCGACCAACGCCTTGACCCCGGACGAGGCGGCCGAATACGTCCTGGACCACACGCAAGGCGTCGGCGCGGACGTGGTCATCGAGTGCGCCGGAGTACCGCGGCTGCTGCAGACCGCGGTCGACCTGGCCCGTTCCGGCGGCGTGGTCCAGCTCCTCAGCTTTCTCGCCGAGCCGGCCACCATTAACGCCGCCCGGTGGCTGGCCAAGGAGGTCACGGTCGTCGCCTCGAACGCATACACCCATGACGACTTCCGCCGCAGCATGGCGTTCCTCGCTGACGGCCGGGTGCGGGCGCAGCCTCTGCACAGCCGGACCGTACGGCTCGATGAGCTGGAGGCCACGTTGTCCGGGCTGTCGGCCGGGCCGGCGGACGATGTCAAGGTCCTGGTCGACCCGAGGCGCGGGAGCGTGGGATGACGCGAATGGTCGAGGAGGAGATGTGGAGCACCTGCAGGACCGAGTAGCGGTGGTCACCGGTGCGGCCAGCGGTCTGGGTTTGGCGATGTCGGAACGGTTCGCCGCGGCTGGGATGAAGGTGGTGCTGGCCGACATCGAAGCGGAACGGCTGGATGCTGCCGTACGAGGGCTTCGCGCCGCCGGGCATGACGCGACCGCTGTGGTGACCGATGTGGCCGATGCCGACGCGGTCAACCACCTGGCGGCGGCCGCTTTCGACACCTACGGCGTGGTCCCGCGGCCCTGGCCGACCAGGCGCCTCCTCCCAACGTCCCTCGCACCACCGCTGGGGTGGTCGCGACGCTGACGGCAGCGGACGTTGCCGAGCAGGTCGTTGAGGCGATCACCGCGAATCGCTTCTGGATCCTCACCCACGACCAGTACCGGTCGGTGATCATGCAGCACGCCTTTGGCGTCGGCACGGCCGCTCGGCCAGCCCCGGCCCCGATCTGGTAACCCCGGTCGGACCAAGCGTCCCTTCACCGCGGTGCGGCGGCCAGGCGGCGGCCTTGCTGGAGCACTGAGATCATCGCGAGCGTCGACTCCGCGCCCTGGTTACGGCTGCGATTGGTGGGGCCGAGACCGTCGCCGCAGCCGCCCGTCCGCTCATCGAAGAGCGGAATCTTGGCGTCGTTATCACCGAGGAACCACGCCACGCTCATTTCCACGCCCGCGAGCCAACTGCTGTCGCCGGTCACCGTCGCCGCGCGCACGCAGGCATCCGCCAGCGCAGCCACCTCGATCGGCTGCTGGTTAAAGGCGGGGCGGATCTCGTCAGGACTCCAGCCCCCGACCGGAACCACCGACAGGTGACCGTCTCGGGTCTCGATGCTCAGCAGCCACTCGAGCATGCGCAGGCCGTTCCGCAGGCCCAGGCCGTCACCGAGTTTGTCGCCGGCCACGATGACGGCCTCGGCGATGGCCGCGTTGGCATAGCTGAGCCTGGGTGCTGGCCACGGCCATACCGTGGACGCGGGCGGCTCGCCGATGACGTCCTTCGCTCTGCTCAGCAGCGCGAGCGCGCCGGAATGGTCCGGCCATCTCTCGAGTATCTCGGCGGCACCGAGCGCCGCGAACGCCATGGCGTGCGGCGATGGCGAAGAGACTTCTGCGCTGCGTTCGAATCCGGCGAATGAGTCCTGGCAGATGTCCGTGGTGGGGCCCCGGGCGGCAGCGGTGCCGAGCGCCCAGAGCGACCGGCCCCAGCAGTCCAGCGCCCCCGGCTGGTCACGCCAGTGGCGATCGTAGCCGAGGCGGTTCCGGAACCTTCCGTCTGGCGTTTGTGCTTGCGCGAGGAAGTGGAGGTAGCGGCGTCCCAGCGCAATGAGTTCCTGGGACGGCGACGGCTCCCGGCATACCACTATCACGCCGCGGGCGACGTCATTGGCGCAGTAGCCGTGCTCGTGCCTGGGCACGATTCCCTCGGCGCGCTCGACTAGGCCGACCTGATCGGTCAGCCGCTGCAAGTGCCGGAATGGCGCATCCGGATATCTCATCCCACGGGTCGGGCCGCTGCCTTGGACGGACCGGGTTAGTCCAGGGGCCCGCGGCTGCGGACCGGAATGATCCGATGGAGCTCTCATGACACACCGGAGGCTGGCTCGAATGGCCTCGCGTGCCCGCCGACGTCCCGAGCAGTGGCTGAGCGTCCTCCGCGGCCTCGCGTAGGGAACGCATAGTCAGGATAACCGAGAACTTTCCTGAGCCCGGTCAGCGCCGCGACCAGGGAGCCCGAAGGCAGGCGAGCATAGACCGTCGGGCCCAGCGTTCCGGCCGCTCCAGCATTTATCCAGCCGAACGATCCATGGTGAAAGCCCAGGTCAAACGGACGCCGCGACTCGGCCCGCAACATCACGGAGGTTCGGCGGCAACCAGCGCTACGTCCGTGGAGCCGCCTGGTGCTGGTATGCAGCATGCCCGGCGTGGCCGTGGTCTCGTGGCCGGGGGCGGGAGCCGGGCATATTGATCCTCGGGAAGGGTGCGTGCCGGGGGCAGCGGGGGTCATACTGGTAGTGATGAAGCCTGCCCACGGCGCGACCAGGCGTTTCCTGCCCGGTAGTCCGTTCAATAACATGCCCGCTTATCCGCCTGTTGAGCAGTTCGACGTGCAGGATCAGGTGACGCACGATAGCTACGGCCTTGGCCGGGTCTTGGTGGTCGAGGATGACACCGCCGTGGTTGTCGCCTTTGGTTCGCGTAACGTACGGATCATGTGGCCCTACGCCAAGCTGACCAAGCTGTGACGCACTGTTCCCGCGTTGACCCAGGCCTGGGCGGATTGCCTTGACGCAAGCGTCATAGGACGCCGCGTGTAGTACCTCAAGGGTGGCTACCAGCCGCCGTTTGGCAGCATGCCGGAAACAACTGACCGCTACTTGATCAGCGGGTCCCGGGGGAGACCGAGTATCCGTTCGGCGATCTGGTTCCGCTTGATCTCCGACGTTCCTCCCGCGATCGACATGGCCCGGTTCATCAGCACCAGCCTCGCTGCTATCGCGCCGCCACCATCGAGGAACGCCGCGTCCGGCCCCGCCAGTTCCGCCATGATCGCCGCCGTCTCATGGCCGAGCTCGGACAGCAGCAGCTTGGTGATGTTGCCCTCCGGTCCCGGGCCGCCGCCGGCCACCGCACGGTAGGCGCTTCGCTGATTCAGCACCCCCATCACGTGTGTGCGGGCTATATGCCTGCCCACCCGTCCNNGCCCCGCCGGCCAGCCGCTCCGGGTGCGCGTCGAGCGGCGCGATGAACACCTCGGCCGGCATCGTCCGGCCACCGTCGCCGCCGCCGATACTGACGCTCTCGTTGCCGAGCGTGGCCCGCGCCACGGTCCAGCCGCCGTCCACCGGCCCGACCACGTCCGAACCGGGCACGAACACGTCGTCGAAGAAGACCTCATTGAAGTCCGAGCCGCCGTTCGGCATCTTCAGCGGACGCACCGTGACTCCGGGCGCGTGCATGTCGATCACCATCATGGTGATGCCCTCGTGCTTGGGCACGTCCGGGTTCGTCCGCACCGTGGCCAGGCCGAAGTCGGCCAGGTGCGCGCCGCTGGTCCAGACCTTCTGGCCGTTGATTCGCCAGCCCCCAGCCGCCTCCCCATCGCCCTTCACTGCGGTCGCCCTGGTCCTGATGCCGGCCGCGTCGGACCCGGCGCCTGGCTCGCTGAACAGCTGGCACCA
>PLDT01000135.1:0-4167 GCA_003136255.1 Actinomycetota bacterium
TACGTTGCGTCATCGACCAGGTCAGGCGTGCCGACACTCCGCATACCCGCCTTCCTTTGGAACGCTCACTTGGCCGGGGTCGCGTCGGCCTGCTGCACCGACTGCCACAGCTTCGCGTACCAGGGCGCGGGCCCGGACGGCTGGGCCCGGGCGGCACTGATCTGGGGTTCGCTGCCCTCGATGACGTAGCACTGGGTGCCGGGGAAGCACATGTCGAGCTCCTGCCGGGCCAGCTGCTCGATGTAGGACTTGTCCGACAGCTTGGCCTGCTCCGCTTGCAGGTTCTTGACCTGGGTCAGCATGGTCTGCTGCTGGGCCACGAGCTGGTCGATCTGCTGGCGCTGGGCCATGTATGCGCGGACCGGGTAGGCCAGGCTCAGGGCGATCGCGCACATCACGACGGCCAGCACCGCGGCCCGGCTGGTCAGCCGGGTCGGCCGGGGAGCACCGGGGGGATGAGACATGGAGCCTTGCTGCCCGCGCTAGCCCCTGCCGGCCAGCGCCGTGAAGCGCGGGTAGGCACCGGCCCCGGCGTAGCTGGCGGCGTCGCCCAGCAGTTCCTCGATGCGCAGCAGCTGGTTGTACTTCGCCACCCGCTCGCCGCGCGCGGGCGCCCCGGTCTTGATCTGGCCGCTGTTGGTGCCGACGGCCAGGTCGGAGATCGTGGTGTCGTCGGTCTCGCCGGAGCGGTGGCTGATCACGCAGGTGAAGCCGGCCCGCTGGGCGAGGCTCACCGCGTCCAGCGTCTCGGAGACCGTGCCGATCTGGTTCAGCTTGACCAGCAGGGAGTTGGCGGTGTGCTCGGCGATGCCGCGGCGGATCCGTTCCGGGTTGGTGACGAAGATGTCGTCGCCCACCACCTGGACGCGGTCGCCGACGTCGGCCGTGAGCAGCTGCCAGCCCGCCCAGTCTTCCTCGGCCAGCGGATCCTCGAGCGACACGATGGGGTAGGAATCGAGCCAGTCGGCGTAGATGGCCGTCATCTCCGCCGCGGTCTGCGGCTTGCCCTCGAAGTTGTACGTGCCGTCGGCGTAGAACTCCGACGCGGCGGCGTCGATGGCCAGCGCGACGTCCTGGCCCGGGGTGAACCCGGCCTTGCCGATCGCATCGATGATGAGGTCCAGCGCCGCCCGGTTGTGCTCCAGGTCCGGGGCGAAGCCGCCCTCGTCGCCGACCCCGGTGGACAGCCCGCGCTGCTTGATCACGGACTTCAGCGCGTGGTAGGTCTCGGCCCCCCAGCGCAGCGCCTCGCTGAACGTGGCCGCGCCGATCGGGACGATCATGAACTCCTGGATGTCCACGTTGTTGTCGGCGTGCGCGCCGCCGTTCATGATGTTCATCTGCGGAACGGGCAGCACATGCGCGTTCGGGCCGCCCAGGTAGCGGAACAGCGGCAGCCCGCTGGAGTCCGCGGCGGCCCGGGCCACGGCCATGCTGACGCCGACGATGGCGTTCGCGCCGAGCCGCGACTTGTCCGGCGTCCGGTCCAGGTCGATCAGCGCCTGGTCGATCAGCCGCTGGTCATCGGCCTCGTGCCCGAGCAGTTCCGGCTGGATCTCGTCGACGACGCTCTGCACCGCCCGGTCGACTCCCTTGCCGCCGTACTCGGCACCGCCGTCGCGGAGCTCGACGGCCTCGAAGGCACCGGTCGAGGCCCCGCTCGGTACCCCGGCCCGCCCGACGGTCCCGTCGTCCAGCGCGACCTCGACCTCGAGGGTCGGGTTGCCCCGGGAATCCAGGATCT
Organism: Actinomycetota bacterium; assembly: GCA_003136255.1. GTDB lineage: Bacteria > Actinomycetota > Actinomycetes > Streptosporangiales > Streptosporangiaceae > Palsa-504. The sequence goes on from PLDT01000135.1 coordinate 1,745, forward strand.
GCCTGGCATGGATTGCTTCAATGGAGGCCACCGCCGGCTCCTTTGTCATGTCGTGTTCGCGTGCGGACTGAACTTGAAGAGGTACTGAACTGAAAGGGTCTCCGCACGGACGAGCCTAGTCGAGAGACCGCCGATCGACGTGAGGACCACGCCGTTGCCGCCGTGGGCGCCTGGGCCGTTACCCCATATGTCGCGCCCCGCACGTCGCGCCACCGCGGTTTCTTTCGGCAACTTAATATGCTGCCCCAGGTTGCACCGCCTGGAGCGTACGGCAGTGCTCAAGGGAGAGGGGCCAGGCGACAATGCAGGCGTCAGAGGTTCGGCGTGCGATGGCTGCGGCCATGTCGACCGCCGCATCACTTGACCTGACCGTCGACGACGCGATCGTTCTTCATGACTCGAACAAACTCACTCTGCGTCTGCTGCCTTGTGACGTGCTGGCCCGGGTGGCACCGGTAGCGCATCAGGTCGCACAGTTCGAAGTCGAACTTGCTCAGCGGCTCGCCGAATCCGGGTGCCCGGTGGCTGCTCTTGAGCCTCGAGTGGACCCGCGTGTCTATGAGCGCGATGGCTTCGTGCTCACGCTGTGGACCTACTACGAACCTGCGGCACCTCGAAAGGTCTCACCAGCCGGCTACGCCAGTGCGCTCGAGCGGTTGCATGCCGGCCTGCGCAAGCTCGATATCCCTGCGCCGCACTTCACGGATCGAGTCGAGCAGGCCCAGCAGCTCGTCGCGAGCCGCGACCGCACTCCGGCGCTCGCCCACGCGGACCGGGAGCTCCTCGATGACACGTTGCGAAGGCTGAGACGAGTGATCGGCGGGCGTGGCGGCGCCGAGCAGCTGCTGCACGGCGAGCCGCACCCGGGCAACGTGCTCACCACCAAGAACGGGCTGCTGTTCATAGACCTCGAGACGTGTTGCCGCGGGCCTGTCGAGTTCGATCTCGCCCATGCGCCCGAAGAAGTCAGCGAGCACTATCCCGGCGTCAATCACGACTTGCTGCGTGAGTGCCGCGTCCTCGTGCTGGCGATGATCACCACGTGGCGCTGGGATCGAGGCGACCAACTCCCCAACGGGCGCCAGCTGGGCACACAGTGGCTCAGCCAGATCCGGGCCGCGCTCGATTGCAAACGGCTGGATACCTGAAGCACCCGACGAAAGTACGTACGCTCAAGCACGTCCTGTTCCGAGCTGATCGACCATCATGAGCAGGCGCTCGTCGTAGAAGTCTGGGCGCAGCCTGCCGGCCTGGGAGAGCGTCGCCAGGCCATGAAGAGCGCTCCAGACGACTTCGGTGAACGTTTCCAGGTCGCGGCCGCCGGCCAACGGCGCCAGCGCCTCACGTAGCTCGACAAAGCCCGCATGCACCGGAGCAGGCGCGTCGGATTGCGCGAAGGGCAGATCGACCGTCAGGGTGAACATGGCCTCGTAGAGGGCAGGGTTCGCTCGCGCGAACTCCAGATACGCGCTTGCGACCGCTCGCGGTTCGGCGTCGGGTGAACCAGCCGTCTTGCGGGCGTTGCGCAAGGTGGCGGACAGTTCGCCGAACCCATCGAGGGCCACCGCGCTTACGATCGCGACTTTCCCCTCGAAGTGGCTATAGAGGACAGGCTGGCTGTATTCGATGCAATCGGCCAGCCGGCGGGTGGTTACGGACTCCCAGCCTTCCGCCTCGGCCAGCTCGCGAGCGGCGCTGACGATGACCTGGCGCCGCTGGGCTCGCTCGCGGTCTCGACGTTCCTGACTGGTCACGCCCTGAGCCTAGCACTGCTAGAAGAACTAGCGTCTTGACAGTCGACGCTAGAAATACTAGCGTCGACAGCATCATCAACAGGAGGCCTCCATGACAGACAGCCAAACTGATGGACGCACGCTGGCGGCGCGTTACCTAAAGCTGTTGAACGACCACGATCCCGATGCCGTCGACGGCTTCGTGGCTGTCGACTACATCAACCACAACCCGTTCGTGGAAGACGGACGAGAAGCCAACCGCGCCTTCTGGTCCAGCTTCTTCACGGCATTTCCAGACATCACAGCGACAATGGACGATCTGGTGGTGGCCGGAGATCGCGTCGTCGGGCGATTCACCTACCGAGGCACTCACGCTGGCCCCTTCTACGGAGTGCCTCCGACCGGGAACGCGATCGAGATGCGCTCCATCGACATCTGGCGAACCGAGAACGGCGAGTTCGCGGAGCACTGGGACGAGCTCAACCTCCTCGACCTCTTCCAGCAGATCGGCGTGATTCCCGCGTTCAACCTCGGAGCTACCCAGAGCACGACGTGACCGGACCCTTGAGGGTTATTCAAAGGATTGATTCGTAACGTGTAATTTATATCAGTGGAAGGCGCGACTGCATGAAAGATGACCTATTTCTCGAAATGCTTGGGTTACCACACGCCAATCAAAGACATAGGACA
>PLDT01000248.1:0-1812 GCA_003136255.1 Actinomycetota bacterium
GGCTGGCCGAGGCTGAGGTAGCCGAGCCCGACGTCGGCGAGCCGGCCGAGGATGGCGTGCGCGGCCGGCGCGCGCGCCTCGCCGGCGCCGAAGAACTCCTCGGCCTCGGTCACCGACATCGCGAGCACCTCGCTGATGTCGCGGCCGCCGAGATGGTAGTCAAGCACCAATGCCTCGAACCGCTTCCCGTCGCACACCTCGCAGATGGTGGCGACGCCGGCCATTATCGCCAGGTCGGTGTAGATGACGCCGGCGCCGTTGCAGTTGGGGCAGGCGCCCTCGGAGTTGGCACTGAACAGCGCCGGCTTCACGCCGTTGGCCTTCGCGAACGCCTTGCGGATCGGCTCGAGCAGGCCGGTGTACGTGGCCGGGTTGCTCCGTCGCGAGCCGCGGATCGCGCCCTGGTCGACTGACANNGACGACCAGTACCCCGAGCGGGACGTCGACGTCGACGTCGCGCAGGTTGTGCTCCGTCGCGCCGCGGATCTCCAGCGTGCCGGCGGGCGTCCGCAGCGTCTCCTTGAGGGCGGCCCGGTCGCCGAGATGGCGGCCGGTGATGGTGCCGCTGGCCCGCAACCCCTCGACGGTGCCTGCGAACACCACCTCCCCACCGCTGGTGCCAGCGCCGGGGCCGAGGTCGACGACGTGGTCGGCGATCGTGATCGTCTCGGGTTCGTGTTCCACCACGAGCACCGTGTTGCCCTTGTCCCGCAGCCGTAGCAGCAGGTCGTTCATCCGCTGGATGTCGTGGGGGTGCAGGCCGATCGTCGGCTCGTCGAACACGTAGGTCACATCGGTGAGCGAGGAGCCGAGGTGGCGGATCATCTTGACGCGCTGCGCCTCGCCGCCCGACAGCGTGCCCGACGGCCGGTCGAGCGAGAGGTAGCCCAGCCCGATCTTCGCGAACGAGTCGAGCGTGTGCTGCAGCGCCGCGAGCAGCGGCGCCACCGACGGCTCGTCGACGCCGCGGACCCATTCGGCCAGATCGCTGATCTGCATCGCGCACGCATCGGCGATGTTGACCTTGCCGATCCGCGACGACCGGGCCGCCGCGCTGAGCCGGGTGCCGCCGCACTCCGGACAGGCGGTGAAGGTGACCGCGCGGTCCACGAACGCCCGGATATGCGGCTGAAGCGCGTCGGCGTCCTTGGACAGGAACGACCTTTGAATCTTGGGGATCAGCCCCTCGTAGGTGACGTTGACGCCGTTGACCTTCACCCGGGTCGGCTCGTGGTGCAGGAAGTCCTGCCGCTCCTTCTTGGTGTACTTGCTGATCGGCTTGTCCGGGTCGAGGATGCCCGACTCGATGTAGGGCCGGACGGCAAAGAAATTGTCCACGGTGTAGCCCGGAACGATGATCGCGCCCTCGTTAAGTGACTTGGAGTCGTCGTAGAGCTGGGCCAGGTTGATATCGGAGATCGTGCCCCGGCCCTCGCAGCGCGGGCACATGCCGCCGGTAATGCTGAAGGTGCGCCGCTCCTGCATAGTCTTCCCACCGCGCTCGAACTTGACCGCACCCGCTCCGCTGATCGAGGCAACATTGAAGGAGAACGCCTGGGGCGAGCCGATGTGCGGCTTTCCCAGGCGGCTGAACAGGATGCGCAGCATCGCGTTGGCGTCGGTGGCGGTGCCGACCGTGGAGCGGGGGTCAGCACCAATCCGCTGCTGGTCGACGAGGATCGCGGTCGTCAGCCCTTCGAGCACGTCGACCTCGGGCCGCGCCAGCGTCGGCATGAATCCCTGCACGAAGGCGCTGTACGTCTCGTTGATCAGCCGCTGCGACTCCGCGGCGATCGTGCCGAAGACCAGAGA
>PLDT01000248.1:1829-60958 GCA_003136255.1 Actinomycetota bacterium
CTCGATGGCCATGACGGTCACTCTAGGTGACCTCGGTGACCGGCGCTTCTCGATTCCTGATCGGTCTGGTCAGAGGAAAACGCCGAGGATCCGGCATCGCTCAGATGACTGGGAGGTCGAATTCCCCGTTGCGCACGCCCCCGAGAAAAGCATGCCACTCATCCGGCGTGAACTTCAGGACCGGCCCGGCCGAGTCCCTGCTGTTGCGAACGCCGATCTCGGCGCCGGGCAGGCTCGCGACCTCGACGCAGTTGCCGGCGGCGTAACTCAGAGAGCTCTTGATCCAGTACGAGCCTGAATTCGGCCGTTCGTCTGGACTCTTGAGCGTCGTACCCATGTTTCCCCTCACTGGTTTGGTGTCCTTCCGAAAGCTGTCTCATTAGTGGGGACGGCAAGTTAGTGGGAACGGCGAGCCGGACGGGGTTTCACAGCTCGCCGCCCCCACGTCTAATCGCCCGCAGTCGCGCGATCGCCATCCAGCGGCGGATCGCGCAGGAACGCGAGCGTGAAGTACAGGGCCTTGCCCGCCGGGGTGCGAAACGAACCCCATTCGGTCGACAGAGCGGCGACCAGCACCAGCCCCGGTCCGGTGTCCGCGCCGACTGATTCGTCCGCACCGGGCGACCGGTAACGCGACTTGTCGTAGACGTCGATCCGCAGATGAGCGCGGGAGCACCTGATGGCCAGCGTGACCGTGTCGCCGTCCCCGTGCGTGACGGCATTGGTGACCAGGTCGCTGGTGAGCAGGATCGCGATGTCGGGATCGACCGGGATCTTCCAGGTCTGGAGGGCCGCGCGGACATGGCCGCGGGCTTCGGCCGGCGCGGATGGTTGCCGGGCCAGCCGGACGCGACGTTGGTACAGTTCGGTCGGACGAGTCGGTGCCATCACAATGATCCGGTTCCTCGGCTGAGGTGCTCAGTGCCCTTGCGTTGAAAATGGTGCTGCAACTTGCAATGCAAGACATCGGTCAGCTGACGGATATTGAGTCGCGATGTCGTCCTCGGGCGGAACGAGACCAGCTTCTGGCGGCGCCGCCGCCACGAGTACGAGAGCCAGTGAGGTAGGTCCCGTGAGGCCCGAACGGAACCCGACCTTCTGTTTTGCTGCGGTCTCAAGGTATTTTGACCCATTATGCCGTTGACCTCGTCAGTCCCCAGTGCGACGTGTGGGGAGCGGCCTTGACCGACGGGGTAAATGCCCCGGCCGAGACCGGTGCGGGAGCCGACGCAACAGCACCGTCAGATCAGCACCTGCTATCAGCACGCACTCCCCGCCGGTACCGGATGCGGCGCGGCACGCTGGCCGTCCTGGCCGTCGCGGTCCTGGTCAGCGTCATCGTCGTCGAGCGCCACACGCTGGCCGAGTCGCTGCACGTGCTGGCCCACCTGAACTGGGCCTGGTTCGTGCTCGCGCTGGCGTCAGAGGCGGTCTCCCTGTCCAGCTTCGGGCTCAGCCGCACGCTGCTGATGCGGGTTAATGGCCGGCCGACCAGCTTCAGCTCGGTGATGGTGATCACTTACGCGGCGAACGCGCTATCGATCTCGGTGCCGTTCGCGGGCGCCGAACTGGCTGTGGTCTTCTCCTACCGCCAGTTCCGCAGGCACGGCGTGGACGCCGCCACCACGGGCTGGACGCTCGCCGTATCGGCCATCTTCTCCACCTCCGCGCTGGCCTTCCTTTTGGTCATCGGAGCGCTGGCCGGTTCCGCGTCACTGGCCAGCGCGGCGGGCTTCCTCGGCGCTTTCGTGTTCATCGTCCCGGGCGTCGCGGTGCTGCTCGCGCTGCGTTTCGAGAACGTCCGCAGGCTCTTGCACCGGGTCATCGCCTGGCTGGTCGGCCTGTCCCGGAGCGTCCTGGGGGTGCCCGCCCACGGTGTCGACGGCTTGGATGAGTTCCTGGACCGGGTGGCGAGCCTGCGGCTGCCCTGGCCGCGGTACGCCGAGGTGTTCGGGCTGGCCGTGCTGAACTGGGCGGCCGACTGCGGGGCGCTGGCCTGCGCGATCAGGGCCACCGGCCAGCCCGTTCCCTGGCACAGCCTGCTGCTGGTCTACGGGGCCGGAGCCGCGGTCGGCAGCACCGGAATCACACCCGGGGGATTCGCCCTGGTCGAGCTGGCTCTGACCGCGGCGCTGACCGCTGCCGGGCTGCACCGGTCGACGGCGCTCGCCGCCGTACTGACCTACCGCCTGGTCAACTTCTGGCTGATCCTCATCGCCGGGTGGATCTTGATGGCGGTGCTCGCCCGCTGGCGGATCGCGCCGGACGAAAGTGCGCCCGACCCCGCCCCTGGCCCGGGCGGCTTACGTGAACTCGCCGGACACGCAACCGGACACCCGGGCCGAGTGGGTCACGCTGGCCGACCTGGAGTCCGATCCCCACCCGGCACTGGCCCGGCTCCGGGCCACCGCCCCGGCGTGCTGGGTCCCGGTCCTGGGCGCCTGGCTGGTCACCGGGTATGACCTGAGCGTCGAGGTGCTCCGTGACGCCCGGACGTTCACGGTCGACGACCCCCGGTTCTCCACGGCCAAAGTCGTCGGCCCGAGCATGCTCTCGCTGGACGGCACGCCGCACGCCCGCCACCGGGCCCCCTTCACCCGTCCGTTCCGGGCCGAGGAGATCCATGCCCGGCTGGACTCGTTCACCCGCGCCGAGGCCGTCCGGCTGGTCTCCGCCATTCAGCCGGACGGGCAAGCCGAACTCCGCCGGGCGGTAGCGGGCCCGCTGGCCGTCGCGGTCATGGCCGAGGCGCTCGGCCTCGGGCAGACGGACCCCGCGCAGATCCTTACCTGGTACGGCGGAATCGTGGCCGCCGTACAGGCCGAGGCCGCAGCTCCTGGCGCGACAGCGGGCACCGCAGTGGCTGCGGCGGGCACGGCCGCGTTCGCCGAGCTCGCGGCCAGCCTTCGGCAGGTCATCGCGGCGCCCCCAGCCTCCTCGCTGNNCGAGACCACCGAGGGCATGATCGCGAACGCCGTCCTCCACCTCCTGTCCTGCCCCGCGGACCTGGAGCTCGTGCGAGCCGACCGCGGGCTGATCCCGGCCGTGATCGAGGAATCCCTGCGGCTGGAACCGGCCGCGGCCGTCGTGGACCGCTACGCGACCCACGATACCCAGCTCGGCGGCGCTCAGATAAGGGCCGGTGACCAGGTCACGGTGTCCATCGCCGGGGCGAACCGGGACCCGGCGGTGTTCGGTGACCCGGACCGGTTCGACGTCCGCCGCCCGAACGCCGGACGGCATCTGGCCTTCGCGCACGGACCGCACTTCTGCCTCGGCGCTCACCTGGCCCGCCTGGAGGCGCGGATCGCCCTGGAGACGCTCCTTGAGCTGCTCCCCCAGCTGCGGCTGGACGGCCGGTACCCGGCCACGCCACGCGGCCTGGTCTTCCGCAAACCCGCCGATCTGCGGGTCCGCTGGAGTACCGCTATAAGCTAGGCCGGTTAGCGAGGATGGCGTGGGCAGGCCTGCCGACGCCGGTTGCCGGACCCGAGGAGGCGCGATGTCGGAGCAGGACATAGACCAGCCAGGTGAGTTCACCGATCAGTTCGCCGAGCGGTTCCACCGGGACCGGCGGGAGCATGGCGGCGAGATCGACCGCCTCGACCAGGATCAGCTAGAGCGGCTCACCGAAGAGGAGCGCGTCGAGGCGGGCGTCGACGCCTATGACCCGGACGAGGTGCCGCCGGCCACGGACACGCCGCCGCTGACCGATGACGTCCGGCAGACCGAGGTGTACCAGGAGGAGCGGGCCGAGGTCCGCCGCGAGGAGGACAAGGGCGAGCTGTACCGCATCGACGAAGAGCACCCGTTCCCGCCCACCCGGTACGACGACTGAGCGACCGCGATGAAAGCCCCGGGCCGCGAAGGCCCGGGCGGCCGGTAAGGCTCAGCCCGCGTTCAGGACCACGCTCGCTTCAGCGGTGTAGGCCAGGAAGGTCAGCGACTCCTGGAAGTACAGCTGCACGGACCCTGAGTCGTGGGACAGGTAGCCGATCGACAGGTCCTGGCCGAGGCGCAGCTCGTAGTCCCCGCCCCGCCCGGACAGCAGGAACGCCCCGTCGACGGCCGGGGCCCAGATGATGTCGCCGTCCACCACGCGGGCCAGGTGGTCCCGGATCGGGTAGCCGTGGTCGGAGGTCTCGCTCACCATCGTGTAGGCGGCGGCGGACAGCAGCAGCGAATAGGGACCGCTCACCCCGGCCAGCCGGAGGGCGCTGACCGCCTGGCTGACCACGGTCGGGTACTCGCGGGCCTCGGGCGGCAAGGTGAGGACCGAGTTGGACGTACTTTGCCTGACCCCGGTGATCCCCGCCGCCGGGTAGCCGTCGAAGATCGCCTTGTCCTCGGCGAAGGCGATCTGCCGCACCGCGTCCTTGACCGGCTGCCAATCCGAGTCCTGCGCGCCGCGCTCCACGTTGTCCACCTCCAGCCTGCTCAGCGTGAACGGCACCCGGAGCTGGACGAGCTGCTGCGCGGTGCGCTGCCAGGCCAGGATCCCGGCGGTGTCGCCACCCGGCGGCTCGATCTCGGCCAGGTGACCGGTGCTCACGCTAGCCAGCGCCGGACCGTCGGGTCCGGTGACGTCCACCACCCGGCGGCCGGCCACGTTCTGCTCAAACGTCCGGCGCGCCTCGGCCTCGATGCTCGCCCAGGCGGCATCGGACACGGGAGCTAGCTCGCGGTGCAGGTTGTTCATGTGGTGCTCCTCTTCAAGCTGCCAATGCCGAGCGAACCGTCATCCACCGAAGGCTCCGGGGGGCTCAGGGGGGTCGTCTCCTCCGGCGCGCCGGGCGGATCGGGAGGGTCGTCGAGGAAGTCGGCCGTCGGCGCGAAGAACAGGCTGCCGGTGACGGCCGTGGAGAAATCGAGAATGCGGTCGGTGTTGCCCGGCGGGTCACCGATGAACATGTTGGCGAGCATCTCCTCGGTCACGCTCGGCGTGGCCGCGTAGGCGATGTAGTACGTGCCGAACTCTCCGCGGCCCACCTGGCCGAACGGCATGTTGGCCCGCAGGATCTGGCGCTGGGTCCCGTCCGGTTCTTCGATCGTGTTCAGGGCCACATGCGAGTTGGCCGGCTTGACCTCGTCCGGCATCTCGATGTCGGACAGCTTGTAGCGGCCGATCGCGTTCTCCTGGTCCTCGGTGGATAGGGCGTTCCACGCGTCCAGATCGTGCAGGTACTTCTGCACGATGACGTAGCTGCCGCCGGCGAAGGCGGGATCGGCCTCGCCGACCAGCGCCGACGTCGCGGCCGCCCGGCCTTCGGGGTTTTCGGTCCCGTCGACGAAACCGAGCAGGTCACGTTCGTCGAAGAAGCGGAACCCGTGCGTCTCGTCGACCACCGTGACCGCGCCGACCAGCCTGGTCAGGGCCTGGGAGACGAACTCGAAGCACAGGTCCATCCGTTCGTGCCGGATGTGGAACAACAGGTCACCCGGGGTGGACACCGCGTGGTGCCGGGCGCCCATGAGTTCCTGGAACGGGTGCAGCTCGGCCGGGCGCGGCCCGGCGAACAGGCGGTCCCAGGCCCGTGACCCGATCGCGGCGACGGCGACCAGGTCGTCGCCCGGGGCACGGAAGCCGACCGACCGCCGCAGAGCCGACCAGTCGGCCAGCATGTCCCGGCAGGGGGCCTCGCCGCCGGGATTGATGGTCAGGACCAGGAAGATCGCACTCGCGGTGAGCGAGGCCAGCACCGCCTGCGGCTCAGGCGTAACAGGGGACGGTTCTGTCACGGACACAGATTAGCGGTACCGCTCCGGGCGGCCATGACCAGGATGGCCGGATCGCCGGGGCGTGCACCACGGACCGTTCGGCAAAAAGGGTCTTACATCCATCCGCGCCGGCGGAACAGGAACAGCAGGCCCAGGACGGCCAGTGCCTCGGTGCCGAAGCCGAAGATGAGGAACGCGGTCAGGGAGCCTTCGTGGTTCACCAGCCAGCCGAGGTTCTGGCCGAAGAACCCGGTCAGGAAGGACAGCGGCAGGAACACGGTGGCGATGATGGTCAGCTGCTTCATCTGGTCGTTGAGCCGGTTGGACACCACCGACATGTACGCCTCGAGCGATCCGGACAGCAGGTCGCGGTAGCTGTCCACCATGTCACTGATCCGGATCAGGTGATCGTAGAGGTCGCGTACGTACCGCTCGCTCTCCGGCGTCATGCCGGGGATCGGGACCACCTGGGTCAGCATCGAGGCCACCATGTCCCGCTGCGGGGTGACCAGCTTGCGCACATCAACCAGTTCGCGCTTGAGGGCGAACAGCGCGGCTAGCTTGTCCTCGGTGGGCTTGGCGAAGATCTGGTCCTGCAGCTCGTCGACGCGGTCGTCGAACGCGGCCAGGAACGGGAACATGCTGTCCACCAGGCTGTCCAGCAGGCGGTACAGCGCGACCAGCCGCCGGTCGGTGTGCAGCCGGCCGAGCGCGGTACACGCCTGGGGGATGGCCGGGATCTCGTCGCGGTGCACGGTGACGAGGAAGTGCTCGGCGTAGAAGCAGTGCACCTCGGCCATCGGCTGGCCCAGGCCGAGCGCGCCGTAGGCGACGATGTAGACGAAGTCCTCGTAGTCTTCCACCTTCGGGCGCTGGTCGAACTCCTTGGCGTCCTCGACGGCCAGCGGGTGGATGTTAAACACATCGCGCAGCAGCGCGAGCGTGTCCGGGCTGGTGTCGGCCAGGTCCAGCCAGAGCAGCGAGTCCTCTTTCAGGGCGCGTTCGATGGCCGGGCGGGTCGGCTTATCCTCGACGCAGTTCTTGAGCAGCAGATGTCCAGGCACGGCCCCATAGTGTCAAAGCCGGCTCGGCTGGCGTTATTAGACTGGGCCTCCATGAGCATCGAGGTTCCGGCCGAACCGCCCGCCGAGGCGCCGTCGGCCAAGCAGGTCCCCCACGAGCGCACCTACCACGGCGATACCGTGACCGACGAGTACGCCTGGCTGGCCGACAAGGACGACCCCGACACGATCGCCTACCTGAAGGCCGAGAACGCCTACACCGAGGCGATCACCGCCGGGCTCGCCCCGCTCCAGGATCAGATCTTCGCCGAGATCAAGGCCCGGACTCAGGAGAGCGACCTGTCCGTCCCGGTACGCAAGGGCGACTGGTGGCAGTACGCCCGGACGGTCGAGGGCCAGCAGTACGCGGTGCACTGCCGCCGCGCGGTCCGGCCGGGTGAGGTCATCCCGCCCCTGGCCGAGGACGGCCAGCCGCTGGACGGGGAGGAAGTGCTGCTGGACGAGAACGAGCTGGCTGCCGGGGCGGGCTTCTTCGCGCTGGGCGCGTACCAACCGAGCCCGGACTGGCGCTGGCTGGCTTACGCCACCGACGTGCGCGGCGACGAGCGGTTCACGATCCGGATCAAAGACCTGGCCACCGGGGCCCTGCTGCCCGACGAGATCCCCGGCGCCTACTACGGGTGCACGTGGTCGCTGGACGGTTCGGTCTTGTTCTACGTGACCGTCGATGACGCCTGGCGGCCCTACCGGGTTTGGCGGCACCGGATCGGCACCCCGGCCGAACAGGACGTCATCTTGTTCGAGGAAGCCGACCGGCGCTTCAACATCAATGTCGGCCACACCCGCAGCGAACGCTACATCGTGGTCCACAGCGCGAGCGTGCTGACCAGCGAGGTGTGGCTGCTCGACGCGGCCACGCCGGAGAGCGAGTTCACCGTGGTGGCCCCGCGCCGGCAGGGCCTGGACTACAGCGTCGACGATGCCGGAGACCGGCTGCTCATCTTGCACAACGACCACGCGGAGAACTTCGAGATCGCCACCGCGTCGCTGTCGGCTCCGGCGGACTGGACCCCGCTGGTGCCGCACCGGGCCGACACCCGGCTGCTGGGCATGGCCGCGTTCGCGGACTTCATCGTCGTCTACTTCCGACGCGACGGGCTCACCGGGCTCCGGATTCTCGATGGCAGCGCCGGCGAAGACGGCGAGGACGGCGAAGACGGCCAGCGCGAGATCGCCTTCGCCGAGCCGATCTACCGGGTCGGGCCGGGACCGAACCCCGAATACCACTCCACCCGGTTCCGCCTGTCCTACACCTCACTGGTCACTCCCGGCTCGGTCTACGACTGCGACATGGCCACCGGCGAACTGACCCTGCTCAAGCGCCAGCCGGTGCTGCCGTCCCCGTCGGGTGAGCCGTACCGAGCCGAGGACTACGAGCAGCACCGCGAGTGGGCCGTCGCGACCGACGGCACGCGGATCCCGATCTCGCTGGTGCGCCGCAAGGACACGCCGCGGGATGGCAGCGCGCCGTGCCTGCTCAATGGCTACGGCAGCTACGAGATCTCCCGGGATCCGGCCTTCTCCATCCCGGTCCTGTCGCTGCTCGACCGGGGGTTCGTCTATGCGATCGCGCACGTCAGGGGCGGCGGCGAGCTGGGCCGGGCCTGGTACACCGACGGCAAGCTGCTGNNAACACCTTCACCGACTTCATCGCGTGCGCGGAGCACCTGGAGAAGTCGGACTGGACCTCGGCGTCCCGGCTGGTGGCCCGGGGCGGCTCGGCCGGCGGCCTGCTCATGGGCGCGGTGGCCAACCTGGCGCCGCAGGACTTCGCCGGCATCGTGGCCCAGGTGCCGTTCGTCGACGCGCTCAACACGATCCTGGACCCGTCGCTGCCGCTGACCGTGACCGAGTGGGACGAATGGGGCGACCCGCTGCATGACCCGCAGGTCTACGCGTACATGAAGTCCTACACACCGTACGAGAACGTGACCGGGCAGGCCTACCCGCCGATCTTCGCCCTCGGCGGCCTGAACGACACCCGGGTGACCTACCACGAGCCCGCCAAGTGGATCGCCCGGCTGCGCGCGGTGGCCAAGGGCGGCCCGTTCCTGCTCAAGATCGAGATGGAGGCGGGCCACGGCGGCCGCAGCGGCCGCTACGACGCCTGGCGGGAGGAGGCCCTGGTCCTGGCGTGGATCATCCAGACCGCCACGTCCTAGTGGTCGAACAGGGAGCTGACCGACTCGCCGTTGTGGATGCGGCTGATGGCCTCGGCCAGCGCGGGGGCCACCGACAGCACGTGCAGCTTCGGGTGGTCCACGGGCACCGGCGCGGAGTTGGTGCACACCACCTCGGTCACGTCGCCCGAGGTCAGCTTGTCCAGCGCGTTGTCGACGAACAACCCGTGGGTGCAGGCCACGGCCACCGAACGGACGCCCTGCTCGCGTAGCCGGTCCAGGAGTTCGAACACGGTGGTGCCGCGCGAGATCTCATCGTCGATGACGATCACGTCCCGGCCGGCCACGTCGCCGATGATGGCGGTGATCCGGACCTCGGTGTCGCTGATCCGCTCCTTCGCACCGGCGGCGACCGGCAGGCCGAGCCTGCGGGCGAACGCCGCGGCGCTCTTGGCGTAGCCGAGGTCGGGGGCGACCACCACGGTGTTGGACAGGTCCCGGCCGCGGAAATGGGCGGACAGCTCGCGCAGCGCGTGCAGGTGGTCCACCGGGACCGAGAAGAACCCGTGCACCTGCGGCGAGTGCAGGGTCAGCGTGAGCACCCGGTTCACGCCCGCGGTGACCAGCAGGTCGGCCACGAGACGGGCGCCGATGGAAATCCTCGGCTTGTCCTTCTTATCCGACCGGGCGTACGCGTAGTGGGGCATGACCGCGGTCACCCGCCCGGCCGACGCGCCGCGGGCCGCGTCCGCCATCAGCAGCAGCTCGACCAGGTGCTCCTGCACCGGCCGGACCAGCGGCTGGATGAGGTACACGTCCCGTTCCCGGCAGTTGGCCTGGAGCTGGACCTCCAGGCAGTCGTTCGCGAACCGCTCGAGCAGCACCGGCTGCTGCGGCACGGCCAGGAACGCGCAGATCTCGGCGGTCAGCGCCGGATGGGCGCTGCCGCCGAAGACCGCGATCTCACGCACTTGCGTTCTCCTGGGACTCCTGCTGTTTTTGCGGCGGGAGGCTGAGCTTCCGCCTGATCTCGGCCTGGACCACCTCCGGTGCGGGCCGGGCGTCGGCGGTGACGACGTACTCCTTGCGCCCGAACAGCTCGAGCACCGGGTTGGTCTTCTCGTGGTAGGTCTTCAGCCGGACCGCCAGCGCCTCCTCGGTGTCATCCTCCCTGGTCGTCAGCTCTCCCTGGCACGCGTCGCACTGGCCGGGGACCGCGGGGCTGTCGTCGATCAGGCTGTAGTTGATACCGCAGTCCGCGCACAGCCGGCGGTTGAGCACCCGGCGGCGGACCTCGCTGTCCGGCAGGTCGAGCGTGATGATGGCGTCGATGTCGTAGCTCTCCAGGAAGAACTCGGCCTGGCGCCGGTTCCGCGGGAACCCGTCGATGATGAATCCGAAGTTCCAGTCGTGCCCGGTCAGCCTGCTCTGCACCACCGACTCGACCAGGTCGTCCCCGACCAGCTCCCCGGCCGCCATGACCCGGCGGACCTGGGCGCCGATCTTGGTGTGATTCTGTACGTTCCAGCGGAAGATGTCCCCCACGCTGATGTGCACGATGTCCAGGTCAGCGGCCAGCAGCTCGCTCTGCGTGCCCTTGCCGCTGCCCTGCACGCCCATGATCACGTACTTGCGCATGTCAACAGCGTGGCATACGGCGCGCGGCGCTGCCCGGCTAGGGCTTGACGACGGTCGGCAGGCGCAGGCCCAGCTTGCGCTCACAGGCGCGCCGCATCGGCCGGCTGACCAGCGGGCGCAGCTGCGGCCAGTCGTCGCGCAGCCGCCGCGGGTTGACGAACCGGGCCAGGTCGTTCCGCCGGCCCTGGCTGAGCACGATGCTGTACAGCAGCAGCCTGGGCGTCTCCAGGGCGACGTCGAACTCGCGCAGTCCGTGCCAGGTCAGGTGGACCGGCAACACGACCACTCCCCGCCAGGGTCCGTGCAGGTCATCGAGCCGATCAGGCAGCCGTGCGGCCTCCGGTGACCACCCGGCGAACACGCTCATGGGGAAATTATCGGTGACCAGCCGGCCAACGCGAGCTCCTTTCACCAGATCATGATGGCCTAGCCGGTCCTGCCGGCCGGTGACCGGCACGCCGCCGCACTACGTTCCGGGCAGCGCTACGCTCGTTGTCATGGAGAACGCTGCCCCGGTCGGCCCGGCGGAGACCGCCGGGCCCGAGCGCTCCGGGCCGGTGTGGCGGTTCCTCATCAAGCCCCGCTGGCTGGGCTGGCACGTGCTCATGGTGGTGTCCTTTTGGGGCATGCTCTGGCTCGGTGACTGGCAGCTCCACCGCGCGCTGGGCGGCAACGGGCTGAGCTGGGCCTACACGTTCGAGTGGCCGCTGTTCGCCGGTTTCGCCGTCGTGTTCTGGGCCAAGACGATCAAGGACGAGTTCCGGCTCAAGCGAGGCGAGACGACGGAATCAGCCGAGTCGCAGGCCAGCCGGGACGATCTCCCGATCAGTGTCCGGCCCGTCCAGGTCAGCGCCGGTGCCGCGGGCGCGGCCGGGGACGACGAGGACCCCGAGCTCAGCGCCTACAACGCCTACCTGGCCCGGCTCAACAGTGAGGTCAAGCGCCACGGCAGGTGGCACGGACTGCGAAGCTAGGGAGATAGAGCTCTGTGAACGCGGCGGTCCTCCGGTATCGGGTGATGGCTTACGTGACCGGTGTGGTGCTGGTCTTCTTGTGTTTCGTCGGCATCCCGCTGCAGGTGGCGGGTCACCCGGCTGTGGCCAACAACGTCGGCGTGGTGCACGGCATCTTGTACATCATCTACCTGGCGTTCGCCTGGATCTTGTCCAGGAAGCTGCGGCTGGCGAACAAGCCGACCGTGATCATGCTGCTGGCCGGCACCATCCCCATCATGACGTTCATCGTCGAGCGTTGGGTCACACGCCGGTTCATCAACCCCGCGCTGGCCAGCCAGGCCGAACAGGCCGAGCCCGTGCGCCGGTGACCGAGCACTACTTCTCGCCGCAGCCGGGCGCCCGGCACCGGCCGGGCAAGGTCCGGGTCATGCTGCCCGGTGTCTACCTGGAGCTAGCCACCGACGCGGGGGTCTTCTCCCCCGGACGGCTCGACCCCGGCACCCGCCTGCTGCTGGACACCGCGCCCGCCCCGCCGCCAGCGGGCGACCTGCTCGACCTCGGATGCGGCTACGGCCCGATCGCCTGCGTGCTGGCCAAGCGGTCGCCCGGGGCCACGGTCTGGGCCGTCGACGTCAACGAGCGGGCGCTCGAGCTGTGCGCGCGGAACGCCGCCGCGGCCGGGCTGCCCAACGTGCGCTGCGTCACCCCCGACGACCCGGCCGTCCCCGCCCGGCTGGCCGGCATCTGGTCCAACCCGCCGGTCCGCATCGGCAAGGCGGCGCTGCAGGAGCTGCTGTCGGGCTGGCTCGGCCGCCTGGCGCCCGGCGGTCAGGCGTACCTGGTGGCCGGGCGCAACCTCGGCGCGGATTCGCTGCACCGTTGGCTGGCCGAGCAGGGCTGGCTGGTGAGGAGGCGGGTCGCACGGAGCGGTTACCGGCTGCTTCAGGTCGAATATTTGCCCGAACGAACGGTGGTGACTCCCCCGTGACCCCGCCCGTGCCGCCCGGCGACGGCGCCCGGGCCCCCCGCCAGCTGCGGCCGGTCGAGGTCAAGCGGCTGAACCGCGAGTGGCGCCGGGTCACCGAGGCCCGCCTGGCCGTGCTGCTGGACTCGGTCGGCCAGCCGTTCAACGTCGGCTCCATCGTCCGCTCGGCCGCCGCCTTCGGCGTCGAACACCTGTGGCTGTGCGGCAGCACCGCGGTGCTGTCGCATCCGGGGGTGAGCAAGACGGCGCTCGGCACCCAGCGGCTGATCCAGGCGACCACCGAGGCCAGCCCGGTCGCCGCGGCCAAGGCGGCATCGGCCGCGGGCCTGCGAGTGGTGGCCATCGAACTGGCCTCGGGCGCCCTCCCGCTGCACGAGGCGCCGCTGGACGGCGATGTCTGCCTGGCGTTCGGCAACGAGGACCACGGCTGTTCGGCGGCCCTGCTCGCGGTGGCCGACGCGGTCGCATATATCCCGCAGCCGGGCCGGGTCGGATCGCTGAACGTGGCCGCGACGGCCGCGGTGGCCATGGCCGAGGCGCGGCGCCGGGCCTGGACCGCTAAAGCCCCTGGATTCCCCTCATCCGATGTGTGACGGACATCCGTAGTTCACCGGGTCGGTCCTGGCTGCAGGCATACTTGCCATCGTGCGAGTACCCTTTCTCGATCACCCGCGGCCGATCGCGTTCGCCCACCGAGGCGGCGCGGCCCACGCTCCGGAGAACTCCTGGGCCGCGTTCGAGCAAGCCATCAAGCTGGGGTACGCGTACCTCGAGACCGACGCCCGGGCGACCGCGGACGGAAGGCTGGTGGCCTTCCACGACCGGACGCTGGACCGGGTCACCGACGCGTCCGGGCCGATCAACGCGCTGTCCTACCGTGAGGTCGCCGCGCTGCGGGTCGGCGGCACCGAACCGATACCGCTCATCGAGGACCTGATCGCCGCCTGGCCCGATGTGCGCTTCAACATCGACCTGAAGGACGCACAGGGGATCTCCCTGCTTCCCGAGGTGCTGCGCCGCACCGAGGCCTGGGACCGGGTCTGCGTGACCTCGTTCTCCGGCAACCGGCTCCGGACTGCCCGCGGGCTGCTCGACCGGCCGGTGTGCATGGCGGCCTCGCCGGCCGCGATCGCCGGCGTCCGCTGCAACGTCGGCACCTCCGCGCGCTGGCCGCAGATCCGGATGCTGGCCAGCTTCCTGGCCCGGGCCTGGGTGCGCTGCGCCCAGGTGCCCGGGACGGTGGCGACCGGGACGTTCGTGCGCCGGGCGCACGCCCTGGGCCTCGACGTGCACGTCTGGACCATCAACGACCGGGTCGAGATGATCCGCTACCTGGATCTGGGCGCGGACGGCATCATGACCGACGACATCAAGACCCTGCGCGACGTGCTGATCGAGCGCGGTCAGTGGCATCCCCGGGTGGGTTCTGCCACCGCCTAGCTAGCCGCGCTCAAGGCCGATAGCTGCATCTTTCGCAAAAACACGGTTGGGTAACGCCCGGAGCGGGAATCTTGTCCGGGTAATCAGTGTTGCCAAGAAAGACCGTTGACCGCCTGGGAGGCAGCAAGCATGGCCGAACGCGCACTTCGCGGCACCCGGCTCGGTGCGACGAGCTACGAAAACGACAGGAACACCGACCTGGCGCCCCGTCAGGACGTCGCTTTCGATTGCCCGAACGGGCACCATTTTAGCGTGCCTTTCGCGGCGGAGGCGGAACTTCCTGGTACCTGGGAGTGTCGTGTCTGCGGTTCGATCGCTATCGCCGCCACCGGGGAGTCCCCGTCCCCGAAGAAGGCCAAGCCGCCGCGCAGCCACTGGGACATGCTCATGGAGCGGCGCACGGTGGAAGACCTCGAGGCGGTGCTCGCCGAGCGGCTCGAAGTCATCCGGGAGCGCCGCAGCGCCGAGCGCGGCGATGACCTCGGCAGCAGCCGGACTCACCGCAGGAGCGCGTAAGCCCGCCCCGGCGTCGCCGCGCCCCGCACTGAACTCCGGTTAGCTTGCCCGTTGGCTTGTCCGGCGGGACCTGAGCTGATGCAGTCGCTGCGCGACGCCCCATTGCGCGACCCGCCAGAACGCCTCCAAGATGATGCTGTTGCTCATCTTGCTGGCGCCGTGCTCCCGTTCCACGAACGTGATCGGCACCTCGACGATCTTCAGCCCGGCCTGCGCGACCCGCATGGTCAGGTCGATCTGGAAGCAGTACCCGGTTGACTGGACCTGGTCCAGGCTGATCGTGCGCAGGGTCGAGGCCCGGTAGGCGCGGAAGCCCGCGGTCGCGTCGCAGACCTTCAGGTTCAGCATGAGCCGGGTGTAGACGTTGGCTCCGCGGGACAGGACCTCACGCGATCTGGGCCAGTTGACCACCCGGCCGCCCGGCATCCACCGGGACCCGATGGCGAGGTCCGCGTGGGCCAGCGCGCCAACCAGGACGGGCAGGTGCTCGGGCAGGTGCGAGCCGTCCGCGTCCATCTCCACGATCACGCCGTAGCCGCGCTCCAGCGCCCAGCTGAACCCGGACATGTACGCCTTGCCCAGGCCCGCCTTCTCTGTCCGGTGCATGACCTGGACGTGCGAGTCGGCCTCGGCCAGCTTGTCCGCGATGTCACCGGTGCCGTCGGGACTGTTGTCGTCCACGATCAGCAGATCAGCCTCGGGAAGCGCCGCCCTGACCCGGCCCGTGATCGATTCCAGGTTCTGGCGCTCGTTGTACGTAGGCATGATCACGACGGCCCGGCCGGCCGGCGGCTCAGCGGGTGGATGTGGATCTGTCACTACCTCTGCCTATCCCTGCGTTGGTTAACAGGAGGTGTCGCGGACGGTGCACGCCATGATATCCCCGTACTCCCGTAGTCCCCGGCGCTGTCCCCTGCGTTCCCCTGCCGGGGACGTATCCCCCCAACGACAAACGAACCCGCCTGCTTAATCGTGCCTATCCGGGGTGAACCGGAAAAGGAAAAGGACCCGGGCATCACCTTCGGACCGGAGTCGGTCCCGCTGGCAACGGGCTCGATCTCCGTTGTCTACTGGGTGCCCGGGCCCTTTCCCAGGCCCAACCCCTGTCCAGCCGGATCTACGCCGCCGGCCCCTCGACCCCCGGTGCTGGACTGAGCAGCAACTTACCTCGGATCGCGGCAATGTCAACCACGAGCCTTAGCCTCCGCACTACTCAGGGAAATGATTCAACTACATTACGTAGTAGCTGAGGGAAATGTTCGCCGCTCGGCCGGGCCGGCCACGGTGGCCCGGCTCCGCCTTCCCGGCCCACCTGCCGCTATCTGTCGCTTTTGTCCGTTCAGGGCAGCAATTTTTATCGGGCTCCCGCGAAAATTCGGGCCGTTGCCGAATTGCAGCATGCGGTTTCGGGGTATGGAACACCCCACTTGGCGTCACGTGATCTTCCGCCGCTTCCGCGGCCGACGCCGCACTCCCGCTCCGGAGGTGATGCGCATGGATGATAGCGCCGACCGGTTCCTCGAACTGATCCACCAGCTCGAGGACTTCACCCACTCGATCAGCCCTGACCAGGCACATTCCGAGTTTGACGAGACCACGCTCCAGCTATTCTGGATGCGCTGGCCACAGCTGTCAGCCTGGGCCGGGTCGCTCTGGCGACTGCTCTCCGAGGAACTCGCCGGACCGTCCGCTCCACACGACTCCGAGCTGTTCGAGATCGGCGAAAGTGGCTGAGGACGGCCGCCGGGCCCTCACGGTCGGCGAGATGATGCACACCCGCGTCATCCTCACCACCCCCGACAGTCCGATGTCCGAGGCCGCGGCCGAGATGGTGCGCGAGCGGGTGGGCTCGGCCCTGGTTATGCAGGGCCCCTTCCTGGCCGGCATCCTCACCGAGCGCGACGTCCTGCGCGCCGCGGCGTCCGGGACCGACCTCACCGCGGTCCAGGTCTCGGCCTGGATGACCAAGGATCCGCAGTCAGCCGGGCCGGATACGACCGTCGAGGACGCGGCCCAGATGATGCTGCTGAACGGCTTCCGGCATCTGCCCATCATGGAAGGACGCACCGTGAGCGGCGTGGTCAGCCTCCGTGACCTGTTCGCCGCCCGGATCAGCCGGCCGCCGCAGCAACGCGGCGTCGCCAGCTGACGCCCGGCCCCCGCTGCCTTACCGTCGCCTCCGCGCAGCCGCCGTGCCCACTAGGGTGGGTGGCTGCCGGACTCGACGCGTGAGGAGAAGCCGCTGTGTTGCTGGAGAACAAGAACGCGATCGTCTATGGAGCAGCGGGGGCGATCGGCGCTGCGGTGGCTCGCGCATTCGCCCGCGACGGCGCGCGCGTATTCCTGGCCGGGCGCACCCTGGCCACGCTGGAAGAAGTGGCCGCCGATATCCGTGCGCACGGCGGGATCGCCGAGGCGGCACCGGTCGACGCGATGGACAAGGCCGCCGTCGACGCGCACGCCGATCGCGTGGTGGCGGCGGCCGGCAGCATCGACGTGTCCTTCAACGCGGTGGCGGTCGACGTCGTGCAGGGCGTCGCGCTGACCGAGATCTCCGTCGAGGACTTCATGGCCCCGATCACCGGGCTGTGCCGGACCAACTTCCTGACCGCGACCGCCGCCGCCCGGCACATGGCCGCGCAGGGGGCCGGCGTGATCGTGACGCTGACCGCATCCTCAGCCAAGGAGACCCGGCACGAGATGGGCGGGTTCAGCCTGGCGAACGCGGCGATCGAGGCGCTCACCCGAACCCTGGCCGGGGAGTTCGGCCGCCGTGGTGTGCGCGTGGTGGGCCTGCGCTCGAACTTCACTCCCGAGACCTATCCCGGCGTCACGGACGAGCAACTGGCCCCGCTGCTGAAGGACACGCTGCTCGGCCGACTGCCCCGGCTGGCCGATCTGGCCGGGACCGCGGTCTACCTGGCCTCGGACGGGGCAGGCGCGATCAGCGGCGCGATGGTGAATCTCACCTGCGGGGCCATCATCGACTGACCCGGTCGGGTGGTCCGGCGTTGAAGAACGGTGTTATGCAATCTACGCTTATCGCATGACGATTCCGACTGAACCGATCGGCAGCATCCCGCGTCCGCCTGACCTGCTAGCCGCGATGGCCGGTCACGGACGAGGCGAGGTCAGCGACACCGAGCTCGCCGCCGCGCAGGACGAGGCGATCCGCGACACTATCCGGCGCCTCGAACAAACCGGGTCGCCGGTGGTCACCGACGGCGAGCAGTCCAAGCCCAGCTTCGTTACCTATCCGATCGCCGGGCTCGCCGACCTGGCTCCCGACGGGATCGTCATCCCCTTCGCCGACGGCCACCAGCGCCAGTTGCCCGTACTGACCGGGGGCCCGTTCCGCTATCAGGTCCACGCCGATACCTATCTGCGGGCCGCCGTCGGCCACACGAAGGCAGCGGTGAAACAGGCGGTCATCGCTCCGTCCGCGCTGAGCCTGCTCTATCCGCCCGCGGACCTTGACCGCTACCCGCGCCAAGCGTTCCTGCGCGACCTCATCGACGAAGCAGAAACCGACATCCGGAACACCCTGGAGGCTGGCGCGCACGTCGTCCAGCTTGACTTCACCGAGGGACGGCTCTCCCTCAAGCTCGACCCCAGCGCAGGCGTCCTGGGCAACCTCATCGACCTCAACAACCAGGTTCTCGAGCGTTTCAGCGACAGCGAGCGAAGCCGCATCGGAGTGCACACCTGCCCGGGTGGCGATCAGGATTCGACGCATAGCCTGGACATCGACTACGCCGGGCTGCTGCCCAGGCTGTTCCAGCTCAAGGCGGGCAACTTCTACATCCAGCTGGCTAGCGAGGCCGAGCCGGAAAAGGTCCTGGCCGTCGTCGCGGAGTATCTTCCGCCCGGCGCCCGGGTCTTCATCGGCGTCACCGACCCGATCGACCCACGGGTAGAGACCCCGGAGCTGGTCCGCGACCGGGTCCTGGCGGCGGTCCGGCAGCTACCACCAGACCGGATCGGTACCTGCGACGACTGCGGCTTCGCGCCGTTCGCCGACGACACCTCCACCTCTCGCGATATCGCGTTCGCCAAGATCGCAGCGCGGGTCGAGGGGACGGCTATGGCGGCGCAGCAGCTGGGCCTGTGAGCGTTCGTTACCAGTCTTTCTTTGCGTGCGCGGCGGTAGTACGGGTAAGGCCTTCCAGGTCAGCCTCAAGATCGGGCAGGGCCAGCAGGGTCGGCAGATCGGTCAGGCTTCTGGGGCGCAAGGTGATCGCGCCAAGCGCGGACTTCACCTGACCCCCGCCGCCTACCAGCAGGTGCCGCCGGGTCCAGGGTTCGGGCTCATCGGTGTCGGCTACCGCCACCGCATGCAGGAACCATCTGCCATCCGGGACTCTCGGTAGCCAGTACGGGTGCGTTCGCTGTGACGTCACATCGAGCAAGGTGGCCGCTTGCGGTCGGCGCTGCAAGATCCGTGTATCGAAGATCCCGACGTACACGCGGGCCACGGCGTACCCTTCCGGAAGCCGGATCGTACCCATCGCCGCGCCTTCTGGCACCGGCGAATCGGGCAGCATGGCCCACACGCTGACCCGGTCGTGGTGCGACGCATGGCGGAACCGGCTCGGGGAGATGCCCACGCTGTCGGTGAAATGGCTCGTGAATGAGCCGAGGCTGCTGTAGCCGACCGCGGACGAGACTCCGGCCACGCTCATCGCACTCATGAGAAGCATGCGCTTGGCCCGGTAGATACGGACCGCGGCCAGGAACCGACCGGGCGATACACCGGTCTGCTCCTTGAAGACGCGGGAGAAGTGGAAGCGGCTGAGCATGGCGCTGTGAGCCATGTCAGCGAGCGACAGCGGATCACCGTACCGCTCCCAGATGCAGCTGACCGCCTCGTCTACGGCGCTCTTCATGCGGTCCCTCCGCACTGACTTCGCCAGCGAAAAAACCGTTGCATAACAGTGTTGTGTTATGAACAGTAACGGCGCCATGCGATCCTGTCAAGCGTGAGCCCGCGCCGCCAAAACCCGGACAACCGCACCACATTGATCGATGCCGCCGCGAGGCTGGTCGCGGAGGGAGGTCCGCGCAGCTTGTCCGCTCGCCTGCTGGCCAGGGAGGCAGGCACATCGACCATGGCCGTGTACACGTACTTCGGCAGCATGAGCGCGATCGTGCGAGAGATCGTGCACGACGGATTCGCGCGTCTCAAGCGCCTGTTCGATCTCGTGGAAGCCACCGACGATCCGGTCGCCGACCTGGCTCTGCTGGGGCGGGTCTACCGCCACAACGCCATTACCAACCGGCACGTGTTCGAGGTGATGTTCGGCGGTTCGTCTCTCGCGGGCTTCGCGCTCACCGAGGAAGACCGCCAGCATGGCCGGTATACGCTGACCACCGTCGTTGACTACGCGTACCGATGCACAGCCGCCGGGCGCTTCCAGCCGGAGGATCCGGTGCTCACCGCCCATCACATGTGGCTCGGCGTACACGGGACGGTGCTGCTCGATGTCGGGGGCTACCTGGTCCCACCGTACGATGCGAGCCGGTGCTTCGAATCGCAGCTCGTCAGCCTGATGATCGGAGCCGGGGATGATCCGGTGAGCGCCGCTCGGTCGGTAACGGTGTCTGGCGAGCGCTTCGAGGCCGGTTTCGGGCGGGCAACCTAAGAGGTGGTTCCTCACTTAGGCGCAGGTCATGATGCCGAGGAGACTCCCCGTCATCATCCAGCGAGAGGCAGCGCCGTGAGTGTTCCGACCGATGTGTATGCCGACCTGAAGACAGAGGGCGAAATCCTGGACCAGTTGGTGGCGGGCCTTGATGCCGAGCAGTGGGACCTGCCGACTCCCGCGCCCGGATGGACGATCAAGCACCAGGTTGCTCACCTGTCCTCGACGGCCCGTATCGCTGGAATCTCGGCGTCGGATCCCGAGCTGTTCGCCAAGGTGACGGTCGGGGCCGACCAGGACTTCGACGCGGCGGTCACGGCCCTGCTGACGCCGTACCTCGATGCCTCGCCGGCGGACCTGCTGGCCCGCTGGCGCACCGAGCGCGGCGATGCCGTCAAGGCGCTCTCCGCCCTGCCACCCGCCCAGATGGTGCCCTGGGTGGCGCGGCAGATCCCGGCTAGCGCACTCGCCGCTGCGGGCCTCATGGAGCTGTTCGCGCACGGTCAGGACATCGCCGACACCATCGGAGCGCCCCGTGAGTACACCGACAGGATCGGGCACCTGGCCTGGTTCGGCACGCGCAATCGTGATTTCGCCTACCTGGTGCGCGGCCTCACGCCTCCCGACGTCGAGTTCCGGTATGAGCTCACGGCACCTTCCGGGATCCAGTGGGAGTTCGGCCCAGCCGGCGCCGAGAATCAGATAACGGGTCCGGCGGTGGACTTCTGCATGCTCGTCACGCGGCGACGGCACCGCGCCGATCTGGCCATCCAGGCCACCGGTCCGGAAGCTGACAAATGGCTGGATATCGCGCAGGCGTACCGCGGCTCACCTGGACCTGGCCGGGAGCCCGGACAGTTCGCCAAGCAATAACGCGCGTCGCAAGCACAGCGGCGGGGAGGTCCAGCCGGACCTCCCCGCCCTTAGTGCTGAACGAAGGATTACGGCTGCCCGGCTGGGTCCGGGGCCTGCTCGCGCAGCCACGAGCCGGCCGTGCGGGCCACCGCCATGCTCGCCCAGGACGTGAGGCTGATCACCGCCTCGTCCCCGGACTTCGCCGTTGACCGGAAGCCGTCGACGTCGGCCTTGCCCACCTGGTACGGGGCGAACGCCGTGAGGATGGCCAGCCGGCCAGCAGGCCGGTCTGTCTCGTCCAGCCCGGCCACTGCCTCATCGGCCCAGGCCCGGCTCGGACCCAGCGGCAGCCCATCCCAGGTCCGCAGTCGGTCGGCCACCAGTTCGCGGACGGGCATCGTGACGACCTGAGCCGCCGCATCCTCGACGGCCGCGGCCGCGCCAGCCAGTGCCGCCGCGATGCGGGAATCGGTGGCTGCCCAGGAGAACTCTTCGGGCAGCTGCGCGTCGGGCAGAGCCTCCAGTGAGGCACCGGGGATCGGACTGCCCGAGGTCATCGCCGAAGCGAGCATGCCCATGACCCAGCCGCCAATCGCCTTCGGTGTCATGGGCGGCAGTGGCGACGGGGGGAGGAAGATGGTGACCATCCGGTTCAGGTACTGGAATGTCACCGCCACCCCAGCGAGTTCAGCGAAATTGCCCGGGGGCGGGGACTGAAGGGACCCGCGCAGGCCGCTCGACCTGGCCCACCTGGCGATGTCCTTCAGCAGCGGGCTCGCCAGGTCCCCGGAGGCAATCCCGGCCGCGTCGAGCCCCGGGACCAGCTCCTGGGCCGCGGCAGTATGGATCGCGACGCAGTACGGGCAGGTGTTCGCCACCGATACCTCGGCGGCCACCACCTCCTTCTCGGGCCGGTCCGCCTGACCGGTGACCAGGAGAGTTTCCCTGAGCATGGCCCACGCCGCGGCCAGCACCGGCGGGTTCGGTGAATGAAGGGCCAGCGGCGGCGCAACCATGCCGAAGTCTCGCTCGGCCTGAGCGTAGACACTGGCGACGAGGCCGTCAGCGGTATCGGGCAGGACCGGGGATACGTACCGGATCTGGGCTAGTGACCGGCGCAGCCCGTTCGCCATGATCGCGCTTTTCATCGCGCGACCAGAGCGGGCAGCAGGGGCATGACCGCACGTGCGGCGCTCGTCGCGCCGTCCGGCGCGGGAGCACCGTATTTGACCGGTATGCCCCGTTCCTGCGCGGCCCGGACGATTCCCGGGACGGCGCGCTCCGCCAGTGCCGCGATGGTCAGCGCTGGGTTGACGGTGAGCGCACCGGGTACCGCGGAGCCGTCGGTGACGAAGATGCCCGGATGGCCGCGCAGCTCGTGCCGGTGATCCAGCGCGGAGGTGGCCGGGTCGTCGCCGATGCGGCATGAGGACAGCGGGTGCACCGTGTAGGCACCTACCAGGTCGTTCGTCCACGGCCGCACCCGGGCCAGGCCGTCCCGTTCCAAGATGTCCTTGATCTCCGCGTCGGCCAGTTCCCAGCCGTGCAGCGTCTCCTTGGTGGGCTCGTACGCGAGAGCGCCGCGGCCCAGCATCTGCTGCGAGATACGGACGGAATTGCCAGTGGGCGGCGGCGGCCCGAACACGCCTTCATTGTTGTCCTCCGACAGGATGAAGATCGTCAGCCACGACTGCCAGTGCCGCAGCATCTCCTTCTTCTCCGGCCCGAACCAGCCCGGGCCCTCGACGCCCGGCGCCTGCGCCAAGATGGTGCCCAGACCCGGCGGGAAGTACAGCTGCTCGAGGGCGAACCGGGAGAACTCGGGCAGCGAGCCATCGAGGTGATCCCAGGACACCACGGTCGGGCCACGGCCGATCTGGTTCGCCGCGTAGGCCCTGCCGTCGGGACGGGACAGGCCCAGCACCTCGCGGGCCTTCTCCTCGTCGATGATGGCCGTATTGAGCCGCTCGCCGTTACCGGAGAAGTACCGGCCGACGCCGTGCGGCATCTTGCCGAGGTCGGCCTCCGAGCGTTGCAGGATCACCGGCGTGGCCGCCGTGCCAGCCGCCACGATCACGATCTTGGCGTCGATTGCGCCGCCGCCGGTGGTTTCCCGGTAGTCCTCGTCATCGATGACGTTGTAGTGCACCCGGTACAGACCATCGGCTTTGGATATCTTCTGCACCTCGTGCAACGGCCTGATCTCCGCGCCGTGCGAGACCGCCGCGGGCAGGTAGTTCAGCAGCAACGACCGTTTCGCGTCGAAGCGGCAGCCGGCCATCATCCAGTTGCAGTTGGTGCACTTCGAGACGTCGATCGCGACGTTGGGCAGGTTGGCGGTCCGCCCGGCATGGTTGCAGGCGGCGGCCCACAGGCCACCGGGGTAAGGGACCTGCTCCCAGGTCTGATGACTGATCGGCAGAGCCTCGGTCACCCGGTCGTACCAGGGGTCCAGGGTGTCACGGTTGATGACCGACGGCCACATCCGCCTGCCTATGCTGCCCTGGCGCTCGAACACGAACCCCGGCGCTCGCGGCATCGTGGCGAAGTACACCACGCTGCCACCGCCGACGCAGTTGCCGCCGAGCACGCTCATGCCGTCGCCTGCGACGAAGTCGAAGATCCGCGTGCTGGACGTGCCAAGCTCGAAGCCGTGGTCAAACTCGTCACTCGGAACCCACGGCCCGCGCTCCAGAACCACCACCTTGGCCCCGCCCGCCGCTAGGTGATAAGCCGTGATCGCGCCGCCGAAGCCGCTGCCGATCACCACGATGTCGGTTTGCTCAGCGCTGGTGTGGGTTGGCCTGGCGTTCGTCATGCCGGGTCTCCGTTCGGTGTCGTGGCCGGGTGCGCGCGGGCGAGCTGACGGCCGTAGCTGAAATCGGGAAACCGCCATAGGCCGTCGGGATCGGGTTTCGCGAATCCCATCGTCGTCAGGCCGGGGTGGCCGTTTTCCATTGCGCGCACGGTGTTCATATGGGCCGCCGTGTCGAAAGCCATGAAGCAGAACAGCGCGGTGAGGACCCAGAATTCTTTCTCTGGGTGATCGGGCGCGGTCAGGATCCGCATCAGTGCCGAGCGATGCTCGTAATCCAGCGCGACGAACGGCGGTACGGCGGCATCGAGCGTTATGTCGTGCTCGGCCGCGTAATCGCTCGCGTGGTCGTTCAGGGTGCTGACGATGTCGTCCAGACCGGAGGCAACACCGGTCGCGGGCATCTCAAGAAGTTCGATGGCGCCGGCCATGACCGCTCCCGGGCCCGGTGCGGCGCCGGCGATCGCGACATCGTCAGGCGAGCGCTTCTCCCCCGGGACAAACGTGTCAGCGAATGCCTCCAGGGTCAGTGTCCTGCTGGCTGTTTCTGCCGAGGTATCCAACTTTCCTCCCGTCGGCCGGGACCACCTGTCCTTAAGAATTGTGCTGCGCCCGGCGCGGGATAACTTCTCTTGTTCTGTCTTATCCCGGACCCTGTGGACGAAAAGCAAGCAGCGAGAAGAACGCCGGATAGGCGGCGAGGTTCGCCATCGGACGGGCTTTTCGGCATCGGTGAATTCGCCCGGTGATGCGAGAGCAGGAGAAGGAAGCGGTCAGCCGGGATCAGGCGTCGAAGTGCGCGCGTATCCGCTGCCGCCACAGCTCATAGGCGGGCTCAGGTCCTGCATCGGCCGCCGTCGGGGCGGTGCCGTCGGCGAGCGAGACGGCCTTGTCCACGGAGATACCCGCCAGTGCTGAGCAGGCGGCCTGCGTGTGGTCCGGCACCAGACCGGAGTAAGCGCGTGCCTTCGCGGCGAACACCGAGCCGAGAGCGAGCTGCGACCAGTCATCGCCTGCCGCCCGCCGCAGCGTGGCCAGGCCTTCCTCGTCACATCCGCCGGCGAACGTCGCGGCCAGTCCGATGCCGCTCCACAGGTCCGGCTGCCGTCCACTGGCGAAGCGTCCCGCCGCCGCCGCGACATCCGGTGCGACAGCACCGCAGATGAACCACAAAGCGCGCCCGATACCCTGATCAACCGCGCGCAGAAAGTAGGCTGGCGCACCCTCCCAGGGGTAAGGCGCGGGAACTTTCTGGGCGTCCACCCAGCGCCGGGTGTCGAAGTAGGCACGGTCGAAGCCAAAGCCATCGACCGCGAGCCAGCTCATCGTCGGGTAGTAGGGATCGGGGGTCAGGTCCGGGACGACCTTCTTCCACAACGGCCTGGGCAGCCTGGCCATCGCAAAACCCATCCCGATGTACGCGAGGAAGATATGTCGGCTTCCCGGGCCGGCCAGCAGGTCACGAGTGCGGTGCCCGCGTCCCATCGCGTCCAGGACGGTGAACGCCATCGTCACGCCTTCGTAGGCAAAGCCGCGCTGTTCGGCGTCCACCAGGTCCAGCCGCCGTTCCACCTCCCATTGGTCACGCGCGTCAATCCCCCACTCGAAGCCGCAGATCACGGCCTCCGGGATAGCCTCGAGCCGCTGGGTAGCGGCCGACGGGGTGGCCGGAAAGCCACGCTTGGCGAACGTAACTTCCCTGAGCTGGGGCGTGAGCACCCGTCTGCGTACCGATCCGAGGCTAGTAGGCATGTACTCTCCCGTCGTTGGCCCTCGATGGCGACGCGGCGGACCGCGTATTCATCATCGGGCGGCGACCGGGAAGCCGCACCACCTCACGGTTGCGGTGTTCTGCGGTCAGGTTCTACGGCCATCGTGGCCCGCTACGGCAGCCAGCCCGCCTCACGTGCGGCTCGGATGGCGTCCACCCGATTCCGCGCGTTCATCTTGGTCACGATGTTGGTGAGGTAGTTTCGCACCGTTCCCACCGAGAGGTGCAGGACGGTCGCGATCTCGGCCGGATCGGCGCCTTGTGCGGCGCCCCGGAGCACCTCAAGCTCCCGCGCGGACAGCGGATTCTCGCCGTCCTCCCAGGTGGATACCGCCAGATGGGGGTCGATGACCCGCCGGCCCGCGACGACATTGCGGATCGCCCAGGCGAGTTGCTCGGGCGGGGCATCCTTGAGCAAGAAGCCGGACACGTGGGCGGCCAGCGCGCGTCGCAGATTGCCCGCCCGGCCGAGGTTGGTCAAGATGAGGGTCGGGCAGGACGGAAGCACATCGTGCAGCCGAGTGGCGGCGGTCAGCCCATCGAGGCCAGGCAGATCGATGTCGATGATCGCGACATCGGGGTGATGAGCTAGCGTCTGCGAAACGATATAGTCGCCGCGCTCGATCGCGGCAACTACCTTCATATCGGGTTCCAGTTCGATAAGTGCCACGAGCGCACCGCGTACCATGGCGACATCTTCGGCGAGCAGTATCCTCAGCAAGCGCATGCAAGCCACCGAAACCGCGTCAACCTGCTGGTATTGTCACGCACTGGCAATCTCCTCTCGGCACATGTCCGCTTTCGCGCTACGCAGGTCGTGCGGGCCCGCCATGAGATGTCAGCACATGAGGCCAGACGGCGTTATGCGCCAGAGGTTTCGAGGCGAGGCAAGCGCATTAGCGGACACAAGTCCTATATCGGACACACGCCGCACTTGACCATAGGCGTCCCGCTACGATCAACACGACACGCCGGGCACCGGCAAAGATCCGCAAGGCGGCTTCTACCGGGAGTTCGGCGCCTCCGGAGATGGTCTCCGCCAGCGTCCGCGGGCCCGCCTCGACGTCCCGCTGCGCACCGTCAGGCAAGGCCACCTTTGACGAGAAACCTCGTTGCATAACAGCGAAATTCGAAAAGTCACACCCGGCTTTATGGGGACATTATTAGTCTATGAAAAATAAAGTGGCCGTCGGCTCCCAGGAGCCCGGACCTGGGTCGCTACGAGCACCGACGCAGAGAACTTGGAGGTAGCGGTATGCCTCGCCGCCAGCACCGGCCTGGCTGGCTGTGGAGCAGGCTCACGTCAGGGTCAAAAGGTCAAATCGCCGGCGAAGTCGCGGCCGGCGCGGATCCTGGTACACCCGTATCGTCGGCCGGCCGGCCGCCGGGCGGTATATGGAGACCACGTGCGAGCTCGCATCTAGTCCTGTCCGGCCTGTTCGCGACGCAGCTCGCAGGCATCTTCGCGGTACGGATCCCGCGACACGGATTCGGCATCGGACTGGCCCTGGTGACCGCGGGTCTGCTGTTCGGCTTGCAGCTGTGGGTTGGCTGG
The DNA here is from genome assembly GCA_003136255.1 of Actinomycetota bacterium. Classification (GTDB taxonomy): domain Bacteria; phylum Actinomycetota; class Actinomycetes; order Streptosporangiales; family Streptosporangiaceae; genus Palsa-504. The sequence goes on from PLDT01000248.1 coordinate 28,923, forward strand.
CGGGGCGCCGCACGCTGGCCACGACGGCGGCGGCTGGGGACGCTCGTGGCCATGGGAGCCCTCACCTACCTGCCGCTGGCGGCGCTAGGCGTGGTGTGGCCGGGTATGGCAGGGTTCTTCGCCGGCTCGATCCTGATCCTGCGGCCAGCCAGGACTTCCTGGGTTCCGTTCGCGTTGGTCGTGGCTAGCATGCTGGTGGCACCGCTCGAGCTAGGGATGGACGCCCGCGTCGCCACCTACCTGATGACCGCCAGCCTGAGCAGCGGGCTGGTGGTCTTCGCCGTCTACCAGCTACGTCTGGTCGCCAAGCGCGCGCAGGGGGAAACCGCGCAGCTCGCGCAGCTCACCTCGGTGCGGGAACGCGAGCGCTTCTCCATGGACCTGCACGACATCCTCGGGTACAGCCTGTCAGCCATCACGCTGAAGGCCGAGCTCACCAAGAAGCTGGTCCTCAGCGATCCCGCTCTAGCTCAGGACGAGCTGGCCGAGGTCGTCGAACTCGCACGGCAGGCGGCGGTGGACGTGCGACTGATGGCTAGCGGCTACAGCAGCATCTCGCTGGCGCGGGAGGCCGGATCGGTCGCCTCCTTGCTTTCCGCGGCGTGCATCACACCCCAGGTCGCGATCGACTGTGGCGTGCTTGACGATGAGGTCGACGCCGTGCTGGCGATAGTGCTCCGCGAGGCGGTCACCAACGTCTTGCGGCACAGCGCGGCACGGAACTGCGCCATCGTGGCGAACCAGGAAGACAAGATGATCACGCTGAAGGTGATCAACGACGGCGTATCGCAGCCGGTGAAGCCCGGTACGGGTGGTCACGGCCTGCATAACCTGGCCCGCCGGCTGGAGGTCATCGGTGGCGAGCTGAACACCGGGACCAGCCACGATGATCAGTTCAGCCTGTTGGCCAAGGTGCCCGCGCAGGGTAGACCGGTTCCCGCCGTCGGCCCCGATGAGTCGCGCCCGCGCGGACCACATCCGCCATGACCTAGGCGGATCTCAGTAGCTGTGCGGCGGCAGATCCAGGCTGAGCTGGCCTGACATCGGCTGACTCAGGCTCAAGATCGGGCAGGGCGAGGAGAATCGGCAGGTCCGTCGGTCGTCTGGTGCGCAGTTCGATCCCGGCGGGCAGGACCATGTCGCCGGCGATCGTCAGCGGACCGGCCCCGCCGACGAGCATCGTCCTGCGGGTCCACGGCTCGGGGTCCGGGCCGTCCGCTACTGCCACCGCACGGAGGAACCATGTCCCGTGGGGCACATCCGTCAGCTCAAATGAGCAGGGCGAGGGCGTGGCCGGTGGCTCGATGATGACGGCCGCGGCAGGCCGTCGCTGCACGATGGGCGTATCGAAAGTACCCAGGAACACCCGCCCGACGGAATGACCCTGGGGAAATACGATGGTGCCGGTTACCGTCGCATCCGGAACCGACGATGGTCGCCGGGGGCGGGTCAGCCCGATTCCTCCGCGCTGCGATATGCGACGGAATCGACCCGGCGCGAGGCCGACGCTGTCGGTAAAGTGATTACTGAATGAGCCGAGGCTGTTGTATCCGACGGCGAACGCGATGTCGGTTACGTTCATACGTGTATTCAGGAGCATGCGCTTGGCTTGGTAGATGCGGATCGCGGAAAGATATCGGCCGGGGGTGACGCCGATAGCATCCTTGAAGGTACGGCAGAAGTGGAACCGGCTTACTATCGCACTGTTAGCGATATCGGCAAGAGACAACGGCTCGCTGTACTTCTCATATATGAACCTGATCGCGCGTTCGTGGGCGCTGTTCATTTACCTGCTCTCTCGGGTTGCACAGGTTATCTGTGGGTTCGGCTGCCGTGCGAGCGAGTTACCTGTAGAGTTTTTTGTACCAAACTATTGATTACGATGCATCATGCCCCTCGCATGCCGGTCGCGGCCGTCTTGCTCGCCGCTTGATTCTGCCTTGACCGTGCCTTTAGGGGCTCAGTAAAGCAATGAGTAATATGTTTGGGCCCCCCGCGATAGGGTAGGCGCGGGCAGAGATATGCCGGGTACCGCAGCGCGCCTCCTGGTTTCGGCCGCTGCGACCCGTCGCGTTACGCAGGCGGATTCCCGTGCTTGCGTGATGGCAGCTCTGGACGCTTGTGACTCAGCACCTCCAGCGCCCACGAGATCACGGCGCGCGTGTCCGCCGGATCGATCACGTCGTCGACGAGGCCGCGCTCAGCCGCGTAGAGAGGGTGCATGAGCTGCTCTTTGTACTCCGCCGCAAGCTGCTCCCTGAGCTGACCGGGGTCGTCGGCGGCGATGAGTTCCTTACGATGCAAGATGCCCACCGCTGCCTCGGCCCCCATGACCGCGATCTCATTCGTGGGCCACGCGAAGGACAGGTCCGCGCCGACGGACCGGGAATCCATCACGATGTAGGCCCCGCCGTAAGCCTTGCGCAGGATGACCTGGACCCGTGGAACGGTCGCGTCACAGTACGCGTAGAGCAGCCTGGCGCCGTGCCGGATGATGCCGTGGTGCTCCTGCCCCACGCCAGGGAGGAATCCCGGCACGTCGACCAGCGTGACGAGCGGGATGTTGAACGCGTCACAGAACTGCACGAACCTAGCGGCCTTCTGTGACGCGTCGATGTCAAGCACGCCCGCGCGGACCAGCGGCTGGCTCGCCACGATGCCCGCGGTCCGGCCGCCGAAGCGGCCGAGCGCGCACACGATGCTGCGCGCCCATTCGGCGTGCAGTTCCAGGACCTCATGGTGGTCGGTGATCTCAGTGATCACGGCCCGCATGTCGTAGGGCTTTCGCGGCGACGCGGGGACGATGTCAAGCAAGCGCGGGCACTTGCGATCGGGGGCATCATCGGCCGCGACCGCGGCCGGAACGTCGTGGCTGCTGGCGGGCAGCAGCGAGACGAGATACCGGACGCCTTGCAGGCACGACGCCTCGTCATCATAGGTGAACGTGGCCACACCCGACTGCTTCGCGTGCACCCTGGCCCCGCCCAGATCCTCGTGCGTAATCGACTCGCCGGTCACGGCCTTGACCACATCGGGACCGGTGATGAACATGTACGAGGTACCGCGGACCATAAAGGTGAAGTCGGTCAAGGCCGGCGAATAGGCAGCACCGCCGGCGCACGGACCCAGGATGACGCTGATCTGCGGTATTACCCCGGATGCGCGCACGTTGCGGCGGAAGATGCCGCCATACCCGGCGAGCGCCGTGACCCCTTCCTGGATCCGCGCACCACCGCTGTCATTGAGCGCGATCAGCGGCGCGCCAGCCGCGAGCGCAAGGTCCATGACCTTGTGGATCTTCTCGGCATGGGCCTTACCCAGGGAGCCGCCGAGGATACCGAAATCCTGAGCGTAGACGAATACCCGGCGTCCGCACACGGTGCCGCTCCCCGTCACGACCCCGTCCGTTCGCGCCGTGCCTTCGCCGCGCCGGAACAGATCAAGCTCGACGAAGGAACCCTCGTCGAGCAGCCTCTCCAGCCGTTCCCTCGCAGTCGCCTTCCCCTTGGCGTGTTGTCGCGCGGTCGCGAGTTCGTCGCCGCGCATCACCGCCTCGCGCTCCTGCTTGATGCCGCGCAGAAGCTCGTCCGCGACGTCCTCGGCGGGTCGCGGAGTCACCTCGGCGGTCACGCGCGGCACACTCGAAGCGGGAGTCCGCCGCGGACCCGGAGCGACAACATGGCTTCGGGCTCCGGGCGGGCGTCGGCGGCGAGCTCGAACCGGAAGTCACGCGCCACCATGGCCGCGATCAGCGTCGCCTCCATCATGCCGAGATGGCTCCCGACGCAGACCCGCGGACCGGCACCGAAGGGGATGTAGGCATACCTGTGCGTGACCACCGCGGCCGAGGTCGCGAATCGCTCCGGCCGGAACTCGTTGGGATCAGACCAGAAACCCGGGTGCCGGTGCAAGGTATACGGGCTGATCATGAGGTCGGCGCCCGCCGGGACCCGGTAGCCGCCGACCACGTCGGCGGCGAGCGACTTGCGCGTCAGCCCCCAGACCGGCGGGTACAGCCGCATGGCCTCCTGGATCACCGTCGTTGTATACGGCAGGCGGGCCAGGTCTTCGTGGCCGGGCGTCCGGTCGCCGAGCACCTCGACCGCCTCGGCGTGCAGGGCCGCCGCTGCCTCCGGATGGCGGCTGGTCAGATACCAGGTCCACGACAGCGTGCTCGCCGTCGTCTCGTGCCCGGCCAGCAGGATCGTGATGAGCTCGTCCCGCATCACACGCCACCGCTTGCGCGCATCCCGCTCGCCGGAGTAGGCGTCGGCCAGCATCGTGAGCAGGTCGGTCCCGTCTCCTCCGCGGGCGTGCGCACGGCCCGACACCAGCACCTCGACCGCGTCCTCGAGCTGGGCCTTGGCTCGCCGGAACCGGTGATTGCGGGGCAGCGGCAGCCACAGCGGAACCGCTCCGAGCGACACCATCTCGAACATGGCCCGGTCCTGCGCGACCTCGAACGCCGGGCCCAGCATGCGCAGCGGTGACAGATCGGTGTCGAGCAGTGACTTGCCCAGGACACTCATCGTCAGCCGAGTCATCTCCTCGGACAGGTCGACGGTCTCGCCCACCCGCGCGCTGAGCCTGGCGGTCAGCGCATGGCCCGCGTCGGTGACCACGCTGGCGAACCCGGCGAGGCGCTCGCGACGGAACGCCGGCTGGATAATCCGGCGTTGGTGCTTCCACACCTCATCCTCGCTGGTGAGCAGGCCATCACCGAGGATCAGACGGCGGGCTTCGGCCAGGCCTATACCCTTGTGATAGTTGGCCGCGTTGTCCGCCAGGACGTGCTTGGCGTGATCGGGGTGGTTGAAGAAGTAGAGCGTCTTCGGGCCCATGGCGAACTTGACCACATCGCCGAACTCGCTGGCCGCGTCGGTGAGCATGGCCAGCCGGTCAAACCAGAGCTTGCGCAACAAGCCCGGCACCGCGAGCGGCGACGGCCCGGGGTAGTCGCGTCGGCCGGGGTCTGACGACTTCGTCGACGCAGGCTCGGTGACCGTCACGCGGACTCCTCGATGGTCTGGGACTTACTGAGCCGCGGCTGATGGAAGTCACCGCGGAAGAAGACCAGTGCGTCATCCGCCGACCCGAAACCACTGGCCTGTACGGAGCCGATGAAGATCTCGTGGTCTCCGCCGTCATAGGAGTTCACCAGGGTGCAGTCGAGCCAGGCCACTGCTCCGTGCAGGATCGGCGCTCCGGTGCTCGGCCCGGGCGACCACTCAATCGCGGCGAACTCGTCGGCACCCCGCGGTCTGGAGTGATCGGCGAAGTACCGGGCCACGTGCTCCTGGCCCGCGGAGAGCATCGAAACGCTGAAGCTGCCGGCGGCGAGCACGGTCTGGTAGACGGCGGCACTACGGTCCACGCACACCAAGATGAGCGGCGGGTCGAGTGATACCGAAGTGAACGCGTTCGCGGTCATGCCGCACGGGGTCCCCCGGCCGGCGGCGACGACCGTCACGCCGGTCGGGAACCGTCCCAGGACCGATCGCAGCGCGGTCCTGGCCGAGGCTGGTCTGCTCATGGTCGGCACGCTCACGCCCTGCCCCCGGTACCGGCGGTGGACGCGCGTCGCGGCGCCCTGATCGCGTAGCCCTCCAGTGCGCGCCGCAGCTGCTCAGGCACCCGGGCCGGGCCGTTGGCTCCGTTGGCATCGCGCATGCACGCGACCCGCTGTCGGCCTCTGGCGACGAGTTCCTCCCGGCCGTCGCGGATGCGTACGTAGTCGAAGGCGAAAACGATCTGAGTCTGGGTCAGTTCCTCCAGGCGCATCCTGATCGCCACCTCGTCGAAGGCCGTGGCCTCGGCCAGGTACTCGCACTCCGCGCTGATGGTGAAGAGCTTCAGGCCATCGCGGAGCTCGTCGAGCACGCTAGGCGCGTGCTCGAGCAGGAACATCTCGCGACATCGTCCCTGCCAGCGCACGTAGTTGACGTAATACACATTGCCGACGAGGTTCGTCTCTTCGAAGCTAACCACGTGCCGGTGCTCGTAATACTGTTCCATTTCCGTCCTCTTCTGTCAGAATCGTGAAGACCACGGGGTCCGGCTGATCCAGCACAGACGTGACGAATGTGGCGATCTTTGCTGCCCCGGATTCGAGCAGCACCCAGCCGGGTTGGCCGCCAGCAGCGAGCGTGATAGGTCCGCTGAGCGGCCGGCCCGCCTTGCGGAGGCATTCCACGGCGCTCCACACCCTGGTCGCGGCGGCGGCCGGCGTCTCCCCCCGCTCGCGGCGGACCAGCTCGGCCAGCGCGAACTGCTCGGCGGTCAGCAGCGCCTGCCAGTCCTGCGCCGTCCGTTCCTCGATTCGCTCGACGTCACAGCCCACGCGCTCGCTGCCCGCCACGGCCAGCGTCACGCCGGCCCCATGCGAGGCCGAGATGGCGATGCCTTCGTCAGCGATCTGGGGCTTCCCGTCACCGCGGTAGGTGACCACCGTCGGCCGGTCCAGCATCCGGCCCACGGCGACCTTCGTCTGCCTGCGCCTGGCGTCACGGCCGTCCGCGCCCGCCGGGGGGTCCGGTTCTACGACGCACCGCACTGCGCTCGCAGTGAGCTCCGCCGCCTGCCGTTCCAGGAACGGCCCGAGTAGCGCGGGAATCCACGGCCCGCGGCCATCGGTCTTGCGCACGGCCTGCAGGCGCAGCCCCTCCCAGCGCTCCAGGATCCGCCCGTCTTCGGCGCAGACGTCCAGGTCGTAGGTGTACGTGTCACCGTCCCTGTTCCGTTCCGCCGCGTGCAAGATGACCTGCCCGGTGAGCTCCTCCGGGTGCGCCGGGTAGATCCGCTCGACGCCCGCCGGAAGCAGTGTCGCGTTTGGAACGCAGCATTGGATGCCGTGCATGAACGCGTCGCGAGCACCCGGATCGCCGAGGATCATGGCCCGGGAGAAGTAGGAACCGAACCACTCGTCACCGGATCCGGCCGAGATATCGACGACGCACGACGTGGCGGCCAGCCGCCGGTAACCGAGGACACGCTGGAAGCGCTTGCCCTGGAAGAAGACGCCGCCGTACAGGTCGGCCGCCGCGTCGAGCGGAACCCGTGAGGTACCCGCCGTCGGCACCGGCCGATGAGCGTCGAAGGGACGGGTGCCGGTGTGCCGGAGCGTGGCACGGAAATGATCGGACTGGAAACCGGTATCGCTGCTGCGGATGGCCACGTCGACTCCGTCGCCGCGGTTGAGCGCCGCTATCCGGATCGTCACCGTGCCGTCCGGCGGTACCACGATCGGGCGCAGGAACTCCACGTTCTCCAGCACGACCGGACCGGCAGGGCCGGCCAGCACCGCCGCTGCCTGGGCCATGGCCTCCATACCGAGCACCGCGGGAAACAGCAGGTCGCCGTCGAGCAGGTGATCGACGAGGTACGGGTCGCGGTCCGCGGACAGCTCAGCGTCCGCGATCAGCTCGATGCTGGGGTAGTGGACCCGCGGCCGGTCGATGAACCGGGTGAGCGGCAGCTCGCTCGGTTCGAGCGTGATGGTCGGCAGGTCGCCCGAACGGCTCATCACCACCAGGCTGGACGGCGCCGCCGGGGTGGCGAGCACCCTGCGCAGCATCTCGATGCCGACATCGAGGGAGATGGGGCTGATGCCCTCCCGGATCAGCGACTCCAAAACGCCGAGTTTCTCGCCCATCCCGGCGCCGGACCACACTGACCACTCCAGTGCCACGTACCGGCACTGCGGGCTGCCCTGCTCAATCGACTGGGCCTGCAGCTGCTTGGTCATATCGGTAAGCCAGTCGTTGGCGGTGGCATAGTCCGCCTGGCCGCGCAGCCCGGCTCGCCCGATGATGCTGCCGAACGTGATCACCAGCTTGAGCGAGGCCGGGTCCACCGCGGCCAGCAGTGCCTCCAGCCCGCCGATCTTGGGTGCCAGCGTCGCGTGGAAGGAGGTCTCGTCCAGGAGGGCGAGCGGGACTGGCGCGTTGCGCCCAGCACCGTGCAGGATCGCCGTGACGGGCCCCAGGTCGGCGCTGACCTGCGCCACTGCCGCCGCGACCTCACCAGCATCGGTTACGTCGGCTCTGACGTAGGCATACCTCGCGCCGGCCGCGTCCATCCGGCCCAGGTTGGCGGCGAGTTCCGCGTCCGCCGCCGGATCGGATCGCCCGAGCAGGGCGATAGCCGCGCCGGTATCGCGAGCCAGCGTCAGCGCGCATTCGGCGGTAATGCCCTTCCCCCCGCCGCTGACCAGCAGCACGTCACCGGGCCCGAGCGGGAGTTCGGCGGTGTGGTCGGCCAGGTCCGTGACGGGCCTCAGCAGGGGCACCCGGCGGCTGCCCGCCGCGTCATAATGCACCTCGCTGAAGCTCTCGGTCGCGGCGACGTCGGCCACGATCGCGTCCGCGAGTTCCGCGGCCCGCGTCGCGGGAATCGGAGCGGCCAGCGGGAGGGTGATGACGGTCACTGGCACGGCGGGCGCTTCCAGGTGCAGCGTCTTGGCCAGTCCGGCCGCACCGCGCCGGTCCTGAACGGCCACGAAACGGCACGGTCCGGTGTGCGACAGCGCGGCCCGGGCCGCGGCGAGCATGAGGCCGGCGTGTTCGGCACCGCACTCCCGCGGCAGCAGGAGCGCGACGCCGTCGCCGAGTTTGGCCGCACCAAGCGCGTGGCTCAGTGCCCTGCTCAGCGGGTGGCGGGGCGGGGAGAAAATCTCCCAGGTCCCGTCGGCCTGGGCGGCCACGCGGGCCGGCCGGTCGTGCTCGATGAGCTCCACCGAGAACGACCGGACCCAGGGCCCGATGCCTTCGGGCGGCAGGTCCGCATCGGCGTCACCTGGCAGTGCGGTGTCCGCGAGCTCGTCCAGAGCCTGCGCCAGGTCGACCAGCGTCGCGGTGGCGAAGGCGGACGTCACCATCGGCGCGGATACGCCGAGCTCGCGCGCCGCCTGGTTCATGATCTGCCCCACGGTTATCGAGGACATGTGCAGCTCATCTAGCGGATGGCTGTCGGGCTGCACCGAATCGATCGGCAGTTCAGCCCGCTCGGCGGCCAGGCGGCGCAGGATCTGCAGGCTGTCGCGTGGTTGTTCGCCGTCATTCTCGCCGAACGGGCCGTGGTTCGGAGTTCCGGAATCTGCGTGCGGTTCCGTGGGCAGCGCCCCGACCACCGAGCCTGCGACTACCGAGCCCGCGGTCACCGAGCCGACGGTCACCGAGGCCGCGGTCGCCGAGTCCACGGGCGCGGATTCGCATGGGCTGGCGAAGAACCGGAACTGCTTGTCCAGTGGCAGCGGCCTGGTAAAGCGGTCGGCGAACAGGACATCGGTCCTGACCGGGGCGCCGAGCACGTAAGCAGCCGCCGCTGCGGACAGCACACCGGCCAGCGACGCGCCGTCGGTATCCAGCGGGATCACCGGAACGTCCGGCGCGATCCCAGCGGCCAGGCCGGACAGCACCCGGCCGGGCCCGACCTCGATAAGCAGGTCCGCGGTCGCGGCCATCTGGCCGGCCGCCGCGCTGAAGCGGACCGGTTCGCGCACCTGCCGCACCAGCAGTTCCGCCAAGTCCGCGTCGATGGCCAGCGCGCCACCGGTAACGGTGGACAGGACTTGCCGGGTCATCGGCTTGAACTCGCGGCCGGTCAGGTAGCGCGCAAGCCCCTCCGCGGCGGGCGCCACCATCGGTGAGTGGAAGGCATGCGAGACCGGGATCCGGCTCGTGACCAGGTCGGCCGCCGCGGCCACGCGGCACACCCGCTCGACCGCCTCGGCCGGTCCGGAGATGACGGTCTGAGCGGGACCGTTGTAGCCGGCGATGACGACCTCCGCGCCATCTTTAGCGCCCGAACCGCCCTTACCGCCCGCACCGCCTTTACCGCCTGTGCCGTTAGCGCCGGGCAGCAGCGGCTCGACCTGGTCCGGGCTGGCCGCGATGCTGGCCATGGCGCCGCCGCCTTCGCTGGCCTGCGCCATGACCCGGCCCCGTTCGGTGGCCAGGGCCATCAGCTCCGCTTCGTCCATCGCGCCCGCCCAGTGCAGCGCGGTCAGCTCCCCGAGGCTGTGCCCGACGGCGGCCTCGGCCTCGATGCCGAGCAGGGCGAGCACCCGCAGGCCCTCGATGGAGGAGCTCACGATGCGGGGCTGCGCGACCGCGGTGGCGACCAGGTCGCCGTCCTCGGGAACGCTGAACGTCTGGCCGAGGTCACGGACCACCGCGAACCGCCGCCGCAGCGCGCCCTCGGTTCCCTTACCGGAGCCCTGGCCGGGGAAGAGGTACCGGATCCGGGGGGCGTCGACCGCACGGCTGAGGAACAGCCCGCCCGCAACGTCGATCGCTTCGCTGGCGCCGCTATCGAGCAGTTGGACCAGCATGGCGAGGCGGTCCGCGGCCTGGTCCGGTGTCGCGGCGACGACGGCCGCGCGCACGGGGCCGCCGCCGAGTTCCCGAGCGAGCGTCGCGGCCAGATCACCTAGCTCGGCGAAGGCCAGACGGCTGCACAGGGACGCCAGGCTGGCCACGCGACCGCTCAGGTCGGCGGTACTCGCGGCGTCCAGCAGCAGCAGCTCGCTGTCCTGGCGGGAGGCGACCAGCCGGATCGTGCGTGAGTCGAGGTTGGTACGACGCATCGCCTGTGCGTCGCTGTGCGCGGCGAGGACCACATGCGCGTTGATCCCGCCGAAGCCCATGGATGATATGCCCGCGCGGATGGGCTGCTCCTGCGGCCACAACTCTGCGGTCAGCGGCACCCGCAGGGCTGGCGAGTCCCCGGTCAGGATTGGATGAGGATCGGCATGACCGGTAGCCGGCGGGATGATCTGGTGATGCACGGCCATGGTGGCCTTGATCAGCCCGGCGACGCCCGCGGCCGCCTTGGTGTGCCCGATGTTGCCCTTGATGGTGCTGATGGCAGCGGTCGGCGCGGCGGGACTGGCGGCGCGGCGGGCCTCGCTGAACGCCTGCAGCTCGGTGGCGTCACCGACGGCGGTCCCGGTGCCGTGCCCCTCCAGGTAGCCGACGGTGCCGATGTCGAATCCCGCCAGCCCGTAGGCTCGGTTGAGCGCCAGCTTGTGCCCGGCCGCCTCCGGCCGCGTGATGCCGCCCTTGCCGTCGGAGGAGTACCCCCACCCGGCGATCGTCGCGTAGATCCGCAGTCCGCGCGCTTCCGCGTCGCCCTGCCGCATCAGCACGAGCATGCCGCAGCCCTCCCCCGGCCAGAAGCCGTTGGAGTGCCGGTCGTAGACCCGCATCTCGCCGGTGGCGAGCGCGCCCGTCTTGGCGAACCCGATGATCTCAAACGGGTCGATGCTCAGGTCGACGCCGCCGGCCACCGCCGCGTCTGCTGCCACGTCGTTGAGCGCGGCGCACGCGGTCACCACCGACAGCAGCGACGACGAGCAGGCACCGTCCACGGTAAACCCGCCGCCGCCGAGGTCGAAGTGATTGCAGATCCGGCCCGCGATCGTGTTAGACAGGCCGCCCGCCAGCGTATCCTCGTCGATCGGCGGGAACGCGCTCTTGTAGCGCTGCTCGAGGCCGGGCAGGAAGCCGGCCAGCTGGTCGTCATCCCAGCCGATCTCGGTGAGCGCCGAGCTCAGCGTGCGCCGGACGTAGGGCCAGCGCAGCCGCATCAGGTTGGCCCGGGTGAACTCCCCGGCCAGGCTGTTCCCGACGATCACGATCGTGCTGGCCCTGGGCAGCCCGTCGCCGTCGGCGAAGCCCGCGTCGTCCAGCGCCCGGGCCGCGGTGTCCAGCGCCAGCCAGTGCGTCATGTCGGTAGTGCGGAACGTGCTGCCGGCGACCTTGTACTTCACCCGGTCGAACTCGAAGCCCTCGATGACCGCGGCCTTGCGGGTGTAGAACCTGTCCGGCGCGGCCGGATCCGGTGACCAGTAGTCCTCGAGCCTGAGCCGCTCGTCCGGGATCTGGCGGAACGCCCGGCGCCCGGCGAGCACGTTCTCCCACAGGTCCCCGGGAGAACTGGCGTCGGGATACCGGCAGGCGATGCCGACGATGGCGATGGGCGTGTTCATGCGGTAACCGTTTCTCCCGCCGCTACCTTCCCGCCAGCGCCGTTGCTGGCGGGAACCTCCTTCACTGCGCCTGGGTCGACCATGGTCGCGCCCGTGGGTCCGGCGTCCGCGGACCGGCGCCTCTTGAGCCAGTACGCGCCCCACCAGCCCAGACCACGGAAGGCGCAGACGATCGAGGTCGCGAAGAACAGCGTGTAGACGATGTTGAACTGCATCAGCACCGCGTAGACGAAGGCCACGCTGCTGCCGAACATGAACTGAGCACGCGGCCGCGTCGGGGAGGTGCCGGGGTCGGTGATCATGTAGTTGGTGAACAGGATGAACGCGATACCGGTCATGACGCTGAGCGCGGTGTTCAGCTGGACGCCCCACAGCCAGTGCCGGACGAACGCCTGGATGAAGAAGCCGCCCATCCAGCCCACGATCAGCGCGACCCGCTTGGTCAGCATGGTGTTGAGCACGGTCCCGGAGACCAGGATGACGATCGGGATGAACAGGCGGAAGTAGGAGCTCGCCCACTCGGAGAACATGTACGGCGGCGAGATACTGAGCCAGCGGGCGAACAGCAGCAGGCAGACACTGATGCCGAAGTTGGACGGATTCATGAAGTGGCGCATCCTGCCGTTGATCGGCGCCCGCAGCACGTACTTCGCGCTGACCGCCAGGATCACGCCGAACATGATCGGCCAGAACTGGTTGTTGGCGTACAGCAGCATGTTGACGGCGAGCGCCGTGATGTGCGCGGGCAGCAGGAACTCGTACACGCCGCGTGGCCCCTTGCCGCGGTATTCCGGCCGGCGCTTGTAGGCCCAGGCGCTGATCGTCTCGAAGGTGATCTCCGTGGTGTATGCGGTGATGACCGCGAACAGGGCAAACAGCCAGGGCTGCTCGAAACCCAGCAGGGTGTAGCCGAAGACGTTGAACGCGCTGATCGAGATCGCGAAGTTGCGGAGCGCGAGATAGCGGGGGTCAGCCGGCTTTTTCGCCTTCGCGGGCGGCGGCGTGGCAAGCGCGCCGTCCTGGGCTTGGATCGTGGCGGTCATGAGCTAGCAACCTCCGCAGCAGTGCTGGTGAGCATCAGGTTGTGGGTTCCGGGGGTGAGCGCGATGGTCTGCTGGTGCTGCTGGCCGCTGTTGTCGACCCATTGCAGGTGCACCGTGACCGGACCGTCGTAGGAGCCGAGCCCGAAGGAGACCTCGAAGCTGCGCTTGCCCGCGCTGCCGCTGCCACCGTCGAGCTGAGAGATCTGGGTGTGTCCAGGGGTGTCGATCGTGACCGTCGTCCCATACGCGGGGGCGCCGAGGCCTTCAAGGCCCTGGCCCGGCGTACCGCCGTCCACAGCTGGCCGGTAAAGGTTCAGGCCGAGGTAGTGCCCGAGGTTCGGCGACTCGTTCGCGTAGAAGACGGGCGGTCCCCACTGACGAGCTAGCGCGAAGTCCAGCACGCCGTTGCCTTGAACATCGGCCGTCGCGACGCCCCTGGTCGGAGTCTGGTCGGCGGTAGTGCACATGCCGAGCTGCTTGCTGATGTTCACGTACTTGTCGTTGCCGCCGTCGGCGTAGAACGCGGGGCACTGGTGGCCCGCGATGTCGTCGCCCGGCTCGACCAGCGGCCAGTTCGCCGGATTGCTGAGCAGATCGTCGTTGGTCATGGCCATTTCCTGCAGCCAGTTCCAGCGGTCGATCGTCCCCTTGATGAAACCGTCCGTCTGGACGACATCAAGGTTCCCGTTGTTCAGGAAGTCGCCGAATTTGACATCCCAGGTCCAGCCGGTCCAGGCCATGCCCATCTGTTCGGCTTCCTGGTTAAAGGGCGCGACGCTCCGCGCCAGGTCCTGCTGCATCTGCTGGCCGCTGGTGGCCTGGTTCATGAAGACGAGGTTGCTTTCCTGCAGGCCCCAGGGGGTGGTGATGTCGCTGATCATCAGGTCGTACCGGCCGTTGTCGGCCAGGTCGCCGAAGTCGGCGCCCATGCCCTTGAACGATCCCCGGCCGAGCACGAACGACTTGGGCGTGAGCGCCCCGCGCTGTCCCCACGCGAGGCCAAACTTCAGATGCCCGGGGGTGGACTCGTTGTACAGCAGGTGGCCGGGCCCGAAGTCGTTCGCGATGTACAGGTCGGGCAGCCCGTCACCGGTCAGGTCCGCGGTGGCCGCGCCCAGCGTCCACCCGGTCGAGTCGGCATACGGGATCGCGTTGTCGACTATCTGGTAGCGCACGGTCGGATTCGGTCCCGAGGTGCCGCCGAGCCACTGGAACATGTAGTCACCGCCGCCGTTCTGCGCGTCGGACAGCGACGAGGGCATCTGCACGTTGTCGATGCCGTTGGGGTCGAGCACCGCGGAGTCCGGGAAGTAGTTCCCCAGGAACAGATCGGGATGACCGTTGCCCTCGAAGTCGGCGACGGCGACCGCGTTGGTGTTCCAGTCCGGCCCGTTGTACTGCCCGTTCACGTCCTCGGGCAGCAGCTCCACCGGCTTGTAGGCCTTGGCCGAAGGAGTGGTCGCGTTCGACCGCGCCAGGTAGATGATCGGAGTGCGGCCCCAGTAGTAGACGAGGAAGTCCATCCGGCCGTCGCCGTTGTAGTCGCCGGGCACGCAGCCCATCGGAGCCATGGTCGAGTTGTAGGGCAGTGGCGCCGGGTTGAGCACGAACGGCGTGAACCGGTCTGCGGCCGGCGCCGTCGGCGCGTACGTGATGATCACGTCGTTGGTCCGCGTGTCGACGATGCACATGCCGTCGGCCAGGCCATGACCGGTTACGTCGGTCATCGCGATGCTGGCGCCCACCGACGAGATCCACGACACCAGGTGCTGATAGGCGCCGTTCACCTGGCGGATCGTCTGAGTCGGGTGGTAACCGGGCGGCATCGCGATCGGCATGCCCTGGAACTTGTACGCCGTCGCGACCTGGTTCGCATTTACGGGTGACGCAACTGCCATGTTCGCGCCGACCAAAAGGCCCAACAGTAGCGGGATAGCCACGAATGCGGGCACGAGGCGGCGGAGCCTGGTGCGCGTAGTTGACATGTTTCTACCTCACAGCTGACAAGTAGCGTTGCCTGGGACATGGCGGCATGTCGATGTGCATACGCCTCAAATCTGCGGCAGCCGCCGTCCCGCTCCCATCTCGGACCTTGCTCATTGCATGAGAATCCCTGGCCATGAGAGCAATTCACGAGAAGCCCGGAACCGTATCGCGTCGTATAACGTCGGTGAAGGAGAGTGCATGGCATGGCCGAACAGCTCCGCCGTGAACGACTTCGCAGAGAAATGACCGATGAGATCATCGGCACCGCGCGGCTGCTGCTGGAAAAGGACGGCCCCAGCGCAATCTCGTTGCGGGCTATCGCGCGTCAGGTGGGTGTGACCGCTCCCGCGATCTACCGTTATTACCCGAGCCTGGATGCGCTTATGAGCGCCTTGAGCGAGTCCGTGATCAGCGAATTGTGCGCCGCGGTTGAATCCGCTCGCGATCAGTCCGGCATGGCCCGGGAGTTCCGCGGCTGGGCCCTGGATCACCCGGCCAGCTTCAGGTTGGCACTGGGACTGGGTGGCCACCGCACCGCAGGCCAGAGCTTGATAACGCGGCTACCGCGCCTGTCCGTTCCTCCGGCATCCATACTCGGCTGGGCCACGCTCTGCGGCCTCGTGCTACTAGAGCTGGGCCGTGACCAGGAGGATCTGCCCGAAGATATCGGCTGGCTCTACGAGGCCGCGGCCGCGAGCTTCGGTGAGTTATCCGGCAGGGTTGACAGGTCTGCGCGGGTATCCGATGCTGCACGGTGAGCATCCGTACCGGCCGACTCAAAGGAACCCGTCATGGCGCACATCACTCTTAACTCAGATGAACCAGGCATCCGCGGCCTGTTCCGGTTCAGGCCGGAGACCGCGCAGCCGCTGAATGAGCTGGTGGAAGTCCTGCTGCGGGAGCCGAACACCTTGACCAGGGGTGAGCGGGAGCTGATCGCGTCCTATGTGTCGTCGCTGAACGAGTGCAAGTACTGCTGCTCGTCGCATTCGGCCTACGCGGCGGCGCAGCTGCCCGAAGGGATGCCGCTCGTGCGGCAGGTCTGTACCGATGTTTCGAACGCGCCGGTGTCACCGAAGCTCAGGGCGCTGCTGGACATCGCGGCCGCGGTGCAGAAAGGCGGGCTGTCGGTGACCCAGGACCTGGTGGACGCTGCACGTGCCGAGGGAGCTACCGATGCCGAGATCCATGACTGCGTGCTGATCGCCGCCGCGTTCTGCATGTTCAACCGCTACGTCGACGGGCTGGGCACGTTCGCCCCGGACGATCAGGAGGTCTACGCCTCCCGCGCTCAGCGGATCGTGGACATCGGCTACGTAGGCCTCCTCGCCGAGTCGCAGCAGACCGTCTAACCAGCACCGGATCCGCCACGACGCCGCATTGGGCCGCTTAGGACCGGCTCAATGTTCCATCGTGCCGGTTGGCTCGCTGGCCCGGCGGTTATTGCAGAGGCAAAAGGAACTTGATGGGGCGCTAGATAAAGAACGTGTTCGGCTCTAGGCCGCATAGGACCCTGCCGTAGAGCTCATAGTTCTTGACCGGCATGTTGACGGCGTGCAGGCTGATCGCCTGGAGGTCGCGCTGAATGCGCTGGATGGGCATCGAGGTGTAAATGCCGCCCGCACCGGCGGCCATGTTGTAGATATTGGCCGCGTCGCAGCAGAGCTGTGACACCCGGCCGACCGCGACCCGGCAGTACGCCCGCTCGCGCAACGTGTACGGCTCGTTGCTGAAGTTCTTGAGGTCCACCAGGGCCGCGAGCCTGCGGGCGTGGTACTCGGCCTCGTCGATCTTCAGGTCGGCCTCGGCCACCTGAAGGTGGGTGACCGGCCACTCGGCCTGCGTCGCGTAGTTGGTGTGCTGGATGGTACGGCGGTGGATCCGCTCGAGGAACGCATCCCTGGCGGCCTGCGCCAGTCCGACCTGCTTGCCGGTGTTGATGTTCGAGAGCACCCCGATGATCGGGCCGCGGTAACAGGGCGAGTCGGCGTTCCGCTCGGAGTCGTATTCCTGCCGGGCGACCTGGCTCATCCACTGGTAGCGCTCCCGCGGGACGAACACGTCCCTGGCGACCAGCGTGATGCTGCCGGTGCCGCGCAGGCCCGCGACATCCCAGTCGTCAACGATCTCCAGGTCGCTCATCGGCACGACGCACGCGATCGGCTCGATCTCGCCGGCCGGGTTGAGCGCCAGCGTGGAGAAAAACTTCCACTGGCTGTGCCAGGCGCCGCTGTTGAACCCCCACTCGCCGGACACCAGGACGCCGTCCTTGGTGATCTCACCCTTGCCGTTCGGCACCAGGGTGCCGCAGATCCGCACGTCCGGGCTGTCTCCGAAGATCTCATCCTGGACCGGGTCGGGAAAGTGCGCGACCGCCCAGCACTGCGCCCACCAGGCGGTCGCGCAGAAGGCCGGCGACCCGTCTCCCCGGCCGAGCTGGATGCCCACGTCGACGACCGTCTGCATGTCGCTTTCGTAGCCGCCGTATTGCTTGGGAACCAGCATGCGCAACACCCCGGCGCCGATCATCGCGTCAACCACCTCGTCGGCCAGGCGCCGGTTCTGCTCACCCCACAGCGCATTCGCTCGTAGCACGGGCGCGATGTCCGCGACACGCTGAACAAGCTCGGCTCGCGACGGGCTCTTCACTGCTTCCACAGACTTCTCCCTGGTAACCCGATCACCGGTGTAATCCGGCGAAATCTGCTACTGCACGGCAACGCCGGTCAGAGGGGCAGCTCGCTTTTGCGCGAGAAGTCTGCGGCACCCTAACTCCCTCACCTTGCGGCGATGCCGCATAGCCGCACATCTTCGAGATTGCCCCCGCCCACGGCCGCCATTGAGCCCCGCGGCACCGACCGGCCGCCGGATCGTCGCGACGCAAGGAAGGAGATGCGCGGCCAGGGGCCGGATGCCAACGTCGGGAATTAACTACGTTAATGGAGGAAACAGGACATGAGCGGCGGCGGATTGTCGAAATCGCGGCTGGCCCGCATGCGCGACGTCATGGCGGGCTACGTCGAGCGCGGCGAGGTACCCGGGCTCGTGCTGGCGGTGAGCCGGCGAGGCGACGCGTTGATCGAGCCGATCGGCGCGGCCGACCTGGCTGGCACGCCCATCCACAATGACACGATCTTCCGTATCTCCTCGATGACCAAGCCGATCACGGCCGCCGCAACGATGATCTGCGTGGAGGAGTGCAAGCTGCGGCTCGAGGATCCGGTGGACGGACTGCTGCCCGAACTGGCCGACCGCGTGGTCATGCGGCACCCGGATGGCCCGCTCGACGACACCGTTCCGGCCAGCCGGCCGGTAACCGTGCGTGACCTGCTGACGTTCGTCTGGGGCCTCGGCATGGTTATCGCACCGCCTGGCACCTATCCCATCCAGCAGGCGATGGACGACCTGCAACTGGGCCAGGGTCCGCCAGACCCGGCGGTGTCGCCTGCGCCCGATGAGTGGATCCGCCGCCTCGGCACGCTGCCGCTGATGCATCAACCCGGTGCCGGCTGGATGTACAACACCGGCTCGGACGTGCTTGGCGTACTAGTCGCGCGCGCCGCAGGCCAGCCGTTCGACGAATTCCTCCGCGAGCGGATATTCGAGCCGCTGAAGATGGCTGACACCGGCTTCAGCGTGCCGGCGGCGAGCCTGACTCGGCTCGCCACCGGCTACCACGACAACGGGGTCGATGTTTACGACGCCGCCGCTGACAGCAAGTGGCGCCAGCCGCCGGCGTTCCCCTCCGGCGCGGGCGGCCTGGTCTCGACGGTGCAGGACTACCTGGCCTTCGGGGAGATGATGCTGCGCCAGGGCACGTATGACGGCGGTCGACTGTTGTCCAGGACGTCGATCGAGATGATGACCACCGACCAGCTCACGCCCGAACAGAAGCAGGAAGCCGGGCTGTTCGCCCCGTATTTCGCTAACCACGGCTGGGGGCTGGGCATGTCGGTTGTCACCAAGCGGGACGGCTTCGGCGAGCCGGCCGGGCGGTTCGGCTGGAATGGCGGGCTCGGCTCGGTCTGGTACGCCGACCCCAGCGAGGACTTGGACATGATCCTGATGACCGGCTGCGCGAAGTTCGTCTTCACTCCGCCGAATATCTACCGAGACTTCTGGACCCTGGCCTATCAGGCCATTGATGACTGAACCTGGCCGGGCCCACGCGCCGGGCCCGGGCTGGCTCGCCAACGCCAGCCCGGGCCCTTCTCGCTCAGCCGAGCCGGAGCGGCGCGTCGGGCGACGCCAGGACCTGGCGTAGCACCTGCGAGAACTCCTCCGCCATCGCGGCGATGGTCGCCTCGCCGAAGATGTTGCGCTTGAACGTGATCGCCGCGATCATGTCGCCCGACGGGGCGGCGCTCAGCGTCCACAGGACCCCGTCCGGCATGGCCGAGGTCCGCTCCTGGCCCCGCGGCTCCCGCGATATCTCGACGAACTTCAGGTCGCCAGGGGTGTTATCGGCGAGCATGACCGGGTCGGGGAACACCTGGAACACAGCGGCGGCCGCGTTATCGGACATGGCGGGCCCCATCAGTTCTGGCGCCAGGCCGAAGATGTGGATGCTCGGGATGTCACGAGAGTAGGCGTCCAGGCAGGTCCGGCGGGTCCGCTCCAGTACTTCGCGGAACGTCGCGCATCCGGTGAGTTCGGTGCGCAGCGGGATGAAGTTAAAGAACGACCCGACGGTGTCCTCGAACCGCCGACCGCCGCGGCCCGGGGTAAAGGTCGCCACGATGACGTCCTTGGACTCGAGCTTTCGCTGGACGACGATCTGATACGCGGCGAGCAGCACGATGGCGGTCGTGCTGCGGCTCGCGGCGGCCAGCTTCGTAGCGGCGGAGGCCAGGTCGGCGGGGATCGAGAAGCGGTACGCGCCGGTTGTATGCGGCACGCCGGCCGACCGGGCGAAGTCGGTGGGCAGCGCGCTGATCAGGGCGCCCGACAATGCTTTGCGCCAGTAATCGATGGCGCCGGCCGGCTGAGCGTCGGACGCCTCGCGGCTCCAGGCGGCAAATTCCCGGTACTGCGGCGCCTTCGGCAACTCGGGCACGTCGAAGCCCTGATGGGCCGCGTAGCGGTTGACCAGATCGCGGATGATCAGCCGTACCGACCAGCCGTCGGTGGCGATGTGGTGCGTGATCAGGGCGAGCACCGAGTCCTGGTCGTCGAACCTGGCGAGCACTGCCTTGATCAGCGGCGGCTGATTCGCGTCGATCTCGCCGTTCTCGAGCTCCCTGATCAGTTCCTCTGCCTGCTGATCACGTGACTTCCCCGGCTCGGCGGGTAGGTCACGCACCGAGAGCTCAGGCGTCGAAGCAGGAAATATTTCCTGGTACTTGTCGTCGCCGTCGCGCACGATCACGGTGCGCAGCGCCTCGTGCCGTTCCACTACATTGCGCAGCGCGCGCCGCATCGCGACGGCATCGACGTGCCCGGTGACGCGCCAGGCCTCGACGATGTGGTAATGCGGACCGAACGGCCCGTCCTGACCGCCGGAGTCGAAGAGGCAGACGAATTCCTGGTTCAGCGACAACGGGGCTCGCTCGGTCTCCGTCACCGCTGGCTGTCCGGCACTGGTGGTGCTCATGGTTCACGCTCCTTCTCGCGGATATCCGTGTTGTGGGCCAGCTGATGCCTGCCGGGGTATTCGGCAACTACGTCGGGCACGACCTTGCAGTCGAGCAGGTAGGTGCCGTGGCCGCCCGTCTCGTTCCAGGCGCGCAGCCCAGCCAGGTCGGCGAGGGTGCGCACCGTGGCCGACTTGGCGCCGAATGAGCGAGCCACGGCGGCGAAGTCGGCATCGCCGAAGGTTGCGGGGCTGGTGTCGGCGACCAGCGGGCGGTACATGTGGACCTCCGCGCCGTAGCCGGAGTCGTTGAATATCACCACGAGCGCGGAGTGCGCGACGCGGATGAGGGTCTCGAGCTCAGGCAGCCCCATCAGCGCGCCGCCGTCGCCAAGGGCCACGACCGTCGTCCGGTCCGTTCTGCCGACCGCAGCACCGACCGCGCCCGCGAAGCCGAGACCGATGGTCTGCAGCGCCGCGCCGGTGAATACGAGCGCGGACGGGTCGGCGGACGGCCAGTACATAGCCGGCCACCCGACGAAGTGGCCGCCGTCCATGACCAGCGTCCTTTCCGCCGGCAGCAGGCCGGCCAGGGCCAGCGACAAGGTCCTCGGGTCGATCCGGCTGACCGTGCTCGCGTCGTCGTACGCCTCGTGCTCCCAGTCGGCCGGCCCGATGTCAGCTGCCACCTCGTCTCGCCAGCTAGCTGCCACCAGGCCGCGGGCGCGCACGCCGTCCAGCAGAGCGCTGGCGACCCGCGCCGCGTCGCCCGTGACGCACAGGTCAACCCGGCTCACAGTCGGGGCGGCGCCCAGATCGACCTGCACGAGCGTGGCGCCTGGATTGAGCACTATGCCGCCGTGCAGCGTGAACTCGTTCAGGCTCGCCCCGAACGCGACGACCACATCGGCCTCGCCCATGAGCCGGGCGGCCCGCGGCGAGGCGAAGCCACCGCAGATCCCGAGCGACCACGGGCTGTTGCGGAACAGGCCGCCGGCCATCACCGTGGTCGTAAGCAGCGCGCCGATCCGGTCAGCGAGCACGGCGATTGGCAGCGCGGCGCCGGAACGGTACGCTGCGAGCCCGGCGAGCAGCAGCGGGCGCCGCGCGCTGGCCAGGACGTCAAGCGCCGCGTCGAGCTGGCGGGCAGCCGACACCGGGCGAAGGTCAGACCCAGAGCATGTGCGGGGCAGCTCATGACAGGCGGGCTGGTCAGGCACACCGACGCCGAGCAGGTCGGCGGGCAGGCTGAGCACAACCGGGCGCGGGCCACCGCGCGCTAGCTCGAGCGCGCGGGCGACAGCCCCACGGGCCGTCGCCGGGTCGGTGACACGAACGGTCCTAGCCCCCAGTACCGCGGCGAACGCGCCCTGGTCGATGTCGATCGGCCGCGGCCTGCCCGCCGGTTGGTCGCCGCTGAGCAGCAGTACGCCACTGCGGTGCTTGACCGCCTCGACCAGCCCGGTCGCGGTGTTGGTCAGGCCCGGCCCGTACGTGGTCGCGGCGACCGCGACCTCCCCCGTCGCCCGGTAATATGCGTCCGCCATCGCGACGGCCCCGCCCTCATGCCGGGCGGCGACGTACCTGGCGCCACCCGCCATGAGCCCGGCCACGGCGAGGAAGTTCGCGTTGCCGACGACGCCAAACGCAACCCTGACCCCTTCGGCGGCAAGAGCCTGTCCCACCGTCGTCGCGAGCTTCGCCATGGCCGGCGTCATTCCAGCTCGAACTGGACTCAGGCCCGCGACTGCTGCAGGGCCTTCTCAACCTGCTGGTCAAGCTCGGCAACCGTGGGCGCGTCGAAGATGTCAGAGACCAGCAGCTCGATACTCAAACGGTCCTGGATCGAGCTGATCAGCCGCATGGCCATGAGCGACTCTCCGTGCAGCTCGAAGAAGCTGTCGTCGAGTCCGACCCTGGGCACCCCGAGGACCTCGGCGAACAGCGAGCAAAGGACCTCCTGCCGCGCGGTCTGGGGGGCGCGGTAGATCGACGAGACTTCCACGACAGGCTCGGGTAGTGCCTTGCGATCCACCTTGCCGTTCGGGGTCAGCGGCAGCGAATCAAGCGTGACGAACGCCGACGGCACCATGTACTCGGGCAGCAGCTCCGTCGCGTGCGCCCGCAGCCCGCCAATGTCGAACGGCACAGTGTCGACCGGGCCCGCCTCGGCGACAGCGTAAGCGATCAGGCGCTTCTCGCCGTCCTCGACCTCGCGTGCGACCACCACCGTGTGCGCCAGCCCGTGGTATCTCGCGAGCACGCTCTCGACCTCGGCCAGTTCGACCCGGTAGCCACGGATCTTGACCTGGTCGCCAGAGCGTCCGACGAATTCGATCAGCCCGTCCTGCCGCATCCGCACTTGGTCCCCCGTGCGGTACATGCGCTGACCAGCCCCGTCGAACGGATCGGCGACGAAACGCTCGGCCGTGACGTCGGGCCGCCGGTAGTAGCCGCGGGCGAGGCGGTCACCGGCGACGTAGAGGTCACCGACCTCACCCGTCGGCAGCGCCCTGAGGTCCTCGTCGAGCACGTGCAGCCGGGTGTTGTCCATGCCGCGTCCGACCGGCACGGTCAGGCCCATGGAGTAGGGGGCCCGCATCGGCGAATTGGTGATAAACGCCGCCAGCTCGCTCGCGCCGTAGGTCGCGCGGACCACGGTGTCAGGGCACGCCTGGAGCACCTGCTGCACCGCCTTGGCCGAGATCACGTCGCCGCCGGTCAGCACCTCACGCACGCCAGCGAAGCACTCCGGCGCCTCGTCGGCGACGACCCGGAACAGGCCAGCCGTCACGTGCACGGCGGAGATCTGGTGCTCGGTGATCAGCCTCCGCAAGGTGCCGACGTCGAGGTGGCCTGGCGGTGCGAGGACTAGGCGGCCACCGCGCAGCAGCGGCACCCACAGCTCGTAGGTGGACACGGCGAACGCATACGGCGCCAGCATCAAGATCCGCTCCTGGCCCCCGCCGTCCCAGCAGGAATCGAGGGCCAGCCCGAGAACGCCGCGGTGGGTGACGGCGACTCCCATCGGGTCGCCGGTCGAGCCCGAGGTGTAGATCACGTGCACCAGATGATCAAGCCCGGTCCGCACGTCGGGGTCGGTGCCGGGCAGCGAGCGCTGTTCTGCGTCCGAGTCCACGAAAACAACCGTGGGAACCTCGGGCAAGCCGCGCTCGCGCATGATCGCGTCCGCTAGCAGCACGGGCCGGTCCACGCTGTCGGCGATCCACTGCAGGCGCGGCAACGGATATGCACTGTGTAGGGGCAGGTACAGGGCGCCGGCTTTCACGATGCCCAAGATCGAGGCAACCATCTCGACGGACCGCTCCTGAAGCACCATGACCGGGTCTTCTGGCCTGACGCCCAGGCCGAGCAGCCGGTGCGCAATGCGATTGGCCCGCTCGTCGAGCTCGGCGTAGGTAAGCGCCTGCGCGGGCGACGACACCGCGATCGCGTCCGGCGTCCGCGCCATTACCCAGGCAAAGCGCTCCTGAACGGAATTGGAATCCACCATGTTGCCCCGATCCGACTATTCGTGACAGCCGCCGCGCAGCCCAAGCTGCGCGGATCCGATCCAACTCGCACCGCGCACGTCTAAGGCGACGATGACAGCGGCCCGCTGTCACCTGCATCTCCCGGATTGCGCTCGGCATTTGTGCAGCGCAATCCGAGAGATGCGCCACCTAAGGTCAGATGTCACCGTCGGGAATGCAGGACGGCGATAGCCGGCAGGAAAGGCCGTGCCCACCGGGCGCCGCCGGATTGGCTGCACGACAGCTAGCAGCTGGCCCTGGCGTGAACCGGTGATCCAGGACGCCAGCGCCGCTTGTAGTGCAGCGGGCCAGGCAAGGAGGCAACCGTGATGCAGGACCAGCATGGAGAACGCGCAGTGGTGCTCGGCGGTGGCATGGCTGGCCTGTTGGCCGCCCGTGTCCTCGCCGATAAGTACGCCGACGTCGTCGTCGTGGATCGCGACGAGCTGACCGGCGTGACCGGCTTCCGCAACGGCGTACCGCATGGTCGCCACGCGCACTGCCTGGTCGCCAGGGGCCAGGAGATCTTTGAGGAGCTGCTCCCTGGGCTCACTGCGGGAATGAAAGAGGCCGGGGTCACGCTCGGCGACTTCAACGGCCAGATCCAGTGGAACTTCAACGGCCACCGGCTAGCGGCGTCGGACTCGGACCTGGTGTGCGTGTCGTCCGGCCGGCCGATACTCGAGGAGCACGTCCGAAGGCACGTCCAGGCCATTCCCAACGTGCGCTTCCTCGAGCAGTACGACATCGTGGGCCTGGAGACAACGCCGGACAAGATGCGGGTCACCGGGGCGCGGATCCAGCGTCGCGAGCAGGGTAGCGAACCCGAGGTGCTGTCCGCCGACCTGGTGGTCGACGTCACCGGCCGCGGCTCGCGGATGCCGGCCTGGCTGCGTGAGCTCGGCTACGAGGCGCCGCCGGAGGACAGGATCAAGGTCAACCTGGCCTACACCACGCGGCATTACCGCTTCAAGCGCAACCCGTTCACCACCGACATCGCGATCAACCAGGCCGGGACGCCCGCGTTTCCGCGCGGCGTGTTCTGCTACCTCTTGCCTGACGGCGAGACCGTCGAGCTGTCCCTCACCGGGGTCCTCGGCGACCACGCGCCAACGGACCCCGAGGGCTTCCTCGCCTACATCAAGTCGCTGCCGCTCCCCGACCATTACGAGTACGTCCACGACGCGGAACCGGTCGACGAGCCGGTGCAGTTCAAGTTCCCCGCCAGTGTCTGGCGCCACTACGAGCAGCTGACCCGCTTCCCCGGCGGCCTGCTGGTGATGGGCGACGCCGTGTGCAGCTTCAACCCGGTCTACGCCCAGGGCATGACCGTCGCCGGGATGGAGGCGCTGACGCTGCGCAAGCACCTGCAGATCCCCGGACCGCTGAACGCGGCCGCGTTCTTCGGCGAGATGGCAGGCCAGATCGCCGGGCCGTGGCAGTTCTCCGCCATCGCCGACCTCGGCTACCCGGGCGTCGAGGGCGAGCGGACTGACGAGATCCGCCTGATCAACCAGTACATCCCGGCGGTCCTAGGCGCCGCGGCGTACGACCCGGTCGTCACCGACGCCTTCTTGCGAGTGGCCGGGCTGGTCGCGGACCCCATGTCGCTGATGAGCCCGGACATCGCAATCCGGGTGGGGCGGGTGCTGCAACGTGCCGGGCGCCCGTCGGCTGCCACCCCCGCCTGAGACCGACCCGCGACGCAGATCAACAACGGCCTTAGACCCTTCAACAGAGGTGCACGATGCGTGAGTTCAAGATCGACGTCCCGCAGTCGCAGCTCGATGACCTGAAGCAAAGACTCGCGGCCACCCGCTGGCCCGATGAGATGCCCGGTGTCGGCTGGAGCCGCGGCGCTCCGCTGAGCTATATCAGGGAGCTGGCCGAGTACTGGCGCACCAGCTTCGACTGGCGCGCCGCCGAGGCGCGGATGAACCAGTTCCCTCACTTCCTCACGGAGATCGACGGCGTGCAGGTGCATTTCCTGCACGCTCGCTCGCCCGAACCGAACGCCATGCCGGTGATCTTCACCCACGGCTGGCCCGGATCCTTCGTTGAGTTCCTCGATGTCATCGATCCACTGATCAACCCGACCGCGCACGGCGGCGACCCGGCCGACGCGTTCCATGTGATCATCCCGTCGATCCCCGGCTACGGCTTCTCCGGCCCGACTCACAAGCTCGGCTGGGACACCGAGCGGGTGGCGCTAACTTGGAAGGAGTTGATGCGCCGCCTCGGGTACACCCGCTACATCGCGCAGGGCGGCGACTGGGGCTCGCCCATCTCGCTGCGGGTCGGCCTCGCCGATCCTGAACACGTCGCGGGCGTGCACATCAACATGTGCGTGACGCTCCCGCCACCCGACCCCGCCGTCATGGCTCAGCTCATATCTCAGCTGTCCGAGTCGGATATGGAGCGGCTGCAATTCGGCGGTTACTTCTTCCAGGACGGCTTCGGCTGGATGAAGATCCAGGCCACCCGCCCGCAGACGCTCGCCTACGGCCTGACCGACTCACCCGTCGGGCAGCTCGCCTGGATCGCGGAGAAATTCAAGGAGTGGACGGACTCGACGGACCGGCCCGAGGACGCGGTAAGCCGCGACCAGATGCTGACCAACGTGTCGCTCTACTGGCTGACCGCGACCGCGGGGTCGAGCGCGCAGCTGTACTACGAATCTGAGCACCTCGACGCTGACTTCGGCCGCACGTGGGCCGGGCCGTGGCCGCTAGCCATGCCGGTCGCCGTGGCGGTCTTCCCCAAGGACGCGTCGCGGCCGATCCGCAGTTGGGCGGAGAACATCCTGCCCACGCTGACCCGCTGGACCGAGTTCGACCGCGGCGGTCACTTCGCCGCCATGGAGCAGCCGGAACTCTTCGTAGGGGACATACGGGCGTTCGCTCGCTCCCTGCACGAGTGACCGTCCGACCCGCTCTCCACGGAGCCCGGTACCCCAGACAGGTACCGGGCTCCGCGCATGTGGTGCTGCCTTAGGAAAACGCAAAGCGGGCGGCCTGCACGCAGGCCGCCCGCTCGTTCGGCTGGTCAGATGTAGAGCGTGTCGGGCTCGATCCCGCACAGGACCCGGCCATACAGCTCGTCGTTGGTGTCCGGGTGCATCAGCGCGTGCATGGTGACCGCGTTGACGTCGCGGGCGATCCGCTGGATCGGCTGGTTACTGTAGATGGACGAGCCGCCGCTGGCCGTGGCCAGGATGTCGACGGCTTCCTTGCTGAGCCGGCACACCGCGCCGAGGTCAGCGCGCGCCCGGACGCGCTCCTCGATGGTCCACGGGGCGTTCTCGGCGCCCTTGGTGTCAACCAGGGTCGCCACGCGGTGGGCATGGAAGTCCGCCTCGTCGATCCTCCTGACCGCGTCGGCGACCTGGAGATGGGTCAGCGGTGCCTGGGCTTGCTTGCTGTAACCCGTGTAGGTGATCTTGCGTTCGGGCAGCCGCGCGAAGAACGCTTCCTTCGCGGCCTTCGCCATGCCGAGGACGCAGCCCAGGGAAGATGCGGAAGCCACCGGGAGCAGGGGCGCCCGGTAGATCTCCGCAGCCGCGTTCTCCGGCGAGGCGGACATACCCTGCAGGATCGCGCCGATCGGCAGGACGCGCTCCTGCGGGACGAACACATTCGTCGCGGCGGTGCTGACGCTGCCGCTGCCCTTCATCCCCGAGGTGTACCAGTCGTCGATGATCTGCAGGTCCGATATCGGCACCAGCGCGACGACCGGGCTCGGCGGGCCCTCGCCGCCGACCAGGATCGCGATGATCTCCTGCCACTGGCTGTGCAGCGCCCCGCTGACGAATCCCCACTTGCCGTTGACGACGATGCCTCCGTCGGTCGGGATGGCCAGCGCGCTCGGGCTCAGCGTCCCGCACACCCGGACGTCCGGGGTCGAGAACACCTCATCCTGAACCTGGTCGGGGAACATGCACGCCATCCAGCCCGGAATCCAGTACACCGAGGCGGTCCACGCGGCGGAGCCGTCGCCCCGGCCGAGCTCGGCGGCCACGTCGACCAGGGTTCGCGTGTCGGACTCGTATCCGCCGTAACGCGCGGGTACCCGCATACGGAAGACGCCGGCGTCGGCGAGGGCTTCGATCGACTCCTCATGAAGACGCCGATTCTCTTCCGACCAGGCCGCGTGCTTCTGCAGCACCGGCACAAGTCCGGACGCGCGCTGAACAAGCTGCTCTCGCGCCGGAATATCGGTCTTCTGCACCATATCCTCCCATAGCTACACCGCTAACGAGACTTACTGTCGACGATCGCAGCTGCTGACCCACTCCCGCATACTGCGGGTTGCGGATAAGCGGCTACCGCGGCGAATCTACGAAATCTGAATTTCTGCGTTGTTTAGGAAACGCCTGATCAGCTTGGCAATCCAGGAGGTGCGTGCGCATCGGGAGACAGGCCTACTAGGTGGTGCGGTGGACGCTGGTCCGTACGCAAGCCCGTATCACTGCCCGAATCGGAGGAGTTGGCATGTCACATGCAATAAAACGGTCCGCAGCAGCCGTAGCGGGGCTGCTGCGCAAGGCCAATCTCGCGCGCGGATGGCGACGCTACGCCATCGGCGGCCTGGTGGTCGCGCTGGGAGTATCCGTCACGCTCGCGGCGGTGGGTGCCCAACCGGCGCAGGCAGCGCACGGGCTACCGGCCCAGACGACGTCAAGCAACTCCGGCGTCTGCGTGCCGCCCCCGAGTCCCACGCTGGCCGGGTTCCAGCAGGGAATGGTCGCCATCCCCGGCGATTCCCTTCATTACGTCATCGGCGGGTCAGGACCGGTCCTCGTGCTCCTGCACGGCTGGCCCATGACCTGGTGGGAGTGGCACCTGGTGATGCCGACCCTGGCCAAGAGCCACACGGTGATCGCGTTCGACCTGCCGGGGCTGGGCAATTCGGCCGTTCCCACCAGTGGTGGATATACCACGGCCGACACCGCGGTCCGGATCCACGAGGCGGTCGCCGCGCTGGGCTTCGGGGACATTTCAATCCTCGCCCATGACCTGGGGGTGAACATCGGCTACGCCTACGCCCGGCTCTATCCAGCGGAGGTACAGCGGCTGATGGTGCTCGACTCGGAACTCAACGGGTTCGGCCTGGAGTCCGCCTACAGCTTCAGCTTCCACTTCCTGCTGAACATGGCAGCTCCGCCGACTCCGGAGGACATCATCAACAACCATGAGGCAGAGGTGGCGTACCTGAACTACCTGTACAGCTTCGCCAACAAGGCGGCCGCCATCACCCCACAGGACAAGGACATCTGGTACGGCGCCTATTCCTGTCCGGCGAACCGCGAGGCCGGATACAACTACTACCGGGCCTTCCCGGCGAACGAGACCTGGGACCTGGCGACCGCCAAGCCGAAGCTGGCCATCCCAGTCGCGGCGGTCGGCGGCCAGGACAGCTTCGGGAGCGGCGTGGCACAGTCCTTCGAGAATGTGGACACCGACGTGCACACCATCATCGCGCCCGACTCGGGGCACTACGTGCCCGATGAGGATCCCGGATTCACGGCTGAGTGCGCAACTCTGTTCTTCAGCCAGAACCCGTACCAGACCGCGCCGAAGGGTTACGCGGCCTGCCTTTCCTCCTGACGCTGCCCCAGCTGGGTAGCTGAAGGGCCAACGTTGTAGCGACGTGACCGTCGCCGCCAGCACGACCAGGCGGCGGCGGTCACGAACATCACCATCAGGGTGGACTGGGCGGTGACCGCGAGCAGATCGTGCCGGTAGTTTGCATCCAGGACACGATGCTGTTCAGCAGAGCTGAGTAGGTGGGTGGTATGGGAGAGCCTTCGCATTTCGAGATCGGGGTGCCAGACCCGCGGCGGGCGCAGGTTTTTTACGGCACACTGCTCGGCTGGAAGTTCAACGAAGGTGGCCGCAACAGCGCGGCGATCCAGACGGCAGGGGTCCCGGGCGGAGTGCACGAAGCTCCCGAGCCCGGGCTCGTGGTCTTCTTCAGCGTCCCTGATCTTGACGCTGCGGTCCGGCGCGTCCGTGAGCTGGGCGGCGAGGTTGACCCGCGCAGGTCCGAAGGGCCAGCCGGGAAATACGCGAGTTCGTGCCGGGACAACCAGGGCGTGCCGTTCGGCTTGCACCAGCCGGCAGCTGGCTGACTGCGGGGACGCGGCCAGTACCGGTGCGTTCCACGGCACGCAAAGCCCCTGGCATCGCTCGGGCTTCGACACCCAAGCGAATTACCAGGGGCTTTGGACGTGCGGATCTCAGCGCGGAGGGCGTGGGATTCGAACCCACGAGGACACTTACACGTCCCAGCAGCCTTAAAAGGCCGCCGCCATCGGCCACTAGGCGAACCCTCCTGGCCGCCAGGCGGGCCTGGCGGACGCACCTTCAGCTAATCGCGTCGCGCGGGCAGTTCTGATAGACCGCCAGCCGCCACGTGCCGTCGTCCTTGACGAGAATCCAGGACGCGCGGATCGCCTGCTTGGTCGACACTTCCTTCTCGCCGGGCTCGAGCACTCCACCGACGGTCACCAGCGCGAAGGCGTCGGCGCCAAGCGGCTTGACCTCGAGCGGGGTTCCGGTGACGCTGGTTCCCTTGTACGGTCCGGCATATCCAGCCTCCATGAATTGCCGGATGTCGTCGCGACCCTTCTTGTACACGCCCGGCAGGATCATCGTGCCGTCCTGAATGAATAGCTGGGAGAAAGCCTCGGCGTCGTGCGCCGCCCAAGCCGAGACCAAACGGCCTGGCACGGCGGCGAGTTCCGCCATCAGCGCGTCGGGTATCTTTGGTGTGCTTGACGCGGACGTCGTGCTGGTCATCTTTCTTCTCACTTTCCCGTGGAGTACCCGGAATCATCCAAGGTAAATTGGATTAGCGACTCGATACAAAGCTATTTGCCCGGAAGCCCTTTTTCCTCTCTTACGATGCTGGGACGCAGATCAGCCGCCCTGAGCCTTGATCAGGCTCAGAGCCTCCCGTCCCCGCACTCTCGCAGGTCCGGCTGTGGGTCAGCACCTCCGGCATTGCGCGCGAACTGGCTCAGCACCAGGGACGCTGGCCCAGGTCAGGCCGCAATCGGGAAGGTGCAGCGGCTTCCCCGCCCTGCGACCGTGAGGGGGTGACCCGGCAGTTAGCCAGTCCGGCATCCATGCCGCACCCGCAGATGGACGGTGAGCCGTTGATGGATTCTGAAAGCATCGGTGAAATCAGCTCAGCCTTGGCTGCCTATCCTGGGCTCGCCGACGTTACGGTCATCGAGCATGCCGCCGGCCAGGCTGACCAGTGCCTGATCGCCTACGTCGTCCCGGCCGGCCCCGGCCTGGACGTACCTGAGCTGCATGCCTACGCCAGGAAAACGCTCAGTAACGGCAGCATGCCAGCGGCTATCGTGATTGTTGATGACATCCCAGCCACGCCGGCGGGCACGGTCAATGTCGCCGCACTGCCAGTGCCGGAACTGTCCGGCCTGCTGCCGTACCAGGCGCCCACGACGCCCCGGCAGGAACTGCTGTGTGAGCTGTTCGCCCAGGTACTTGGAGTGGCCAGGTGCGGCATCGACAGCGACTTCTTCGACCTCGGCGGCCGCTCGATAGAGGCAATGGTGCTGGCCGGGCGCATCAGCGCCGCCCTGGGGGTCCGGGTTTCGATGGCCGACCTGTTCAAGGCACCCACAGCCGGGGAGATGGACCACGTGCTCAACCGCAAGGCTGACACGCGGCAATGACGGACACCTCGGTGGCACTGGACCAGGAGGCCAAGCGGTACCCGCTGTCTTTCACCCAGGAATGGTTCCTCACCATGGACCAGGGCGACGACGGCGGGCCGTTCGGCGGTCGGTTCGTGATCGTTTCCGCGTTCCGTATTACCGGTGCGGTGGATCTCGCGGTGCTGCAGGGTGCGCTCGATGATGTGGTCGCGCGCCATGAGCTGCT
>PLDT01000248.1:61011-66546 GCA_003136255.1 Actinomycetota bacterium
ACTCGGTCTCTGACGGCTGGTCGTTTGACGTGATCCTGCGCGACCTCGGCGCGTTCTACGCGGCCAGGTTCAGCGGCACCCCGCCGAAGCTGCCGCAGATGCGGCAGTACCGCGAGTACGCCGAGTGGCAGCGGGCCAACGCCGAGGACACGTCCGACGATGGAGCGCTGCGCTACTGGGCGGAGAAACTCGACGGTGCACGGGAATACGAGATGCCGAACGATCATGGGCATCCGGAGCGGTATTCCCGGCCGTACTCGCTGCACGTGTTCGGCATCGACGCGGACACCATGGGCGCCGCGGCCGCTCTCGCGAACGCCACCCGGGGTACCCGGTTCATGGTCCTGCTCTCGGCTATCTACGTGCTCGCGCACCAGATCACCGGCGCTACCGACCTGGTGGTGCGCGCCTTCACCGCGGGCCGGAACGAGCTGGAGTTCCATAACACCATGGGGTTGTTCCTCAACGTCGTCCCGTTCCGGACCGAGATCGCCGACTGCTCCAGCTTCCGCGATATCGTCTTGAAAACCAGGGAGACGTTCATCGATGCGATGGCGAACGAGCTGCCGATCGGCGTGCTGGAGCAGGCATTCCCTGACTACATCAGGTCACGCGAGGACAAGCGGACGTCACAGTTCATCATCTCGGTACCGCCGGCTCAGTTCGGCGAGATGGTTCTCCCCATCGCCGAGGGGGCCCGGGGTGTAGGCGAAGTCCTGCTGGAGGAGGCCGAGAGCTCCGACATCCCCACCGGCACGGTGTGGTACCTGAACACGAAACCGGACGGCGCCGTCAGCGGCAGTGTGCACTACAACCTCGACGAATTCGAGGAAAGCACGGTGAAGGGCTGGACCGCCGGGCTCAAGCGGATCCTGGCCAGCGTCGCCCGCGACCCCGGCCAGGACTGGAGGCAGCTATAACCTCAGTTCACCCGGCCAAGCGGTACCCGCTGTCTTTCACCCAGGAATGGTTCATCGGCCTCGACCAGGGTGATGAAGGCGGGCCGTTCGGCCGCCGGTACCTGATCGTTTCCGCGCTCCGTATCACCGGTGCGGTGGATCTGGCGGTGCTGCAGGGTGCGCTCGATGACGTGGTCGCGCGCCATGAGCTGCTGCGCACCGTGGTGATCAGGGACGCCGATCCGCCGTACCAGATGGTGTGCCCGCCGTGCCCGGTGCCGCTGGAGGTCCGGGGCCTGCCGCCGGTTCCCGGCAAGTCCCGGGACATGATCATCCAGGAACTGATCCTCGAGGTCCAGGCGGGCACGATCAGCGCCCGTGAGGTGCCGCTGCTGCGCGCGCTGCTGTGCCGGTTCGACGACCGGGACAGCGCCCTGCTCCTGACCGTGCACCACTCGGTCTCTGACGGCTGGTCGGTTCAGGTGATCCTGCGCGACCTCGGCGCGTTCTACGCGGCCAGGTTCAGCGGCACCCCGCCGAAGCTGCCGCAGATGCGGCAGTACCGCGAGTACGCCGAGTGGCAGCGGGCCAACGCCGAGGACACGTCCGACGACGGAGCGCTGAAATACTGGGCCGGCCAACTCGACGGCGCACGGGAATTCGTCATGCCGAACGACCACGGGCATCCGGAGCGGTATTCCCGGCCGTACTCGCTGCACGTGTTCGGCATCGACGCGGACACCATGGGCGCCGCGGCCGCTCTCGCGAACGCCACCCGCGGTACCCCGTTCACGGTCCTGCTCTCGGCTATCTACGTGCTCGCGCACCAGATCACCGGCGCTACCGACCTCGCGGTAAAAGCGGTCACCGCGGGCCGGACTGAGCTGGAGTTCCATAACACCATGGGGATGTTCCTCAACGTCGTGCCGTTCCGGACCGAGATCGCCGACTGCTCCAGCTTCCGCGATATCGTCCTGAAAACCAGGCAGACGTTCATCGATGCGATGGCGAACGAGCTGCCGACCAGCATGCTGGAGCGGGCGTTCCCTGACTTCATCAGGTCACGCGAGGACACGCGGACGTCGCAGGTTCTTATCTTGCAAACGCCGTCTCAGTACGGCGAGATGGTCCTGCCCATCGCCGAGGGAGCCAAGGAGGTAGACGAAGTCCTGCTGGCGGAGGCCGAGAGCTCCGACATCCTCAGCGGCACGGAGTGGCACCTGACCCCGCAGCCGGACGGCGCCGTGAACGGCAGTCTGCATTTCAACCTCGACGAATTCGAGGAAAGCACGCCGGAGGTCTGGACCGTCGCGCTGAAGCGGATCCTGGCCAGCGCAGTGCGCGACCCCGGCCAGGACTGGAGGCAGCTCTAACCTCACCCGGCCTGGTAATCGCTAGTTGTCTTGGCGGTCCCCAGGTATCCGTCGATGGCGCGGACGGAGGAGTTGGTCATGAAGGTTCTCAGGCTGACCTTTAGGCCGAGCCGGTCCGCGAGCCGGGCGACGAGTACCGCGGCGAGCAGGGAGTGGCCGCCTAGGTCGAAGAAACTGTCCTCGACCCCGACCCGGTCCAGGCCCAGCACCTGCGCGAACAATTCGCACAGGGCCTGTTCCCGGGGGCTGGCTGGAGCCCCGCCGCCGCCCGCGGCGTACTCCGGGGCGGGCAGCGCCTGCCGGTCCAGCTTGCCGTTGGTGGTCAGCGGCAGCGCGTCCAGCACCATGACCGTGGCTGGCACCATGTATCCGGGCAGCACCCGCCCGCACGCTTCCCGCAGTACCGCCGGGTCGAGCCCGGCACCGGGGTCCGGCACGACGTATCCGATCAGCCGCTTATCCCCGGGCTGATCCTCTCGCACCGCCGCCGCCGCCTGCCCCGCCCCTGGCACGCTCGCGAGGACGGCCTCGATCTCGCCGAGCTCGATCCGGAACCCGCGTACCGTCACCTGGTCATCGGCCCGGCCCAGGTACTCGATCTGTCCGGACTGGTTCCACCGGCCCAGGTCCCCGGTCCGGTACATCCGCTCCCCGGCCGCGCCGAACGGGCACGCGGTGAACCGCTCCCCAGTCAGTCCTGGCCGGCTCAGGTACCCCCGCGCCAGCTGAGCGCCCGCCAGATACAGCTCCCCCGCCACCCCCGGCGGCACCAGCTGCAGGTTCTCATCCAGCACGAACACCCGGGTGTTCCACACCGGGCGGCCGACCGGGACCAGGTCCGGGACCGGGTCAGCCGGGCTCATTTGATAGTCCAGGCAGCCTACCGTCACCTCGGTCGGCCCGTACTGGTTGACCAGGCCCAGATCGGGATGCCGCTGCCGCCATTCGCGCAGTAGCGCGGCCGGCACCGCCTCTCCGCCGAGCATCATCTGCCCGGCGGGAACGCAGCTCGCAGGCAGCCGGGCGAGCAGCGGCAGGTGACTGGGCGTCCCCTTGAGGAAGGTGAAACCGCCGGCCCTGGCGGCCAGCGCGGGCAGGTCCTCATCCACCGCGCCCAGGCACAACTGCCCGCCGGACAGCAGGCAGCCGTACAACGCGCTGACGCTCCCATCGAACGATACCGGCGAGATCAGCAGCGTGCGGCCGGCCAGGTGTCGGTAGGTCTGCCGGACCCGGGCCAGGTAATTCACCAGGCTCGCATGAGTGATCATCACGCCCTTGGGCCGGCCGGCGGACCCCGAGGTGTAGATCACGTACGCCGGGTGCGCCGCACGTAGCAGCCCCCGGCGCTCAGCGTCGCCGACGTCGCCGGCGGGGTAGCGCGAGATCACCTCCGCAACCACGGGGTCATCCAGGATGACCGGGGCCGTTGCTGGCAGGGAGCCGGCCGCGCCGCTCGTGGTGACCGTGATCGCCGCCCGCGCGTCGGTGAGCATGAAGGCCTGGCGGCCAGGCGGGTAGCCGGGATCGACCGGGACGTACGCGGCGCCGGACTTCAGCACGGCCAGCAGTGCGACGATCATTTCGGGCGACCGGGGCATGGCGATGGCGACGAGACGCTCGGGACCCGCACCCAGCGTAATCAGATATCGGGCCAGCCGGTTGGCCCGCGCGTTCAGCTCACCGTACGTCAGCTCGGCGGCGGCGGACAGGACCGCGGAGGCGTCCGGGGTACGGGCCACTTGCTGCTCGAACAACTCCGGCACGGTGGCGTCGGGGATGTCCCGGGCGGTGTCGTTCCAGTCGAGCAGCAGCCTGCGCCGCTCCACGGCGGTGAGCAAATCGAGCTGGCTGATGCGGCGGCCCGGATCCGCAGCGGCCTGGCGTAGTAGCCGGGTCAGCCGGGCCGCCAGCGCCTGCGCGGTCGTCCGATCGAACAGGTCGGCGGCGTACTCGAAGGCGGCGCTGATCCCGGCCGGGGCGCCGCCGGCCTCGTGATCCTGGTGGAAACCCAGGGTCAGGTCGAACTTCGCGGCGCCGCCGGGGACCGGTTCGGGTGCCACCCGCAGCCCAGGCAGCTGCCAGTCCACCGCGGCGACGTCCTCATCGGCGATCATGACCTGGAACAGCGGATGCCGGGCCGCCGAGCGGGCCGGGTTCAGCACCTCGACCAGGTGCTCGAACGGGACATCCTGACGCGCCTGTGCCGCCAGCACCGTCTCCCGGACCCGCCCCACCAGCCCCGCGAAGCCGGGGTCACCGGACACATCCGCCCGCAGCACCAGCGTGTTCACGAAGAACCCGGCCAGGTCGTGGACCGCCTCATCAGTCCGCCCCGCCGCCGGCGCGCCGACCGGGATATCCGTCCCCGCGCCCATCCGGGACAACAGCGCGGCCAGCCCCGCCAGCACCACCATGAACACCGTCGCCGCAGACTCCCGCGCCAGCTCCGCCAGCGCCTCGTGCAGCCCCGCGTCGGCCAGCTCCCACCGCACCTCCCCGCCCCGCTGCGACGCCTCGGCCGGCCGCGGCCGGTCNNTCCTGATCACCGCCCAGCAGGTGCCGCTGCCACAGCGTGTAGTCCGCGTACTGGACCGGCAGGTCCGCCCAGTGCGGCGCCTGCCCGTCCCGCCGGGCCGTGTAGGCCGCCGCCAGGTCTGCCATTAGTACCTGCATCGACCAGCCGTCGCTGGCAATGTGGTGACACAGCAGCACCAGCACATGCTCCTGGCCGTGCTCCTGCNNTGCTCCTGCCGGTGATCCTGCCCCTGCTCGGCCAGGGTGAACAGCCAGGCCCGGACCGGCAGGTCGGAGGCCAGGTCGAACTCGTGCGCCGCCGCAGCCGCCACCAGCGCGGCTACCTCACCGCGGCCCGCCGCCGTCACCGTTACCGGGACCACTGCCTGCCCCGCCGGGATCACCTGCTGGTAGGGCTGCCCGTCCGCGACCGCGAACACCGTCCGCAGCGACTCATGGCGGATCACGACATCCCCCACCGCCGCGACCAGTGCCGCGGCATCGAGCGGGCCGTGCAGCCGCCACGCGAACGGCAGGTTATACGCCGTGCCCGGCCCGTGGAACTGCTCCAGGAACCACAACCGCTGCTGCGCGAACGACAACGGCAGCCGCTGCGGCCGCGGCATCCGGACCAGCGCCGGGCGAGCCGCCCCCGCCCCGTCCAGCACCACCGCCAGCCCCGCTGGCGTCGGGTTCTCGAACACCGCCCGGACCGCCAGCTCCACCCCCAGCACCACCCGGATCCG
>PLDT01000645.1:0-11146 GCA_003136255.1 Actinomycetota bacterium
GGCCAATGTACCAGATGACCCAGTACAGACTGTTCTGGGCGTTCTGGCTGGATGTCTTCTGGAGCAGCGGCCGGATCGCGAAGACGGCGAAGACGGCGACGGTCGCCACGGCGGCGGCGGTCGGCAGCCAGGAGGTGAGCCGCTGGCTGGCCGGCAGTCGTCTTAGCTGGTTCAGCGCGGCGCGGCTGCGGGTGGCGGCCAGTGCGGCCACGGTGAGGACGACGACCGCCGCGGCGATCAGGCCCAGCGGGCGCAGCGAGGGTCCCACCAGGTCCAGGTAGGGCCGGGACAGCAGGTAGCCCTCGGCCAGGCCGTAGCCCACCCCGGCTATCAGGCCGAGGCCGAACGGGATCCCCTGGCGGCGGCGGGCCGCGAGCAGCAGGCCGAGAAGCGGGACGGCGGGCAGGATGTCACTCAGGCCGTCGATGCGGACCAGCACGGTCAGACCGAGGACCAGGCCGGCCAAGGCGGCCAGCACGCGGTCCTGGTTAGGCCAGTCGGCGTAGCCTGCCGTGCCCGCGTTCGCGTCCGTACCCGTGCCGGCGTCCGTGCCCGCATCCGTGCCCGTGGCCGTGGCCGCGCCCATGGCCGGCGCGGTCGCGGGCTGGGAGGTGACGAGCAGCGCGTCGATCAGCAGGCACAGGCCGCCGAACAGCAGGACCTGGACCAGCGGCTCGCTGAACGTGCCGCGGCTGGTGTACTGCTCGGGCAGGCTTAGCGCGAGGGCGGCGGCCGCCGCGGGCGCCCACCGGGCGCCGACCAGCCGGGCGGCCAGGCCGCCGAACGACAGCACCGCGCAGGCGCCGATCAGCGGCGTCATGACCAGCGCGGCCGGGACGCCGCCGAGCCAGATCGCGGCGGCCAGGACCAGGGGGGTTCCGGCCATGACGGCCGGGGCCAGGCCCGAGCCGGCCGGGTAGTAGCTGGCGCTGGCGAAGGTCAGGCCGGGGTGTGTGCCGCCGAAGGCCTCGGCTGAGTACGGGATGGGCAGCGAGCCGTGCCGCGCGATCCAGGAGGCGGTCTGCAGGTAGGTGGCCGGGTCGCCGAGCGCGATGACCTGCTGGGTCCGCTCGGCGATCTGCCAGACGGCGAAGCCGGCCGCGACCGCGATAGTGGCCGCGACCGGCCACCAGGGGACGGCGACCCGCGGCCGCGGCTCGGTGCGGAAGCCGGGCCAGCGGGCGGGCTGCTGGCGCATCGCGAGGTAGCACAGGCCCACGGCCAGCGGGGAGAACATGAACACCAGCGGCGGGGCGGTGAGCCGCCCCGCGAGCAGCAGCGGCAGGCCGGGCAACAGCCACGCGGCGGCCAGCAGCGCGGGAACGACCGTGACCGCCCCGAACACGCGAGCGGCCAGGCGGCCGGGGACGCGCTCGGCGGGTTGCTGAAGGGCTTGCCCCAGGGCGTGCTCAGCCGGCTCGGAGGCACGCTCGACGGCCGGCTCGGGGGCTTGNNGGGGCTTGCTCAGTCCGCTCGGGAGCGCGCTGAGCGGGCGGGGAGGGGGCGCGGGTGGGCGCGGACGCGGCGCCGGGGCCGGAGGGCCGGATGGGCAGCGTCTTTTCGTCGGGCGGGTTGGTGCTGCCCGCAGCGCTGTGGTCAGCCTCAAAGACCTCAGTGGCCTCAGAGGCACGCGGTTCGTGCCGCACGAACCTACTCTAGGCCACCTGGCTGCACGTGCACGGTCGTCGGGGATTTGCGGCCGGCCTCGGAGACCAGCAGCCACAGCACCATCGCGGCCGGGTAGATGAAGTAGCCGAACCGGGTCGACGGGGCGAGTACGAACAGGGCCGACAGGCCGATGATCAGCCGCCAGGTGGCCGCGGGCACGTCGTGCGGCGGGCGGATGACCAGGGAGACCGCGATGGCCACCCCGGAGCCGATGAGCATGATGACCACGATCGTGTGGCCCAGGCGGCCGGTCTGGGCCAGCACGTGGCCCAGCAGCGGGCTGGCCGCCTGCGACTTGACGCTGGCCAGGCCGAGCGGGAACAAGACGGTGTTCTTGACCAGCGAGCCGAAGCGCAGCACCGCGAACGGGCCGACGATCACCGCCACCACGGCCAGCGCCCAGGCGGTGAACCGCCAGGCCTCGCGCTTACCGTCGGTCACGTAGAGCAGCGCGAAGGCCACGGCCAGGGCGGGCCAGGCGGTGGCCTTCATCGACGAGGCGACGCCCAGGGCTAGCCCGGCCGCGACCGCGTTGGAGCGGGCCGGCCGCCAGAGCAGGGCGAAGCCCAGGCACAAGAACGCGACCATGGGTACGTCGGTCCCGCCCACGCAGAGCTCGAACGCGATGATCGGCGAGACGGTCAGCAGCAGGGCCCAGCGGGCGCAGTCCTTGGCCCCGGCCACCCGCAGCGCGAAGCCGAACACGACCACGAACACGATCCCGAACCAGACCCGGGGGTCGGTCAGCGGGGTGTGGCCGAACAGTGCCTGGGGCACGCCGAACGCGGCCATCAGCGGCAGGTAGGGGTTGTACAGGTTGGGGTTGGTGGTGGTGGCCAGGACCTTGGCGCTCTTGTACGGGGTGCCGTGCTTGATCAGCGTGGTCGCCGAGTTGGCCACCACCCCGACCTCGGGCTCGCCGTGGCCGGTCCATACCATCCACAGCAGCGGGATGAGGATGGCGCCGCCGAGCAGGATGGCCAGCACCACGTCGGCGACGCGACGGTCACGGGGACGCCAGGCCAGGACGGTGATCGTGGCCAGCGCGTAGGCGATGCCCGCCGAGGTGCCCCACAGGCGGTGCAGCGGGTCCCCGCTGAACAGCGCGACCCCGCCACCGAACAGGGCGGAGACGCCCAGCCCGGCGGCCAGCCACATCCGGGGCATGGTGACCATCGATTGCCAGCCGGGCGCGACCGTCGCCTCGCCGCCCCCGGCCCCCGTCGTTGGCGCGAGTACGCGAGTGTCGCGACTCCACACTCGATATATCTTACGCCCCTGTGCTGGGCGTCGATCTAGTTCGTGGTCTTGAGCCAGGCGCCGAGGAAATCCCAGCCGGCCAGCAGCCAGAGCCAGGCGGTCAGCACGGCGTAGGCGAGCGGCACGAAGCCCAGCCCGGCGGCGAACCCGGCCAGCAGCATCCGCCCGTCCCAGCCGAAGCCGAACTTGTCGTCCGGGACGCCCCGCCCGGACCGGGCCCGGTAGGCCAGGTCCGCGTGCCGCACCACCACCGCGGCCAGCAGCGCGAAGATCACCGGCAGCCAGGCGTGACGGGCGAACCCGAGGCCGGCCAGGAAGATGCCCTCGCCCGCCAGCAGCAGTGAGGGGACCAGCCAGTCCAGCCGCCCGTCGTGCGGGTGGCGGGCGCCCAGCGCGGCAAGCAGCATCGCCATCACGGGTCCGAAGATCAGCACGCCGGGCAGATTGGCCACCCCGAGCACGGTCAGGTCGCAGGTCACGAACAGGCCCACGAGCAGCGGCGGCAGCGGCGGCAGCTGGCCCCGGACCACGCCGCCGATCCAGTGCGCGATCGGGCCGTCACCGCGGTAGGCGGTCAGCACGCCGCGGGCGCGGATCAGCTGGCCCGCCCCGGCCAGTTTCGCCGCCCCAGCCAGCTGGCTGGCCAGCACGTAGCCCGCCGCGACCGCGCCCCAGGCCAGCAGGACCAAGAAGGTCAGGCGCGGCCCGAAGCAGACCGCGGTCACCGCGATCACCGCGACGCGCTCGCCCGCGGGCAGGCTGATGAGCTGTCCTAGCAGACGGCGGGCGGGGCGGGGGAAGATCCTCCCCGAGGCCCGGACCAGGCCCTGGTAGCACTCCTCGGCCAGCCGCCGGGCGCCGAGCAGGAGCATCGCGGCCACCGCCAGCCGCCACACGCCGGCCTGCCCGCTGCCGCCCCACGTCGCGACCAGCGTGTTGCGCAGCGAGCCGCCGAAGATCCCGTTCAGGCCGGCCGGGGTGTTCGCCGTCCCGCTACTGACCGCGACCATGCCAGAGCTGACGGCCAGCGCGGCGTAGACCGCGAACTCGGTGAGCATCCCGGCCGCCGCCGCTAGCCAGCCGACGACCGGGCTGGTCCGTTCGGCGGCGGTCAGCTGGACCGCGGCCCGGCCCGCGGCGAACGCGACCAGCAGCGCCACGATGGCCAGGACCTGCGCCCGGACGGCCGGCTCGGAGAACCACGCCGCGGCCAGCAGGGCGAGCCCGAGCGAGATGCCGAGCAGCGCGGCCGGGGCGAGCTGGCGCCCGGCCGCCCAGCAGGCCACGTCCCGCGCGACCGGATCGGCGATCCACCGCGCGACCACGCCGTCGCCGTCCGGCCCGGCGTCCAGGACCCGGACGCCGACCCCGCGCTGGGTGAGCTCGTCCAGTAGCGCGCCCAGCTCGGCCGGGGCCGCGCGCTGGCGCGCGTGTGACTCGGCGGCGGCCGCTAGCGCTTCCAGGTCGGGGAGATCCACGACCAGCGCGCCGCCGCTGTGGGCCGGTTGGCCGTCTCGGGCCTGCAGGCCGGGAAAGGCCGCGGTGGCGGCCGCGCCGAGCAGCCGGGCCAGGACCTCCTCGGGGACCGAGTCGTCCCCGATGCAGATGAGGACGCGTTCGCTGGCGGCCCGGGCGGCCGCCACGACGGTCAGCAGGCCGGGCCCGGCGCGTTCGGCCGCGTCGACCCGGCGTACGCCCAGGGCGGCCAGCTGGCCGCGCAGCCCGGCGTCTGGCTGGGCCGCCAGCACCAGGGCAACGGTCATGCGGGTCCTCCCGGCGACACGCGCCGCTGTATTTCCGCGCCTCGGCCTTAGTCAAATCTAGCCGGCGGTTTGCCCGACGCCCGGGCGCAACACACCCAGGCTGTCCAGCGCAATACCCGGCGCGGCCGCGGCGAAAACTGCCGCGGTTAGTGGGTTAGAGTCCGGGTCATGCGGATGGTCGCGGTGGTGCTGGGCGGCGGCATCGGTCAGCGGGTCGGCGCGGCGCTGCCCAAGCAACTGCTCCGGCTGGGCCGCCGGACGCTGGTCGAGCACTGCGTGGCCGCGTTCGAACAGGCGCCGGGGATCGACGAGATCCTCGTGGTCATGGCCAGCGGTTACGTCGAGCAGGTCCGGGCCATGCTCGCCGACGGGGGGTACGGCAAGGTCACCGGGGTCATCGCGGGCGGCGCGGGGCGTCCGGACTCCACCCGCGTGGCGCTGGCTGCCCTCGCCGGGGCGGGCCGCGATCCGGCCGACTGCGGCGTGCTGCTGCACGACGCGGCGCGCCCGCTGGTGGATCAGCGGATCATCGCCGACTGCGTGGCCGCGCTGGACCTGCATGCGGCGGCCGGCGTGGCCGTCCCGGCCTCGGACACCATCGTCATCACCGACAACGGCGTGATGCACTCGATGCCGCGCCGGGAAACCCTGTGGCGCTGCCAGACCCCGCAGTGCTTCCGCCTCCCGGTGATCGCCCGCGCCCACGAGCTGGCCGCCGCCGATCCGGACTTCACTCCCACCGACGACTGCGGCGTGGTGCTCCGCTACCTGCCGGCCGTCGACGTGCACATCGTGACCGGCAACGAGCGCAACATGAAAATCACCTACCCCCAGGACCTCGCCGTCGCCGAGGCGCTGCTCGCCGAGGGCGCGACTCGCACCACGTGAATGTGGCATCGTGACGGGAAGAACCGTTAGGACGCCACAGCCATGAGGTTGGGAGCCCGGGTTAGCGGCGGGCGGCTTGCTTGACTAGGGTGCGGCCGAACTCCCACATCAGGCCGCTGCCCTTGCTGGCGTCTTCCAGGACCTCGCCGAACGCCTCGGTGAACAGCTTG
Organism: Actinomycetota bacterium; assembly: GCA_003136255.1. Lineage (GTDB taxonomy): Bacteria > Actinomycetota > Actinomycetes > Streptosporangiales > Streptosporangiaceae > Palsa-504. Next base: position 5,750 of record PLDT01000645.1, read on the forward strand.
ACCTCGGGCTCGCCGATCATCAGCGGCGGGATCAGCTTGATCACCTCCATGTGGTCGCCGGAGACCTGGGTCAAGATGCGGTGCCGCTGGAACAGGGCCACGACGACCATCTGCGCGAACAGCCCGACCCGGGCCTTCTGGAGCATGTTCCAGCTGGTCCGGGCGCGCAGCGAGGACGGCTTGTCGAACTCCAGCCCGATCATCAGGCCGCGGCCGCGCACGTCGGCCAGCACGTCGAAGCGCTCGGCCATGGCCACGAGCGCGGTGCGCAGCGCCTCGCCGGTCCGGGCCGCGTTCTCGGTCAGCTGCTCGTCGTCCAGCACGGCCAGTGTGGCCAGGCCGGCCGTCATGGCCAGCACGCCGCCCTTGAACGTGGCGCTGTGCACCATGACCCGGTCCATCGAGGAGTAGACCTTCTCGAACACCGCTCCCTTGGCCAGCATCGCCCCGACCGGGACGAACCCGCCGCTCAAGGCCTTGGCCACGGTGACGATGTCCGGCACGACCTGCTCGTGCTGGTAGGCGAAGAACTTTCCGCTGCGCCCGAGGCCGCTCTGCACCTCGTCGCAGATGAGCAGCGCGCCGTGGTCGTGCAGCAGCGCGGCCGCCGCGGTCAGGAACCCGTCGGGCGGCATGTGCACGCCCTTGCCCTGGATCGGCTCGATGATCAGCCCGGCCACGTCGCCGCGGCGCAGCTCGGCCTCGAGCGCGTCCAGGTCACCGAGCGGGATCGGGGAGTCGGGCAGCAGCGGGTCGAAGCCACGGCGGAACTCGGCCGAGCCGTTCACCGACAGCGAGCCGGTGGTGAGCCCGTGGAAGGCGTGGTCGCAGTACAGGATGCGGCCGCGGCCGGTCGCGTAGCGGGCGAACTTCAGCGCCGACTCCACCGCCTCGGTGCCGCTGTTGCAGAAGAACACCCGGTCCAGCCCGGGGGCCTTGGCCAGCAGGCGCTGGGCCAGCAGCCCGGGCAGCGGCCCGCAGTCGAACTGGGTCCAGTCGGCCAGCTGGGCGTCCAGCGCGTCGTGTAGCGCCTGGCGGATCACCGGGTGGTTGCGCCCGGCCGCGAACACCCCGAAGCCGGCCAGGAAGTCGGCGTAGGCGTGGCCGTCGGAGTCGTACAGGTACGCGCCCTCGGCCCGCGCGTAGACCTTGTCGAAGCCGATCGCGTGCAGCACCCGCGGGTGCTGCGGGTTCAGGTACCGGCCGTACAGCTCGTAACCGTCGTCGCGATGGGCCGCGAGCAGGGCGGGGAGGTCGAATTCCGTGCTCATTGCCTCATTCTCTCCCGGCCGCGCTTGCTTCTTCAGCTTTCGTTCCGGCCGAACGGACACCCGGGTCAGCTTCCCGGCCCCGGTGCAGCGTCCGGGGGCTGGTCAGGAACCCGGCGCCCCAGCACATGTGCATGGTGCCGAGGACCAGCGGCAGCCGGGCGCGTACCCGGGCCGGGACCCTCCGGGACAACGCCGCGCAGGCGGCGATGACGCCGGCCAGGTAGGTGAGCGGGATGACCAGCCCAGCGGTCAGGGCGGCCACCGCGACCGGCGCTCCGGCCGCCAGCCCGGCCAGCCCGGCCAGGCCGACCAGCAGACCCGCGCCGGCCAGCGCGGCGGCACCCGGCGGGGCCAGGTAGCGGAAGCTCGCTGTCTCCGGGTGTTCGCGCACGATGACCCGCCGCCAGCGGCCGTAGTGGAAATACTGAGCGCCGAGGGCCCGCACGTTCTCCCGGGGCCGGTAGGTGACGTGCAGCTCGGGGATGAACCAGATCACGCCGCCGCGGGCGCGGATGCGGTAGTTCAGCTCCCAGTCCTCCGCGCGGTGCATCTCCTCGTCCCACCCGCCGGCCTGCTCGATGGCCGCCCGGCGGTACACGCCGAGGTAGACGCTGAGCGTCGGCCCGGCTCCGCCGCCGGTGTGGAACGCGGCCGAGCCGACGCCGGCCTTAGAGGTCATCCCCCAGGCCACGGCCTGCTGGAACGGAGTCACGCCCGCGGCGGCCATGACCCCGCCGACGTCGGCGGCTCCGGTTTCGGCCAGCGCCGCCACCGCGGTCCTCAGGTAGCCGGGCGGGAGCAGCGCGTGCCCGTCGACCCGCGCGATGATGTCGTGCCGCGCGGCGCGGACGGCGGCGTTGAGCGCGGCCGGGATCCGCCCGCTCGGGTTGGCCACGACCGTGATCCGCGGGTCGGCGGCGGCCAGCTCCCGGGCGATCGGCTCGGTCCGGTCGGCGGACGGCCCGACCGCGAGCACGAGCTCGAACGGACCCGGGTAGTCCTGGCCCAGGACGTGCCGGACGGACTCGGCGAGGTGCCGTTCCTCGTTCTTGACCGGCATCACGACGGACACGGGCGGGTAATCCATGACGCTCGCCACGGTACCGCAGCCCGCGGCCCGGATGGCTGGTTACAGGGTCGGTTCTACAGCGTCGGTTCTACAGGCCGGAGTCCTCCAGCATCTCGGTGACCAGGGCGGCGATCTGGGAGCGCTCGGAACGGACCAGGGTGACGTGGGCGAACAGCGGATGGCCCTTGAGCTTCTCGATCACCGCGATCACCCCGTCGTGCCGGCCGACCCGCAGGTTGTCGCGCTGGGCGATGTCGTGGGTGAGGATCACCCGGGACCCGGAGCCGATCCGGGACAGCACGGTGAGCAGGACGCCGCGCTCCAGGGACTGCGCCTCGTCCACGATCACGAACGCGTCGTGCAACGAGCGCCCGCGGATGTGGGTGAGCGGCAGCACCTCGAACATGTCCCGGGCCAGCACCTCGTCGATGACGTCCTGGGTGGTGACCGCGGTCAGGGTGTCGAAGACGGCCTGGGCCCAGGGGTTCATCTTGTCCGCCTCCGAGCCCGGCAGGTAGCCGAGCTCCTGGCCGCCGACCGCGTACAGCGGCCGGAACACGATGACCTTGCGGTGCTGCCTGCGCTCCATCACGGCCTCCAGGCCGGCGCACAGCGCCAGCGCGGACTTGCCGGTGCCGGCCCGGCCGCCGAGCGAGACGATGCCGATCTCCGGGTCGAGCAGCAGGTCCAGCGCGACGCGCTGCTCGGCGCTGCGGCCGTGCAGGCCGAACGCCTCCCGGTCGCCGCGGACCAGCTGCACCGACTTGTCCGGCCGGACCCGGCCCAGCGCGCTGCCGTTGGAGGAGCTCAGCACGAGCCCGGTGTGGCAGGGCAGGTCGCGGGCGGCTTCGCAATCCAAGGTGCCTGATTCGTACAGCTGCTCGATGTCACCACTGGTGACCACCAGCTCCGTCATCCCGGTCCAGCCCGAGTCCACCGGCAGCTCGGCCCGGTACTCCTGGGCGGCCAGGCCCACCGAGGCGGCCTTGACCCGCAGCGGCAGGTCCTTGCTCACCAGCACGACGTCCTCGCCCTCGGCGGCCAGGCTGCAGGCCACCGACAAGATCCGCGAGTCGTTGTCCCCGAGCCGGAAGCCGGCCGGGAGCACCGAGGCGTCGGAGTGGTTGAGCTCGACCTGGATCGTGCCGCCGAGCGCGCCGACCGGCAGTTCCGCGTCCAGCCTGCCGTGCTCGATGCGCAGGTCGTCGAGGTGACGCAGGGCCTGGCGGGCGAAGTAGCCCAGTTCGGGATGATGACGCTTCGCTTCCAGCTCGGTGATGACGACGACCGGCAGGACTACCTTGTGCTCATCAAAGCGAGTGATGGCAGCCGGATCGGCGAGCAAGACGCTGGTGTCGAGTACGTATGTACGGCGACCTTGGGATTGGACCACGCAGACTCCCTGGACGCCAGGCCGGAAGCCCGGCGCCGGACAGGACACAGACGTGTCGGACGGGCCGGGCGTAGCCCTCAAAGGGCCGTGCCGGCCCTTCTGTCATCTCGCCTGCACGCAAAGCGCGAAGCCTAGAGATTCGAGGGCCCTCCCGGCGGACGGCACCACGCCGTCCACCACTAATGAAGGTACCCGCGCAGGCGTTCGGGCAAAAGCACCGCCAGGTTACTAACCCGTGTCTCGCAGATTAACCCGGGTCACGCGCCGAACCTGCGGTTGCGCGCGGCGTAGGACCGCAGCGCCCGCAGGAAGTCGACCTTGCGGAAGGCGGGCCAGTAGGCGTCGCAGAAGTAGAACTCCGAGTGGGTGCTCTGCCAGAGCAGGAAGCCGCCCAGCCGCTGCTCGCCGGAGGTCCGGATGACCAGGTCGGGGTCGGGCTGGCCNNGAGCGCACGGCGTCGGCGATCTCGCGGCGGCCGCCGTAACCCACAGCCACGTTGACCAGCAGCCCCGGGCGGTTGGCGGTGGCCTCGGCGGCGTCCTTGAGGACGCGCACCGTCTCCCCCGGCAGCAGGTCAAGCGCGCCGACCGGGTTGACGTGCCACTGCTCGGCGACCAGGCCCTGCACGGTGTCCTCGATGATCTTCAGCAGCGGGACCAGCTCGCTGGCGGGCCGGGCCAGGTTGTCGGTGGAAAGCAGCCACAAGGTGACCACCTCGACCCCCGTCTCGCGGCACCAGCCGAGCAGCTCGAAGATCTTGTCGGCGCCCTTGAGGTGACCGCTGGCGACGTCCTGGAACCCGGCTGACCTGGCCCACCGCCGGTTCCCGTCGCACATCACCCCGACGTGGCGCGGGATCGCCTCGGGCGACAGGGAGGCCTGGACCCTGCGCTCGTACATGCGGTAGGCCAGATCACGCAATCCCATGCCGCGGCCTTCCTCGTCACCCGTGATGATCTAGCACTGACGGTACCCAACGGATGGAACGCTCGGTCCGGTGCCCGTGGTTCCTTGGCTGGCCNNCACCAGGCCAGCGCGTCGCTACGGCTGCGGGCCACGCCCGCGTCGACCAGGGTGTCGAGCACCCGGCGTTCGGACTGGCGCAGCCGGGTCATGACCGGAACCGACAGTGTGGTGAACATCTCAGTGACCGGGCCGCAGGTGACCCCCCACGACACCTTGCGCCGGAACCGGTGCTCGGCCTCGCGCGCGATCTCGATCCGCCGGCTCCGGGATTCCTCGCGGAACCTGCGGATCCGGCCCTCGGCCGCGGCGGCCCGCTCGGCGTCGGAGGCCGTGCTCGGGGCCGGGTCGGGCAGCGTCCCGACGATGGTGATCTCTTCGCGGTCGACCTGGATGTCGGGCGGGGCGGGAAACCAGTCGGCCGGGAGCCGGCCGATACACCAGGCGCGTACCTTGTCGGAGGCCGTCCCGGCTTCATTCGCCAGGTCGGGGTCCTCCTGCCGGGTACTCATGTAATTATGATTACGCTCTGGATCGTGGCCGTCAACCAAGGCGCCGGGCAACGTTGGAAGCCGGGCGCATCGCCCTACCAGGGGGCGGCGAGCACCGCCCTGAGCTCCTGCGCGGTGGTGACCGGCGCCTGGCAGGTGAAGTTGCGGCAGACGTAGGCGGCCGGGGCGCCGTCGACCTGGCGCCGGCCG
>PLDT01000162.1:0-16865 GCA_003136255.1 Actinomycetota bacterium
CCCGTAGAGGGGGCCCGTGAGCCACAAGCGGCCGGTCAGCCGGGCGCGATCGAGGGTTCTTCCTCGGGGAGTTCGACGCGCTGCGGCGCGAGCTTCCTGGCGCGGATGAGGGCCACGATCACCAGCAGGCTGGCCACGTTGAAGATCGCCGCGAGGCCGAAGGCGGCCGCCATGCCGTGCGCGAGCACGTGCTGTCTCTGGACCGCCGCGGTCAGGCCCGGCAGCCGATGCCCGGCCGCGTTCCGGCTCGCGGTGCCGAACACGGCGACCAGGACGGCCAGGCCGAGCGCGCCGCCGACCTGCTGCATCACATTCACCATGCTCGAGGCGGCTCCGGAGTCCGCGGGCGCCACCCCCGCCAGCGACGCCGTGGTCAGCGGCACGAACACCAGGCCCATCCCGATGCCCAGCAGCATCATCGGGCCGAACACCCCGGACCAGTAGCCAGTCGCCGGCGAGACGCGCGACAGCCAGGCCAGCGAGGCGATGGCCGGCAGCATCCCGGCGACCATGAGCGGCTTGGCACCCAGCCGCGGCATCAGCCGGGGCGCCGTGCGCGACATCACGAACAGCGCCGCGGTCAGCGGCAGGAAGGCTACGCCCGCGCGCAGCGGGCTGAACCCCATGACCTGCTGCAGGAACTGGGTCAGGAAGAAGAACACCCCGAACATCCCAGCGATCAACAGCAGCCGGGCGATGAAGGAGCCCGACCGGCTGGCGTCGGCGAACAGCCGCAGCGGGGTGATCGGCTGGCGGGCCCTGGACTCGATGGCCAGGAAGCCGGCCAGCAGCACCGCGGCGGCGCCGAACGCGGCCAGCGTCAGGTGATCTTCCCAGCCGCTGGCCGCGGCCCGGACGAATCCGTACACGAGCGAGGCCACGCCGGCGGTGGACGTCACCGCGCCGGCCAGGTCGAACCGGCCCGCCTGGCGCGGCGTCTCGGCCACGAACAGCGGCGCGATCGCCACCACGGCGATCCCGATCGGCACGTTGATGAACAGCACCCAGCGCCAGGACAGCCATTCGGTGATGACGCCGCCGAGCACCAAGCCCAGGGAAGAGCCGGCGGTGATCACGCCCATGTAGATGCCAAGCGCGCGGGTCCGCTCCCGGCCTTCGGGAAAACCGCTTACGATCAGGGCCAGCACGGCCGGGGCGGCCAGCGCGCCGCCCGCGCCCTGCACGGCCCGGGCGGCCAGCAGCATGCCGGCCGAGGTGGAGAGCCCGCCCGCCAGCGAGGCGAGGGTGAACAGGCCGATGCCGGCCAGGAACACGCGCCGCCGGCCCAGGATGTCACCCGCCCGGCCGCCGAGTAGCAGCAGCCCGCCGAACGTCAGCGTGTATCCGTTCATCACCCAGGACAAGCTGGTCGGGGAGAAATGCAGGCTGGTCAAGATGTGCGGCAGCGCGATGTTCACCACGGTCGCATCAAGAATGATCATGAGCTGGGCGCTGAGCATGACGGCCAGGGCCACGCCCGCCCGGCTCGAAGGGCTGGCCGCATCGATACCGACATCACGGGTACGCAAAGAAGACAACATGCCTCCATGGCGATCTGGATCCCGGGCGCTCGACGGCGCGGGACCCCTGAGGAACCGTCGGGAGACCTCTGGTGGCTGACAGGCCGCTGGCCGGGCGGTACGATCAGGAATGAAGCGGAGGTCTACTCCGGTTACTATACGGAGGCGCCCTCCGCTTTTGCAACCTTATTAACGACCGGGACCATGACCAGACCTCCTGACCAGCCAACAGCGCGGTCGGCCGACCAGTTGCGCGCCGACGCGCGGCAGAATCATGCCCTGCTGATCACCGCGGCCACCGCGGCCTTCACGGAAAAGGGCGCCGACGCGCCGCTGGAGGACATCGCCCGGCGGGCCGGCGTTGGCATCGGCACGCTCTACCGTCACTTCCCCAGCCGGCTGGACCTGCAGGCGGCCGTGTTCCGTACCCAGGTCCGCGACATCTGCGAGCAGGGCGACGCGCTGCCGGCGACTGGCGCCCCCGAGGAGGCCTTCAGCACCTGGGTTCGCGCGCTGGCCGGCTACCTGGTCATCAGGCGCGGCCTGTCGCGCGCGCTGATCGACGCGGTCGGCGTCGAGTCCGAGCTGATCACGTCCTGCTGGATGGCGATGCGCGAGACCACCGAACGGCTGCTGGTGGACGCGCAGCGAGCCGGGGCCGTCCGGGACGATGTCACCGCCCTGGACGTGATGCGGCTGATCCACGGGGTCGCGGTGAGCTCGGAGAAGGAACCGGGCCGGGCCGATCTGCTGCTGACCGTCACCCTCGACGGCCTGGCGGCCAAGCCGGCCTGACCGCCGCGACCGCCACGCGGAGGGCTCAGAAATCCAGCGGACGGTTCTCGTAGGGAGTGCTGAGGACCACGGTGGTCCGGGTGGATACCCGGCCCAGGGTGCGGATCTGGGACAGCAGGTCCTCCAGCGCGGTCGGCGAGGCGACCCGCACCTTGAGGATGTAGTTCTCCTCTCCGGCGACGCTGTGGCAGGCCTCGATGGCCGTCAGGTGCTGCAGCCGCAGCGGCAGGTCATCCGGGGCGGCGTCGTCGAACGGCTTGACCGACACGAAGGCGGTCAGCGGCAGCCCGACGTCTTCCGGGTTGAACATCGCGGCGTAGCCCTTGATCACGCCGTCCTGTTCGAGCCTGCGCACCCGCTGGTGTACCGCGGACACCGAGAGCCCGGCTTGGCGGGCCAGTTCGGTGAAGCTCATCCGGCCGTTGCGGGCCAGCAACGACACGATCTTGCGGTCGGTCTCCTCCACGTGGTCACGTTAGCGCCATGGTCTGACCACGGAGCCATAACCATGTAACGGAATAGTTTCGGCATTTACGAGAATGTGACATCCTCGGTCGCGCGCTATGCCAGGCCGCCGGCTGTTCGGCACCAGCCGCCCGCCCGTGCGAGACTGTAGGGATGCAGCGGAACCCGGAAGAACTCTACGAACTCGGTCCCGCCGCGCCTGATATCGCGGATGCGCCGATGTTGCACTACCTCGAGGGCTTCATCGACGCGGGCAACGCCGGCCGCCTGCTGGCCGAGCATCTGCTGAGCAGTCTCCCGCACGAGACGGTGGCGCGGTTCGATGCGGACCGGCTCATCGACTACCGGTCCCGGCGGCCGCTGATGATCTACGACAACAGCCACTGGGAAAGCTACGAGGCGCCCGAGCTCGCCCTGCACCTGCTGCGCGATGAGAATGAACGGCCCTTCCTGCTGCTGACCGGGCCCGAGCCTGACCACGAGTGGAAGCTGTTCACCGACGCCGTCCTGGACCTGACCGGCCGGCTCGGCGTCGGCCTGGCGGTCAGCTTCCTGGGCATCCCGGCCGGGATGCCACACACCCGGCCGCTGGGCGTGATCGCGCACGGGACCCGCGAGGACCTGATCAGCGCGCACCAGCGGCTGCCGAGCCGGATCCAGCTGCCGGGCAGCGCCACGGCCCTGCTCGAGCTGCGGCTCGGCGAGGCGGACCGGGACGCGCTGGGCTTCGCCGTGCAGGTACCGCACTACCTGGCCCAGGCCGTCTATCCCCCGGCCGCCCTGGCTCTGCTGGGTTCCGTGGTCACGGCCACCGGGCTCGGGCTACCCGACGCCGATCTGCGTGAGGCCTCGGACCGGACGAACGAGGCGATCGAACGGCAGGTCGCCGAGTCGGCCGAGGTGGCCGAGCTGGTCCGCGCACTGGAGCAGCAGTACGACACGGCGACGGACACCAACGGTGTCCCCGGCCCGGGCCCCGGCCTGCTGGGCGAGGGCGAGTCCATGCCCACCGCCGACGAGCTCGCGGCCCAGTTCGAGCGGTTCCTGGCCGAGAACCAGGGCCGCATCGATCCGCCGGGACCGCGGACCAGCGAAGGCCCGGACAGCTAAGCAGGTCGCGGGACCTCAGGACTATCCCCGGCGCGGCCGCGGCGCTCGGCTTAGCCGACGACGACCAGCTCTCGCGGCGTGTTGTTGAGCCGTTCGCAGCCGCTAGCGGTGCAGACCACGATGTCCTCGATCCGCGCGCCGTGCGGGCCAGGGTAGATCCCGGGCTCCACCGAGAACGCCATGCCCGGCTCGAGCACCTCGTCGTTACCGGCCACGATGTACGGGTCCTCGTGCGCCTCCAGTCCGATCCCGTGACCAGTCCGATGGAAGAACGCCTCGCCGTACCCGGCCGCGATGATCGGCTCGCGCGCGGCGGCGTCGATCGACTCCGCCGTCACCCCCGGGCGTACCGCGGCGCAGGCGGCCTGCTGCGCGTCGTAGAGCACCTTGTAGTAGGCGAGGAACTCGGCCGGCGGCTCGCCGATCGCGTAGGTGCGGGTGCTGTCCGAGCAGTACCCGGACGGCATCGTGCCGCCGATGTCCACGACCACCGCCTCGCCGGGCTCCAGGACCCGGTCCGACACCTCGTGGTGCGGGCTGGCGGCGTTCGGCCCGGAGGCCACGATCACGAAGTCCACGGTGGCGTGCCCCTCGGCCAGGATGGCCTCGGCGATGTCCGTGCCGACCTCGCGCTCGGTACGCCCGGCGTGCAGCCAGCCGGGGACCCGCGTGTGTACCCGGTCGATGGCCTCCCCCGCCTCGCGCAGCGCCGCGACCTCGGCGGGAGACTTCCTGATCCGCAGCGGGCGCAGCGCGCCGCTGGCCAGCGCCAGGCGTGCCGAAGGCAGTGCGTCGCGGAACCGCAGCACGAACAGCGCCCACATCCGGTCGGACAAGCCGACCGCCGCGGCGTTTCCGAGCCGGGCAGCCACCATGGCGAACGGGTCCGCCGTCTCCTCCCAGGGGAGGATCTCCAGGCCGAGCGAGCCGGCCGGCGAGGCCTGCGCGGCGGGCAGCTCCAGTCGCGGCACGAACAGCGCCGGGTCGCCGTGCGCCGGGACGGCCAGGCAGGTCAGGCGTTCGAGCTGCTTGGCGTCGTAGCCGGTGACGTAGCGCAGATCTGGCCCGGGCGTCAGCAGCACGGCGTCCAGGCCAGCGTTGCGCACCGAGTCGCGGACGAGCTCAAGACGGGCGGCAGGGTAGAGGTCCACGGCTTCCACCCTAAGTCTGGGTCACGACGCTGAGAAACCGGCCCAGGGACGAGCCCAGTCCCCACCGCTCGCCGAACTCCTTCAGCTTGCCGATGTCCGGCGGCACGGCGGGCAACTGCCCGTCCACCGGGGGCAGCGGCGCGTCGTCCGCCACCCGGACCACCGACATGGCGATGTCGAGGTAGCCGCGGGCCTTCTCGAGCTTCTCCCGGCCGCCGCGGGGAAACCCGCCGTGCCCGGCGTCCAGGGCGGTGGTGATGCCCTCGATGCTGCCGAACGTCCGGATTAGCGCGGCCGCGGTCTTCTCCCCCACGCCCGGTACGCCGGGCAGCCCATCGCTCGGGTCGCCGCGCAACGCGGCGAAATCGGCGTAGGCGCGGCCCGGGATGTCGTACTTGGCGCTGACCGCCGCCTCGTCGATCACGTCGATATTGAGCAGGCCGCGCACCGTGTAGATGACCCGGATGCCACGGGCGTCGTCGACCAGCTGGAACAGGTCCCGGTCCCCGGTCACCACGTCGACCGGGTCCGCCGAGCGAGCGGCCAGGGTGCCGATCACGTCATCGGCCTCGAACCCCGGCGACCCGGCGATGGCCAGTCCGGCGGCCAGCAGCACCTCCTGGATCAGCGGGACCTGGGCGGCCAGCGCCGGCGGGACCTCCTCGCCGCCGTCAGCGGCCACGCGGTGCGCCTTGTAGGAGGGCACGGCCGCGACCCGGAAGGCCGGCCGCCAGTCCACGTCCCAGCATGCGACGAGTCGCTCGGGCTGCCGGGCCCGGACCAGTCGGCTGATCGTGTCGAGCAGTCCGCGCACCGCGTTGACCGGCGTTCCGTCCGGCGCCCGGACCGTGTCCGGAACCCCGAAGAACGCACGGAAGTACAACGAGGCGCTATCTAGCAGCATCAGCGAACCCACGCTGTCATCCTGCCACGCTGGCCGGCGGAGGCTCAGGACAACAGTACGACCTGGCCGTCGACGATCTTGATCTGCTTCTTGGGCAGCGGGCTGGGTGCCGGGCCGGCCACCACCGCGCCGTTGGTGATCTGGAACCGGCTTCCGTGGCAGGGGCAGTCGATAGTGCCGCCGGTCACCTGGTTCACGATGCAGCCCACGTGCGTGCATATCGCACTGAACGCCCGGTACTGCCCGCGGACGGGCTGGGTGACGACCACCCGCGCCGCGGTGAAGATCGTCCCGCCACCCACCGGGATCGCCCCCGCGGCGGCGAGCACCACCCCCGTAGGTGCCTTCTTCGGCGTGCCACCGTTCTGCATGCCATCGGCCGGCTCGGCCCGTGCCGAGGACGGCGGGGCTGAGGACGCGGGGGCCGAGGACGCNNGGCCGAGGACGCGGGGGCCGAGGGGCCCATGGCCACGGCCGACGGCGGGGGGCCGCCGTGCGGCGGCATCCCGGCCTCATCGGCCGCATAGGGAACGGCCGCGGTACTGCAGCCAGCCAGCGTTCCGCCCAGGCCCGCCACGCCTGCCGCGCCGAGCAGCACGGCGCGCCTGGTGGGGTACGAGTCCGGCCGGGATTCGTCCGGCCGAGATCTGGCAGTCATCGACCATCCTTCGCTCGTCGTAGTGGAACGTCCCGCGGATCCACTGTGGCGGATCGCGACCCGAGCACGCCCGGTGACGGCCAGTCTCGTAAGGGCCCCGTAAGGCTCCATCAAGGCGTGCTCTCGGGCCAGCCGGCGGCCAGCGCGCGGATCCGGTCCGCGGCCTCCGGCAGGCTCAGGCCGCGGCCGACCGCCACCCCCAGCAGGTAGGCGGTCAGCGGGGCGGCCGGCCGGTTCACTTCATGGGCCACGTCACGCGCCACGTCCAGCACGGTCTTGGCCTCCGCGGTGCTCAGCGGACCCGGGTCGAGCCCGAGGCCGACGCCGGCCGCGGCCGTCCACTGCTCCAGGATGTTCATGGTCGTCAGCCTACGGGGGACAAATCAGGGTGGGGTTTGAGGGAGAAAACGGAGGCTGGAGATATCGTCGAATCGTGACGGGAACTGATCGGCATGAGCACGGCCCGGCGCCCGGCACGGATCCACGCTGGCTGTCCGGCGCGCTTGCGCTGATCCTCGCCTTCATGGCCGGGGAGATCGTGGCGGGCGTGGCCGCGCACTCGCTGGCCCTGATCTCCGATGCCGCGCACATGCTGACCGACGCCGCGTCGATCGCGCTGGTGCTCATCACCGCGCGGCTGGCGGCCAGGCCGCCGACGGGCGGGTACACCTGGGGCCTGAAGCGCACCGAGATCCTGTCCGCTCAGGCCAACGGAATCACCTTGGTCCTGCTCGCGATCTGGCTGGGCTACACGGCGATCCGCCACCTGGTGAACCCGCCGTCGGTGAGCGGCGGGACGGTACTGGGCGTGGCGCTGGCCGGCGTGGCGGTGAACGTCGCCGCGACCATGCTGATCGCGCGGGCCAGCGGCCGCGGCCAGCCGCGCAGCCTGAACCTAGCGGGGGCGTTCCAGCACGTCGTCACCGACCTGTACGCGTTTATCGCCACCGCGGTGGCCGGGCTGGTCATCCTGACCACTAGGTTCGACCGGGCCGACGCGATCGCGACGCTGGTGGTCGTGGCGCTGATGCTGCACGCGGGGTACGGGCTGCTTAAGGAGTCGGGGCGGATCTTCCTCGAGGCCGCCCCGGCCGGGCTGTCGCCCGCCGCCGTGGGCGCCGCGATGGCGAGCCGGGCGCTGGTTTGCGAGGTCCACGATTTGCATATCTGGGAGATCACCTCGGGCCTGGCCGCGGCTTCGGCTCACGTGCTGGTCGCGCCTGGTGCAGACTGCCATGCGGTGCGGGCCGACCTGGAGGTGTTCTTGTCCCGCGAGTACGGGATCACCCACGCCACCCTGCAGGTCGATCACGCCGCCGCGCCGAACGGCCCGGCCGCCGCGGTTCCCGGTGCCCTCGGGGCCGAACCGCACTGCGACGACGCGCACGGACCCGCGTACCGCCCCGCCGACCTCTAGCGGTCAGCCGCCGATGGCGGACATGGGACGGTCGGGCTGCAGGAAGGACGGGTCGTTGATGCCGTGGCCCGGCAGCTTCACCGCGACCGCTCGCCGCCACTGGTCCGCAAGCTCGGCGTCGCTGGCGGCCGCGCGCAGCGGGCTACGCAGGTCGCTCTCGGTCCGGGCGAACAAGCAGTTCCGCACCTGGCCGTCGGCGGTCAGCCGGACTCGGTCACAGTTGCCGCAGAACGGCCGGGTGACCGACGCGATCACGCCCACCCGCGCCGGGCCGCCGTCCACCAAGAACGCCTCGGCGGGCGTCGAGCCGCGCTTATGCGGGTCGTCCGGAGTCAGGCTGAATTCGCGGGCGAGTGCGGCCAAGATCTCATCCGCGGTCACCATCTCGGCGCGCTTCCAGCCGTGCTGCGCGTCCAGCGGCATCTGCTCGATGAAGCGCAGCTCGTAACCGTGATCGAGGCAGAACCGCAGCAGTGGCACGGCCTCGTCGTCGTTGAGATCGCGCATCAGCACCGCGTTGACCTTGACCGGGTTCAGGCCCGCCGTGGCCGCGGCGGCCAGCCCGTCCAGCACGTCGGGCAGCCGGTCCCGGCGGGCCAGCTTGCGGAACGCCTCCGGTCGCAGCGTGTCTAGCGACACGTTGATCCGGTCGAGTCCGGCCTGGTGGAGCGCCGCGGCGGTGCGGGCGAGCCCGATCGCGTTGGTGGTGAGCGAGATCTCCGGGCGCGGGTCCAGCTCGGCGGTCCGGGCGATGATGCCGGCCAGGCCCCGGCGCAGCAGCGGCTCGCCGCCGGTAAACCTGACCTCGCGGACGCCGAGCAGTTCGACCGCTACCCGGATCAGCCGCACTACCTCGTCGTCGGTGAGCAACTCGGGTGAGGGCAGCCATTCGAGTCCTTCGGGCGGCATGCAGTACGCGCATCGCAGGTTGCACCGATCGGTGAGCGATACGCGCAGATCGGTTGCAACCCGTCCGAAGGAGTCAGCCAGCATCATCCCACCCTATGCTCACCGTTGGTCCCGGCTGATGGTTACCGGCGGACCATGCCGTAGGCGCGTTCGGCTGGGAGGCTGATGACCAGGCGCCGATCGCGGACCATGGCATCCCGGTAGTCGTCCCAGTCCGGGTGCTCGCCCTGCACCGCGCGGTACAGGTCGATCAACTCCTCGACGGCCGCGTCGTGCGGATCGCGGGCCACCGCGGACAGTTGGGCGTGCCCGTCGACCACGACATAGGACCAGAAGTCACCGCTGGTGACGTGGAAGCTGGCCCGCGGGTCGCTGCGCAGGTTGGCGGTCTTGGCCCGGTCCTCGGTGCTGGAGATCCGGATGGTCTGGGTCGCCGCGTCCCAGCCGTAGTTCACGTTAGACAGCTGCGGCCACCCGTCTTTCCTGAGGGTGACCAGTACGCCCTGGCGCTGAGCGCCGATCAACTCCGCAAACCCGTCCTCGATCATGCCCCGTGAACAACACCGGTCCCCGTGATGTTCCGGAACCGGGATACTGGTGGGGTTGGATCCGCAGGTTGGACCGTCTATCAGGCACGCCGGGGATGATCGCGGCGTGGAAGGGAGGCAGCGCAGGTGACCTCGACTCCCATCCCGTCGCTGCTAAGGCGCGGGGCCACGGTCGTGGCGGCCGGGCGGGTGGCGCTCGGCGTGACCGCCCTGGCCTGGCCGTCGGTCCCGGCCCGCCCGTGGGTGGGCGCGGCGGCCGATGACGTAGCAGCCCGGGTGCTCGGGCGCGCGCTGGGCGCACGTGATCTGGCCTTGGGGCTCGGCGCGCTGGCCGCGTTGCAGGCTCCGGCGTCCGAGGCCGGCTCGGCCCGCGCCTGGGTCGCCGCAGGCGCCCTGTCCGACGCGCTGGACGTGGTGGCCAGCCTGGCATCATGGCGCGAGCTCCCGCGGGTCACCCGGTGGCTGGTGGCTGCCTCGGCCGGCGGCGCGGCCCTGGTCGGCGCGGCCGGGGCGCTGGCCGCAGGCCGTGTGGAGCCGGACGAGAGCATCGCCGACTGATCGTGGCTAGCCCCAGCCGTCGAGCCAGTGCAGCCAGGTTCCGTGGCCGTCGGCGAAGGCCAGCGGCGTGCGGCCGTCGCGGCCGAGCACGAACGTGTTTTCCCGGAAGGCGGTGAAGGGCAGGCCGGGCACCACGCCGGGCGCCTCGTTGGACAACCACGCGGCCGCCAGGCCGCGGACGGTGCGGGCAAAACGCTCCCGGTCCTCCGCCGCGACATAGGCCAGCACCGCCGAGTGGTAAATGACCAGGGTGGCCTCGGCCGGGGCCTGAGCGGCCAGGGCGGGCAGGTCGGTCAGCAGGTCACCTCGCTGGACCGGCGGCGGGTCGCGGCGGGCGGACGCGATCGCGGCGGCGAGCCGGTCCTGGCGGCCACTTTCCCCGGGCCACACCAGGCAGGCCAGCCAGCGGACGTCGTCCTCGCGGGTGACATCCAGCGGGTTGAGGTCGAGCCCGGCTCGCCACGCGATGGCCGGCACCCGGTCCGGCAGCGGCGCTGGCCCGCTGATCGCGCAGCGCAGCGTCGGCGCGTCCGGGTCGGAGCCGGCGATCTGGTGGCCGTCGTAGTCATAGGAGTAGCGGTCGAACAGCAGGGTCAGCCCGGCGCTGGCACCGACCTCGATCAGCGCCAGCGGTCCGGGTAGCGCGGCGAGCGCGGGCAGCAGGGTGGCACAGCGGGCGGGCTCGTTGGTCTGGGTACGCCGGGCCAGCATCACCCGCGAAAGTCCGGCCGCGTCCCGCCGGACCAGGGTCCGCAGCGCGCCGATATCGGACGGGGTGCCGAGGTACCTGGCCGCGGCGAACAGCAGATTGGGCTGGCGCTTGGGCGGCGGGAGCGTGTCCAGGAACTCCAGGATCAGGCCGTCGCCGGCCACCGCCGCGGCCAGGGTCTCGTACGCCGGCGAGCGCCCGCGCGCCTCCCGGCCGAACACGCGGTAGTTCTCCGCGGTGGTGCGCTTCGGGTCAAGACCGCCCATGGTCATGTCTGGACGCTACCCGCGGGTCCGGGACGGTAGCGTCGTCCTGTCCGATGATCACCGGGAGGCCCCTTGACCACCGTTNNCCGGTGGCCCCGACGCGGCCTTCCTGGAGCGCTTCCTGGCCGCTCATGGCGCCGGCCCGCATCACTTCAACTTCATCGTCAGCGACATCGAGGCGACCCTGACGCGCATCCGGGCGCTCGGCATCGAGCCCGTCGGGGTCAACCTGGATAACCCGAGCTGGAAGGAGGCGTTCCTGCACCCGCGCAGCGCCCACGGCATCGTCATCCAGGTCGCCCAGCAGTCCGGTGCCCCGGACACGCCCGCGCCGCGGGACCTGCCCGAGCCCGGTCCGCCGACCCGCTTCGACCTGATCGAGCACCACGTCAGCGACCTCGACGGTGCGACACGGCTGTTCCGCGAGGCCCTGGACGGCCAGCTCGAGGGCGGCGGCGACCACGCCGCCGAGCTCACCTGGCCCGGCGGCCGCCGGCTCCGGCTGGTCCGCGAGGACGGCCTGGCCCGCGGCGGGGCGCTGCACCACATCCGCTTCACCCGGGCCGAAGGCACCTTCGGCGCCAGCGACCGGGAGCGCGCGGCCCTGCTGGCCAAGCGGCTCGGCCTGAGGGTTGAGCTGGCCGGCTAGACCCCCGGTCCTTGGTCGCGTAGACGACTCGGCCGCGTGAGCGGTCAGGGCTTGCGGGCGACGCCTCCCCATAGACCCGTGGGGCTGGCCGCCTCGAGCGGGCTGTCCGGCCGCCACTCGGCGACCCGGACCACGCCTGGCTCGACGAGCTCGAGCCCGTCGAACAAGCGCGTCACGCGGGCGTGATCGCGCAGCGTCGCCTTTTCCGCCACGGACTGGTTAAGGCGCCGGACCATCTCCGTTTGCTGCTCGGCGTCGATGTCGCTGGCCGCATGCGAGATCGTCACGAAGCTGCCCGGCGCGCAGGCGTCCATCAGCCGGTTCACGATTTCACTGGCCTCGGAATCATCGCTGATGAAGTGCATGACCGCGACCAGCATGAGCGCGACCGGCTGGCTGAAGTCCAGGGTGTCCGCGGCGGTGGCCAGGATTTTGTCCGGGTCGTGCACGTCGGCGTCGATGTAGGCGCACGCGCCTTCCGGCTTGCTGGTCAGCAGCGCCCGGGCATGCGAGAGCACGATGGGGTCGTTGTCGACGTAGACGATCCGGGCCTCAGGGGCCACGCCCTGCGCGACCTGGTGCGTGTTGTTGTTGGTCGGGATCCCGGTGCCGATGTCGAGGAACTGCCTGATCCCCGCCTCGGCGGCCAGGAAGCGGGCCGTGCGGGCGAGGAAGGCGCGGTTGGCGCGGACTGAGAACACCAGGTTCGGGTACGCCTGCAGGGTCCGCTCGCCGAGTTCCCGGTCGGCGGCGAAGTTATCCTTCCCGCCCAGCCAGTAGTCATAGACCCGGGCGATGTGCGGGACACTGGTGTCAAAGTCGGGCACACGACCTCCAATCCGGATGACACGCTAGAGCCTATCGGCCAGGTAATGACGGCTTTGCCGCCGATGGCCTGTATGCGAGGCGGGCGCCGCCTCGCAGCTGCCTCCTCCCAGGTCAGAGCGTGGCGGAGGCGAACGGGAATCGAAGCGAGCGATGGTGAGGTGCCAGCAGGCCTGATCGCCGTCCTGGCAAGATAGCGGCATGGAACGTGTGCTTGGAATCGGCGGATACTTCATGCGGGCGGCCGACCCGGCGGCCCTGAGCGCGTGGTATCGCGATTGCCTAGGCTTGGACGCCGATGAGAACGGCCTGTGGCGTCAGGAAGCCGGGCCGACGGTGTTCGCGACGTTCGAGTCCGAGACCGGCTACTTCGGGTCCCGCGCCCAGCAGACCATGCTCAACTTCCGGGTCCGCGACCTGGATGCGATGCTCGCGCAATTGCGCGCCAAGGGAGCGGACGTGGACGAAGAGCCGCAGGAGATGGAGGGTGTCGGCCGGTTCGGCTGGGTCACCGATCCCGAGGGCAATCGGGTCGAGCTGTGGCAGCCTGCCTGACCTTGGGTCAGGCCTGTCTGAGCTGATTCCCTGTAGCTGACCGGTAGCCTGGTCTCATGGGAGGACGCGCGGAGGGCGGGCCCGACCGCTCGGCGGGCATCTACGTGGCGGTCATCGCTGGGCTGATCGCAGGCGGTTACGCGAACTTCGATCCGTGGCCGCCGGTGACCTACATCGACGCCACGACGCGCTCCTCCGCTGGGCCGGTCGCTGTGAGTGAGGTGGAGATCAGTCCCATCCCCATCGAGGTCCAGCACCGGATAGGCGAGGCACTGGCCGCCCACACGGAGGTGCGTTTCGTCGACGATCCTCAGTCGGTGATCCAGCCGGACAGCCGGGTGCGGGATAGCGGTGTTCTTGTCACGCTGGCGCCGGTACCGGCCGCGGGCCGTCCAGTGAGAGTCGGGGCACGGTCCTACGTCGGGAACCTCGGCAGTACGAGCTGCACTTTCATCGTGGACGGGGCCGGTGCGCAATGGCGAGTGACCGGCACCACTGGTGTCTACGGCGTGTCCTGAACGCCGGTGGTGCGCGGGTAGCGGAGGCGGACGGGAATCGAACCCGCCAGCGCTACAGCGCAGCGCTCACCAGTTTTGAAGACTGGGGGGACCACCAGGCACCCAAACGCCTCCGCGTCGACTCTACGGGACCCTCACCCGGCGCATGGCCGGCTCGCGCCGGTAGCCCGCGGGTCTAGCCCGGCGGGCTCACTCGTAGGATGCGGGGAAGTCAGGGGAGGAAGGGAGACGCGTGAGCGAGAACGGGCCTGTGTGGTGGGAAGACGCGGTCGTCTACGAGGTGTACCCGCGGAGCTTCGCCGACGCGGACGGCAACGGCCTGGGTGACCTGCCCGGACTGCGGTCGCGCCTGCCCTACCTGGCCGACCTCGGCGTGGACGCCGTCTGGCTGACGCCCTTCTACCCGTCCCCGCTGGCCGACGGCGGATACGACGTCAGCGACTACCGCGCCGTGGATCCGCGGCTGGGCACCATGACGGACTTCGATGGGCTGGTCAAGGACGCCGAAACGCACCGGATCCGGGTGATCATCGACCTGGTGCCCAACCACTGCTCGAGCGCGCACCCGCTGTTCCAGGCCGCCCTGGCGGCGGCGCCTGGCAGCCCGGAGCGGGCCCTGTTCCTCTTCCGCGACGGGCGCGGCGCCGACGGCGAGCTGCCGCCGAACAACTGGAAGTCGAATTTCGGCGGGCTGGCCTGGACCCGCGTAACCGAGGCGGACGGACGGCCGGGACAGTGGTACCTGCACCTGTTCGACACCGGCCAGCCGGACTGGAACTGGCGGAACGAGGAGGTTCACGTCTTCTTCGAGCAGGTGATCAGGTTCTGGCTCGACCGCGGCGCGGCCGGCCTGAGGGTCGACGTAGCGCACGGCATCTATAAGGACCCCAACCTGCCCGACGAGCCCGACCCCGACCACCTGCACCACCCGCTCAACGCGCCCTCGGCCTACTACCACCGGCCCGAGCTGCAGCAGCTCTACCGGTCCTGGCGGGCCATCCTGGACTCCTACCCGGCTGACGGGTTTCCCGGAGCCCGGACCGCGGTCGGCGAGGTCTGGGCCGACACGCCGAGCACCCTGCGGCCCTACCTCCAGTCCGGCGGCCTGCCCCAGGTCTTCAACTTCGAGCTGATCCTGGCCAGCTGGAACGCGGCCTCGTTCCGCGACGCGATCGACGGAGTGCTCGCGCTGGCCGACGGCTCGCGCGCACCGTGGGTCATCGGCAACCACGACGTGCCCCGCCCGCCCAGTCGCTACCGGCTGGACGAAGGCTTCGGGCCGGAGATGATCGAACAGCTGGCGAGCCTCGGCTCCGCCCGTGCCGAGCTCGGCGCCCGCCGGGCGCGCGCCGCGGCGCTGCTGCTGCTCGCCCTGCCCGGATCGGCCTACGTCTACCAGGGCGAGGAGCTGGGCCTGCCCGAGGTCACCGACCTGCCCGCGGCGGCCCGGCAGGACCCGCGGTTCCGCCGCACCCATGGCCAGTCGCTGGGCCGTGACGGCTGCCGCGTGCCGCTGCCCTGGACCCGGACCGGCGCGGATTTCGGCTTCTCCGAGACCGCCTCGCCCGCGCCGTCTTGGCTCCCCCAGCCGCCCGACTGGGGCGGCTACAGCGTCGAAGCGCAGCTCGGCGACCCGGACTCGTTCCTCAGCTTGTACCGGGCCGCCCTCCGGCTGCGCCGCGACCACCCGGCCCTCGGCCGCGGCACGATGCGCTGGCTCGACGGGCCGCACGAGGCAGAGGGCTTCCTCTGCCTCGCCCGGGAACCGGGCTTCGTCTTCGCCGCGAACCTCGGCCCGGCCGCGGCGCCCCCACCGCCACACCGGGAGATCCTGCTGGCCAGCGAGCCGGGCGCGGTCGGCTCCGACGGGAACCTGCGGGTCGATACCGCGGTGTGGCTGTCCGCCTGAAACATCGAGCTGCCGCCGGCCGGGTGCGCGGCCGGCGGCAGACGGTCCCCCTCAGCTGAAGATGAGGTAACGGTTGGGCAGGTCGTACCGCCAGTTGGCATTCTCTGCCGGGATCGGCGGGAAGAACGGGAAGCCCGGATCGTTGTCGATGTCGTAGAAGTTGGTCGCGAACGCCGCGAACGGCTGACCGGGGATGTCGACGTACACCGTGACGTTGGCCTCGATCAGCCAGGGGTCGGGACCGGGGTTCGGCGTGGGCAGCAGGAAGAGCACTGGCGTGATCATCGGGGCCGTGCTGGGGAAGACGTCGTTCACGACCTCAATGGGCTGCATGCCACCGGTGGTCAGGTTGGCCTGGTCGAGCGTCATCCGCCAGGGCCGCGCCCCTAGCTGGACGCTGGCCGGGACAAGCCACCCGTTGCCTGGGAACGGGTTGGTGTAGATGAACGCCACCAGGAACGACAGACTCCCGGCCGGGATGATTTTGCTGGGCGGATAGATCAGCTGCGGGCCGGCGATCGTGATGGGCGACGTCGCGACCACGTCGAAGGCGACATACGGAGGTCCGCCCAGGTCAGTGGTCGGCCCGCCGATGCGCGGGGCCACGCCTGCGTTCGAGTGGCCGTTGCTCTTGGCCAGGTTGCTCTGGCCCCGCTGGGTCAGGCGGGCCGCTTGTTCGTTGGCCCATTGCGTGGCGAGCTCGCGGGCCTGCTCGGCAGATGTGGACGCCCCCGCGGCCACTGTTTCGGGGGGCGCAGGCGCTTCAGCGACTGCAGTCATGATGGACTCCTTGCGCTCCACTGGACAGCCTGGACGGCTACCCAAATCTCTTGTCTGTGCGGAGACAGGACAGCGGCGACAGATACACCCCAGAGCGACTTTTCTTGGACGGAGCGGTCTATTTCAGGCGGCGGCGGTCGTCGGGCAGGCGCTGGGTGATCCCGGCTCGGTCCAGGTACTCCAGCAGCGGGATGGCGACCCGCCGGGTCGTCCCCAGCGCCTGCCGGGCCTGGGCGGTGGTGAACGGCTGAGGCAGTCCGGCCAGGGTCCGGGCCGCCTCGGCCTCGGCGCCCGGCGCCAGCACGACGTGCTCGGCGATTCGCAGCAGCAGACCCGCCCGAACCGCCGCCCCGATGGCCCGCCCGTCCAGGCCGAGCTCACCCAGCCGCCCGGCCTCCGGCGCCATGAACGGCGCGGCGGTCAGGTCGGCCAGCACGGCCCGCACGCCCGCCAGGACCTGCGGAGGAAGCGAAGGCTGGGTTGCCTGGGACTGAAGTGGTTTCTGTGGTTCTCCGAGGTGCAGGTACCCGCCGTCGAGTCGGACCCGCGCCGGCGCGTCTCCGGCCGCTGGCTGCCGGGCCAGGGCCACGACCAGAGCCCGATCCGGCAGCCGGAGCGC
>PLDT01000460.1:0-8031 GCA_003136255.1 Actinomycetota bacterium
ACAGCATCGAGATCACGGAATTCACCCCGCACAGCTTCGCCGCCGGGCAGGACGATGTCCACCTGCTCGTCCGATGGACGTTCCGGTCGATCATCACCGGCCAGCAGGCATCGATGACCATGCACCACTACTGGCGGATCCGCGACGGCAAGATCGACCACTTCCGCGGCAGCGAAGACACCCAGCAGACCGCCCTGGTCCTCACCCCAGACCTGGCGCCGACCCGGAATTCATAACGTACGCCCACCGCCCCCGTCGGGCTCGTCGCCGACGGGGGCGGCCCGGTGATCCGGGGGTTCATGCGGTGACGTACCTCCTACGACAGTCCGCTTTGCGCCGGGAGGCGCCATGATCCTCATCGTCGTCAGGCATCTGATCAGGCCTGAGTTCACGGATGACTTCCCGCGCATGGCCGAACTGCAATGAAGCACCAGCCCATCCGGTACGAGCGCGACCGCTTCTACCCGATGCCGGTCGCCGAGGCGTGGCGGCTGCTCGCCGATACCGATCATCTCAACCGGGCCATCGGCCTGCCGTCGGTGGAGTTCTCCGCGCTGCCTGACCCGCTGATCCGGCGGGCTAAGGCCAGGGCGTTCGGTGTCATAGCAGTGCGCTGGCATGAGCTCCCCTTCGACTGGATCCGGGAACGCCGCTACGCGGTGCGCCGTGAATTCGAGGGGGGTCCGCTCGCGACCGTGGTGGTCGGCATCGAACTCCTGCCGAACGAACATGGCGTCACAGTCCGCTCATACGCGGAGTGCACCCCGGCCAACGTCGCCGGCCGGCTTGTCTGGCGTCTGGCCCGGAAATCCGTTACCGACCTGCTCGATTTCTGCGACCACTACCTGGAGCGCAAGGAAGCCGGGCGGGTGGACCCTGTGCCGGTGCCCCGGGGCAGACCCGCCGTCAACGGGGCCCTGCTCGACCGGCGTCTTGGCCAGCTGACCAGCGCCGCCGTGCGGCCCGAGGCGATCGGCCTGCTCAAGGAGCACATCCTGGAGGGCAGCGATGACCAGCTGACCCGGATCCGGCCGTTTGCCCAGGCCGACCTGTGGGGTGCCGACCGTCTGGAAGTGCTCCGGCTATTCCTGCACGCCACATCGGCCGGGCTGTTCGAGCTCCGGTGGGAACTCATGTGCCCGAACTGCCGGGTGCCCAAGGCGGAGACCGGCTCGCTGGTGCAGCTGCCGGTGCAGTTTCACTGCGACACGTGCGGGATCACCTACGACGCCGACCTCGATCAGCGGGTCGAACTGCGGTTTTCCGTCCACCCCGCCATCCGTAGGGCAGACGAGGCGGTGTATTGCATCGGCGGGCCGCTGCGGATGCCGCATGCGGTGGCCCAGCAGTACATCGGGCCGGCCGTCGCCCCGGCGACGTGGGAAAGGCAGCCGCCACCGGGCCAGTCCGCCAGCGAGCGCAGCGGCTGGCCGTTGTTCAAGCCTCGGCAGACCTCGTCGTACTGCTCGGTGGTTCCGCCGGGAAAGTTGAAGATCACGCCGATGGCCATGAGTTTTCTCCTGACTCACTGATCCGTGCGGCAGACTCAGGTGCCCGCCCGATCCTGGTACGTCGCGGGGACGGTTCCTGGATCACTCCGAGGCGGACGGGATAGCCGCGCTAGGTCGCCAGCCGCCCGGCGCTGGCCGGGTGCCGCAGAACGGAGGAACCTGAAGCTGGCCACATCATGCGCGGCTCGGGAACGATGGGGGAGACAAAACGATGGGGGAGACGAGGAGGTGGCCATGCGTCTCGGGATGGTGCGCACCGTAACCGGTGAAGCGAGCGTGGCGGTACAGCGCGGAGATGACTGGGTGCCCTTGCTAGAGACATCCGGCGCGGACCAGTTCGGGTCGGCCCGCACCGACCTGCTGGCCTTCCTCGGCGCGGGCGAGCAAGTCCACCAGCTGGCCCAGGAACTGGCCTCCACGGCCCCGCCCGCCGAGCCGGCCGCGCCATTGCTCAGCTTGCCGTTCCGCCCCACCGCGTTCCGCGACTGCTCGCTGTGGGAAGAGCACATGATCGGCGTGGCCCGCGGCCTGCTCCGGTTGCGCCAGTCGGTCGCCGGGACGGTGAGCGACGGCTACGAGCGGCTGGCCCGGCGTCCGTTCCCCCGGCTGCGTCCCCGCCCGCTGTGGTACGAGCAGCCGCTGTACTACAAGGGCAACCCGGCCACGTTCATCGGTGACGAAGCGACCGTCCGCTGGCCGGCCTACGCCCAGGCCCTGGACTACGAGCTGGAGGTCGGGGTCGTCATCGCCCGGGACTGCTCCGACCTCACGCGCGAGGAGGCCCTCGGCGTGGTGGGCGGCTTCGTCTTGCTCAACGACTTCAGCGCCCGGGACGTGCAGTTCCGTGAGATGGTCGAGGGCCTCATGGGGCCAGCCAAGTCCAAGGACTTCGGCACCGCGCTTGGCTCGGTCGTGGTCACCACGGAGGAATTCCTGCCCGCCCTGGACGCGCTGACCGCCGAGGTCCGCGTCAACGGCGAACTGTGGGGCACGGGGAGGACCCGAAACATGCAGCACTCCGTGGCGGACGTCATCGCCTACGCCAGCGCCGGCGAGCAACTGGAAGCGGGCACGGTCATCGGGCTCGGCACGGTTCCGGGCTGCAGCGGGATCGAGACCGGCCGCTGGCTCTCGCCCGGCGACGTCGTCGAGCTGTCGGCTGGCCCGCTCGGCGGGCTGCGCAACACGGTAGGGGAGCCGGAGCCGTGGCGGCAGCCGGGAACGATCACCCGGGCCCGGTGGAGCATCGTGAACCGCTCCGGCGAGCAGCCCGACCCGCAGGCCGACCCCGCGCCCTGGACCCCGCCGTCCGCGTCGGCCAAGACGGCCAAGACCGGCAAGACGACCAAGACCGCCAAACTCGCCCCCAACCAGGTGCTCGACCAGGTGGAGCGGTGGGAGGTCCCCGGCGGCACCAGGCCCGAGGACGTCGTGTTCGACCCCGCCGGCCGGCTGTACGCCGGCGTCGAAGACGGCCGGATCTGGCGCTGGCCCGCCACCTACCCCGGCTCAGGCCACGCCGAACTGTTCGCCGACACCCACGGCCGCCCGCTCGGCCTCGAGATCGACCCGCGCGACGGAACCCTCCTCGTGTGCGACGCCTACCGGGGACTGCTCCGAATCGAGGAAACCGGCCACCCGCGTGTCCTGGCCCAGGCTTATGACGGCCGCAAGCTCAAGTTCACCAACAACGCCGCCGTCGCGGCCGACGGCACCGTCTACTTCTCCGACAGCTCGACGCGGTTCCGGATCGAGCACTACAAGCAGGACCTGCTCGAACACCGGCCGAACGGCCGCGTGTTCCGCTACCGCCCTGATGCCAAAGATCTCGACCTCGTCGCGGACGGCCTCTATTTCCCGAACGGCGTGGCTCTCGCCCCCGACGAGTCGTTCCTGCTCGTCGCGCAGACCGCGGCGTACGACATCGTGCGCATCCCGCTCACCGGCCCCGCCGCGGGCCGTCCCGAACCGTTCGCGTCCAACCTGCCGGGCCTGCCCGACAACATGTCCCCGGCCGGCGACGGCAGCTACTGGGTCGCGTTCCCGTCGCCGCGGCTGCCGCTGGTCGACCGGCTGATGCCGCATCCGGCCCCGCGGCGCATCGCCGCGCGCCTCCCCGAACGGCTGCAGCCCGCCGCGGCGCGCTACGGGCTCGTCGTCCGGGTCGGCGGCGACGGAACGATCCTCCAGTCGCTGCACGGCCCGGCCGGGTCCTACCGCGAGATCGTGGGCGTGCGGCAGCATGACGGCTGGTTGTACCTGGGCAGCCTGGCCGAGACCGCGGTCGGCCGGGTCCGGATCCCGACCTGAGCCCGGCCCGGATCAGCGCGCCTCGCGGACCCGCACGCGGACGACCGCCTGGCCCAGGGTCGGGTGGCTGACGGTGACCGCGACCGTGCCAGGCGAGCCGGGCCGCGACCGGATCCATACCGCGCCGACCCCGCCTGCCGCCGCGAAATCGAACGGGCTCTCGCCGACCAGCACGGCCGGCCCCTCGAGCGACAGCGTGACCTGCCCGGTGACGTACGGCCGCGGCGCCCCGTAGCGGTCCACCACCCGGAACACCAGGCGGGTCGCGTCCACCCCGTCACCGTCGATCTCGTGGTCGTCCAACGCCAGCGACAACCGGTCGAACGACGGGTCGGACGCCAGCGACCGCGATGCGACCAGGTCCGGCCCCAGGTACCCGTCGATCCGCAGGTCCGGCAGCGCCGACCCGTCGACCCCGCGGAAGTCGACGAACGACGGCGGGTAGGCCAGCGCCCCGTAGTCGGCGGCGTCGGGCCAGGCGGTACACAAATGCGACCCGCCCACGTACACCTCCAGCCGGTCGGTGTTGGCGCAGATCATCGCGGCCGGCAGGCTGGTGACCGGCGAGACCGGGCCGAAGTCCCAGTAGAACGCGGGCTCGATGACCGGCCTGACCTGCGGGTCGACCTGCGCCCGGTAGATCGCGGCGCCCGGCTTGGCCACCCGGAACAGGTCCACCACCCCGGTGTACTTCACGCCCCGGTAGATGTTGCCGCCGCTGCCGGACGGGTAGTCGATCCCGGACCAGGCCAGCAGCCCGCAGTACCGGTCGTCGGAGGCGGCGATGGCGTGCACCCGCCCGTGCGCGGTCGCCTGGCCCTGCTGGACAGCCTGGGGGTCGGTGCGGCGGTAGAAGCGGGCCGGCCCGGACAGCGTGCCGACCGCCTCGGTGACCAGGTACGGCCGGCCCACCCCGTCCACCGGCGGCTCCAGCGACGGCTGCTTGTCGCCGGCCGCGTCGGTCACCGAGGAATAGTCGTTCTCCGCGAACACGTCCTGCTCGTAGTCCGTGGTCAGGCGCATCCCGGCCATCGCGCCGGCCGTCTGCCGCGAGTCATCCAGGGTGTGCGCCAGCTGGTTGGTGCTGGTGTAGAACGGGACGTTGTTCGGGGTCTCGTTGAGCCGCGCGCCCCAGATCACGATCGACGGGTGGTTGCGGTCCCGGACGATCATCTGCCCGATGTCGCGGGAGGCCAGCGCCAGCCAAGCCTCGTCACCCAGGTAACCCCACCCCGGAACCTCCTCCCAGGCCAGCAGCCCGAGCTCGTCGCAGGCGTCGAAGAAGGCCTCCGACTGCGGGTAATGCGAGCAGCGCACCATGGTGCAGTTCAGCTCTCGCCGGATGATCTCGGCGTCCTTGGCCTGCACCCGGGCGGGCATCGCGCCGCCGGCGAACGGGAAGAACTGGTGCCGGTTGACGCCGAGCAGCTTGACCCGGCGGCCGTTCAGGTAGAACCCGTCCAGCGCGAACGTGGCCTCGCGGAACCCGATCCGCACCCGGTACTCGTGCTCCCGGCGGCCGTCCACCCGCAGGCTCGCCACCACGTGGTACAGCTTCGGCTGGTCGATGTCCCACAAGGTGACCTCACCCAGCCCGGACAGCGTCACGGTCACCGTGGTCTGGCCCGGCCCCGCAACAGCCACCGGCACCCGTCCGGAAGCAATCTCGAGGCCCTCGGACAGCAGCGAAACCACCACCTCCGCGGACCCAGTCGGCACCACCGCGGCGTCCACCGTGACCTGCACCACCACCTGCCGGGCCGCGGGGTCCAGGACGTTGATCGGCTTGGCGAACACGCCGGCCAGGAACACCTCCGGTACCACCCGCAACTGCACGTCCCGGTAGATCCCGCCCGGCTGCCAGAAGTCCACCGACGTGTTGACCTGCGGCGCGGGCCGGTCCGGCGGCACGTTGAGGTTGAACGTCGAGTCGAGCCGGACCGCCAGCACGTTCCCGGCCGGCTGCAGCAAGCCGGTGAGCTCGCAGCTGAACGGCAGGTACCCGCCCAGGTAGTCGCCCACCTGCGTCCCGTTCAGCGTCACCGTCGAATGGGTCAGGCCCGCGCCCACGTCGAGGAACACCCGCCGCCCCGCGTCCAAAGCCTCAGACGGCGCGTCGAAGTGCTTCCGGTACACCCATACCCGCTCCCAGCTGGCCGGATCCCAGTCCTGCCAGGACAGCGGCGCCACCGTGTGCGGCGGCGTCACCGGCTCCAAGCCGCTGTCGTCGAATCCGGGCAGGCTGCTGCCGTCGACCGCCGGCCCGAACCGCCAGCCGGCCCCGAACGGGATGACCATCACAAGCTCCTCCCGGGGTTATCGTCGGTGCGTGTGCACCGTCGTAGTCAGTCTCGCGCCCGCCGAACCGATGCCGCTGCTGCTCCTGGGTTTCCGCGACGAGTTCGCCGGCCGCCCGTGGCTGCCGCCGGCCCGGCACTGGCCGGGATCGCCGTTGGTCGGCGGGCGTGACGAGCAGGCCGGCGGCACCTGGCTGGCGGTCCACCCGCAGATCCCGCGTGTGGCCTGCATCCTGAACACCCGCGGCCAGCAAGCCGCGCCAGAAAACCGCCGGTCCCGGGGCGAACTCCCGCTCCGCGCGGCCGCCGAGGGCCCCCGCGCCCTCAACGACCTGCACGACCACCCTGAACAGCTGCGCACCTACGACCCGTTCTTCCTGATCTGCGCCGACGTCATCCCCGCCGCCGAAGCGCTGATGCTGAGCTGGGACGGCACCCGCGCCGCCCGCGAGAGCCTCGAACCCGGCAACACCCACGTCATCACCAACGCCGGCCACACCTACCCGTCTGCCCACCGAGACGCCAAGGCCGAGCACTTCGGCCCGAAGTTCGCCGCCCACCGTCCCGACGCCGACCCGGCGGCCACGATCAAGGACGCCTGGGGCGACTGGCTCACGCTGGCCGGCGGCGACGGCCTGTCCGACACCGACCCGGGCGCGGTCATCGCCCGCCGCGAGCTGCCCGACGGCCGGCTGTGGGGCACCACCTCGGTCAGCCTGGTCGCCCTCGGCGCCCACGGCCTGCGCTACGACTTCCAGCCCGTCCCCGCCGACCCGACTACCTGGTATAGCGTTTCCAGATCGTAACGCTGGAACGCGTCCACGTACTTGGCCAGCAGGTCGGCCCGGTCGGCCTCGACCGTCACCGGACGCTGGTTCTCGGGCAGCGCGGCCAGGGTGGCCCGGGCCCGCTGCAGCGCGCTGTTCACCGCGGGCACGCTGGTGCCGAGCGTGCTGGCCGCCTCCGCGGCGGGTATGCGCAGCACCTCGCACAAGATCAGCGTGGCCCGCTGCCGGGCCGGCAGGTGCTGCAGCGCGGTCACGAACGCCAGCCTGATCGTGTCCCGGGCCACCGCGATGTCGGCCGGGTCGCCGTGCTCGGCCTCGATGGGCGGCGAGGCCGGCCCCAGATCCATCGGCGTCGGCCGGCGCTGCCGGCTGCGCAGCATGTCCACGCAGATGTTGGTGGCGATCCGGTACAGCCACGACCGCATGCTCGAACGTCCCTCGAACCCGTCGGCCGCGCGCCAGGCCCGCAGCATGGTCTCCTGCACCGCGTCGTCGGCCTCGGATCCCGAGCCTAGCATGCGGTAGCAGTACCCGGTCAGCTCCCGGCGGTACGTCTCGAGCTGGTCCGGGCTTACCTCGGCTGATGCGGTAGCGACCATGCTGGCACCCTACGTCGGGCCAGTGACATTTTAAGGAGGGGACATTTCCGGCGGGCTCCATCCCGTACCTGCTCATCAGCTCGCGCTCGGCCTCCGGCGCCGGCGTCCCCGCCGCCCACAGGGCGTCCAGCTCGGCGAAGTAGGCGTCCATGGCCGGGGCGTGCAGCACCAGCAGCCGGGCCGGCTCGGGGCTCCGGTTTCCGAACGTGTGACCCGCCCCGCGCGGCACCAGCAGGAAGTCCCCGGCCCCGCCCGTCAGCGAATCCTCGTCCAGCCAGAAGGTGATCGTGCCGTCCAGCACGAAGAACGCCTCCGAGCAGTTCACGTGACGGTGCCGCGGCGGAGTCCGGGCCCCGGGCGGTACGGTCCGCTCCATCAGCGAAAAGTCGCCGCCCGTCTGCGCCGCCACCGCCTTGAACGCCATCACGTTCCCGCGCGCGGTCAGCAGCCGCCCCTGCCCCGATGGCACTATCCCGGTCATGACGCCTATCCTCTCAGGTTGACATCCTCCCTAGCCTGAAGGCCG
>PLDT01000437.1:0-18052 GCA_003136255.1 Actinomycetota bacterium
ACATGCGATCATCCGGGATTTTCTTGGCGCGGCGCACGACTTTGCGCCACCCGGCGTGGATATGTTCAGGGTAGTTGCTGGCATCAGACTGCGTGCTGTTACGACCCGGGCAGGGGCTCATGGATCTCGCGGCAGATTTTTCCTTTCAGCCGCTTCCGGCTGTCCAGACGGCGACGCCGGACCCGTTCCCTGACATCGTCGGTCCGCTCGGCCCGCTGGCCGGACTGGCGGGAAAGTGGGCCGGCCGGGGTTTCAACGTCATCTGGCGGCCCGACAGCGTGTCCGGCCAGGATCGTTTCCTCGAGCTCAACGTAACGTCCGACCAAGTCGAGTTCTCTGCGATCAGCGGGCCGATACCCAACCGCGGATTCTTGCAGCCTGACATCAACATGTTCGGCCTGACCTACCTGCAGCAGATCTCCGACGCGAACCTGAAGGCCGGCCTGCACATCGAACCTGGCCTGTGGGCGGCAGTCCCGAAAACCAGCAACCCCAGCGTGTCCCCGACCGTGATCCGCCTGGCAGCGATCCCGCACGGCACGGCCGTTCTGCTCCAGGGCACCGCCAGTACCGCGGCAGCCGGTCCGTCCATCCCCGACATCGGCATCAAGCCGTTCACGATCGGCCATCCGGACCAGACCGCGGATTTCCCGGAACAGACGCTGAACCAGCAGAGCAAATTCCGGACCGCCGGCGCCGGGCTGACCGGCGTGACCCAGGCCATGGTCGACAACCCCAACACGGCCCTGCACGCGGCGATCGCGGGCCAGCACATCACCTCCACGATCACCCTGCACGTCTCCACCACCGACAATCCGGTCCCCGGAGGCGGGACGGCAAATACCGCCTTTCTGCGAGGCGGCCCGCAAGGCTCGAACGCGGTCGCTGCGAGCGTGACCGCACTATTCTGGCTGGAGACGCTCCAAGGGCAGCCGTCGCCCACCCAGCTGCAGTACTCCCAGACCGTACTGCTCAACTTCAATGGCCTGAGCTGGCCTCACGTCACGGTCGGCACGCTGCGTAAAAACTGATCAGGCTCTCGCCCGCGCCACCGCACGCCGGACTGAGTGACCTGTACGCGTATCTGCCGCCACCTATAACCGTTCATCGTGCGCGCCGAATCGGCTAGGGACGTATACCGGTCCTCCAGGCAGATCACGCCACGTGATCGACGCCTGTCCTTGACGGCGTAAGGAACCGCCGGTCGGCATGGTAAACCGCGATGAGGAGGCTGGCCGCCTTGACGCATCCGGAGCCGGACGTTCTGGCTAGCGGACATGGCGTCCTGGGTCGTAGGATCGCGGCCGTGAAGCGGGTGCTGTTGACCGGGATGTCGGGCACTGGCAAGTCCAGCGTCATCCATGCGCTCTCGTCCCGCGGGTTCAAAGCCGTCGATACGGATGGCGGATGGTGCGAGCCCTTGCCGGACGGCCGCCAGCGCTGGCAGGAGGACGCGATCGACCAGCTCCTGGACACCGAGGACGTTGATGTGCTGTTCGTCGCCGGCTGCGAGGAGAACCAGGTTTCGTTCCATCCGCGCTTTGATCTGATCATCTTGCTCAGCGCCCCGGTTGAGGTCCTGATGAAGCGGCTCGCCTCGCGGACGACTAACTCTTTCGGCAGGGCGCCCGGCGAGCTGGAGCGCGTCCTTCATGACCTGCAGGCCGTCGAGCCGCTGCTGCGCAAGGCGGCCACTCATGAAATCCGGACCACTATGCCGCTCGGCGATGTGGTCGCGGAAGTCCTGCACCTAGCCGACGCATAAGCAATCTTAATCGCCGCTGGCAGGTCGGTTCCTACAACGCCAAGCGTCATCGTGATCTACCACGGCAACAGGGAATCGACAGGAGGAGGAACCCCCAGCTACATAAGGTGACCACCGTAGCAATATCTCGCAGCCAGAACGACCGATTCTGCGCGGCTGGCGAGCTTGCGGCGTGGGCTGCGGATGGTGGGCAGATTTCCGGTTCTGGGTTCGTCCCCTTTTAAGGGTCCGTAGCGGGCGTGGCCAGGATCCGGGCCGTTGTATTGTTGCCCGCACTGTCAGCATCTGGCCGGCGGTCACCCCCGGCGAGTCAGTGACGGCTCCGGAGCACCGCCGCGTCAGGCATCGTGCGTTGTGACGCTGGCCTGGCTGAATCGGCGGCCCCAGTCGCGGACCCGATCGAGCAGCTCAGGCGGCGAGACCACCTGGAAACCCGCGTCGACCGCGCCCAGCGCCATGACGGGCCAGTCCAGCGAGTCGGCCGTCATGCGGACCCGGCAGCTGGTGGCGTCAATGTCCTCGACGGCAGCCCACTGGCCGATCCGCTGGCGCACGGCCGCGGCCGGAGCCTGGATGAGAACCTCAACGTCGTATGCAGCGATAACGCTCTCAACGCCGGCCCGGACGAAGGCGGCGGCGTCGGCGGCGGGCAGCGTGCGGGGGCGGAATCGTGTCCCGGTGCCGCGTGGCGCGGTGAGGCGGTCGAGGCGGAAGCTGCGCCAGTCGTGCCGGCCGAGGTCGTAGCCGGCCAGGTACCAGCGGCGGCCGAGCAGGACCAGGCGGTGTGGTTCCACGTGCCGGTCGGTGTGCTGGCCGTCGGCGGCGGTGTAGGAGAAGCGGAGCCGTTCGCTGTCCCGGCAGGCAATCGCGACGGTGGTGAGGATGCCCGGGTCCACGCTCGCCTGGGCCGCGCTCCCCCAGCTCGCGGGCACCGTCATCGCGCCCAGCGCCTCGGCCCGGCGTCGTAGCCGGGCCGGCATGACCTGGACCACTTTGGCTAGCGCGCGCACCGAGGACTCCGCGATGCCCTCGACCGCGCTCTGCGCGGCCGCTTGCAGGCCGATAACCAGGGCGACGGCCTCCTCGTCCTCGACCAGCAGCGGTGGCAACGCCGTGCCGGCGGCCAGCTGGTAGCCGCCGCCGGCGCCGCGCTGGGCCTGGATCGGGTAACCCAGCTCACGCAGCCGGTCGATGTCCCGGCGCAGGGTGCGCGGCGAAACCTGCAGCCGCCCGGCCAGTTCAGCACCCGGCCAGTACCGGCGTGCTTGCAGCAGTGACAGCAACCGCAGCGTCCGCGCGCTGGTACTGGCCACGTCACCATCATCGCGGAATTCAGGTCAGGAAGTGGCCGCTATAGACCGTAGCGTGGGCTTAGCGGGAACGGAATCCCGCCACGCAACCACGAAAGGCCCAGACCATGACGATCGGCACCCCGGTCACCGGCGACCTGGCCGCTAGCGGCCAGGCCGACGCATCCACCGCCGACGGCGAGCGCGCCGACCTGCTGGCGGCCCTGGCCAAGAACCGCCACTTCCTGCGCTTCACCACCCGCGGCCTGACCGACGAGCAGGCCAGGCAGCGCACCACCGTGAGCGAGCTATGCCTGGGCGGCCTGATCAAGCACGTCACGGCCGCCGAGCAGGGCTGGGTGAACTTCATCCTGGACGGCACATCGGCGATGAAGGACGTCACCGCCATGACCGAAGACGACTATGCGCACCGAGCTGACCAGTTCCGGCTGCTGCCCGGCGAAACGCTGGCCGCCGTCCTGGCCGACTACGCTGAGGTGGCCCGCCGGACCGACGAACTGGTCGCCAGCCTGCCCAGCCTGAACGCCGGGCACCCGCTGCCGCAGGCCCCCTGGTTCGAGCCCGGCGCATCGTGGTCGGCCCGCCAGGTGCTCCTGCACATCATCACCGAAACCGCACAGCACGCCGGCCACGCCGACATCATCCGCGAATCCCTGGACGGGGCCAAGTCCATGGGCTGACCCCCCGGGGAACCGCCGGAGACCCCGGGCTCGCTGGCACCGGCAACAACCTGCCGGGCCAGCCCCCACATCCACGGGCGTGATCGTGTGAAGACCAAACGACCGCACCAGCGGCCAGGGGCCGAGCGTCGGCAGCCAGGACGCCGATCACCCTGATCTGCATATATCACGGGTGACGCCACCATCCTCCGGTCCGGCACCAGATCGGCGATTCACGTGCGTCACGTTGGGCGAGGGTGATTACGCGGCGTGGCACAGACCGTCATACCGTGGAACGACCCGCCCGCCCTGGCGGGGACAGGGGAATGAGGCCGGCGTCACGCTGGTTGCTGGCGGGCATGAGGATCGCGGTGATCGGCAAGGGCAACATCGGCGGAACGCTCGGGAGCAAGTGGCGCGCGGCCGGGCACGACGTGGTCTACGGAACCCGGGACGGGTCCGGCCAGGGCCCAGGCGGGGCGCCAGTGCGAAGCATCGGTGATGCGCTGAAAGACGCCGAGGTGGTACTGCTGGCCGTCCCGGGCCAGGCCGTCCCGGACGTCGTGAGTGAGCAGGGCGCGGCGCTCGCGGGCAAGGTGGTGATTGACGCGGTGAACCGGATGGGCGCTCCGGAGTCCGACAGCCGGGCGCTGATCGCGGCCGCCGCGCCGTCGGCCCGGTATGTGCGCGCGTTCAACTCGCTGGGCTGGGAGAACTTCGCCGGCCCGCTGCCCGGTGCGAACCTGTTCTTCGCCGCCGATCCGGAGGCACGCGCGCCGGCCGAGGAACTCATCAGCGCCGTCGGGCTCGAGCCGGCCTTTGTCGGCGACGCCACCGCGACAGCGACCGTCGACGCCCTGCTGCCGCTGTGGTTCGCACTGGTCAGGCAGAACGGCGGCAACCGCAAGGTCGCGCTGCGCATAGTCCGCTAGCCTCAGCTGGAGTTACTCAACCGGCGCAGCGCCTTCTCCCAGGAGCACGCGGGATAGCCGATTTTGCGCGTCTCCAAACAATGTCGAATGGAGAGTTTGGAGCGCACAGATTGACCATTATGACCTGAAGCTGACCATAAGATGCTGGCGGGATGCCACCGCAATGCGCATGGCCCTCCCGTTTCTTCGCGCCTCCGTCTGGTGCACACCTAAGTTTGGTCCTTCTTGACTACCTTTACAAAACTAGACGCTCCAAGGCGTCCTCGAGAGGGACGCTGCGTTCGCTGTGTAGATCCGGACGCCGTCAGGATCGTCGGTGGCGCGGCATTCGGCTAGTGCCCGCTTAGTATCGGCTCTGGCAGAGCGTTTATCTCCTAGGTGAGAGTGGTTCCAGCCGCGGAGCCCGTAGATCTTGCCAGCGAAGCTGGATCTGAGGTGCTCGTCGCCCTTCTCGATGATTGTCAGGGCCTGGTCGAGGATCTCGTTGCTTTCGGCGTAGTCGAAGTCGTCGCTGGCCGCTTGCGCCGATGCGATGAGGCGACGGGTTTGCAGCAGTCGGGCGCCGGCCTGGCGGTCCACTGTTGGCAGGGTCCGGCCCGGCATGATCGCGAACATCACGCCAGAACGTACAGTCTGGCGGTCCCGGCTGACCGCGTGTGGGTGCTCACCTGATTACGTGAGCACCTGCCGCTCAAACCATGAGGAATTACCTGAGCGCCGACAGGAAATGTACCAATTTGACCCGCTGTCTGCCGTCCCGGTGACCGTGGTGGTGCAGGCCATTCAGCCGCCCCGGTGCCGGTCGTCTGCATCGTCCCTTAAATCGTACCTTAGCGGGCTATCAGAAAAGGCGTAAAGAGCGCATCATAGGATCGTGGGAGGCCAGACAGGGGCGGCCGCATGCCCTCAGTGCAGCACAGGGTGACCCGCAAAGTGCTTTNNAAGACTTTGCGGGACACCCTGCAGTGCAGCAGCAGCGCGGACGTGCGTACGATCCGCGAATTGTTCGACATAATGAATGCCGGTGGGGCGCAGGGCTTCCAGCGCCTCGTCGACCAGGCCGGCGGGCCTCGCGCCGATGACCTTAACTACAACCACTACAACGTTGAGGGCTCCAGGTCGCGGCCCCGCATGGGACGGAGCAAGAAACGGGAACGTGCCGAGTTCGCCGCGGACTTCTTGTCTGACCCTGCCGGCGCGGTCATCGGCTCGGCACTCGGGTTCGCCGGCCGGGCCATCGGCCGAGGGGCCAAGAAGGTGGTCAACGAGCAGGTTGTGCCGACTATGCAGGCTCAGGCGGCGCGGGCCCAGGCCGCGAAGGCGGAGCAGCAGTTCGCCGAGGCTCAAGCTGACCAGGACGCCATCGTGGCGCGCTACCCAGAGTTGCGCGCGTGCATGAAGGACCAGGTGGTCTACCTCGACGGCGGCTCGCATACCGTCCCCATCAGCGAGATCCCCGTGCCGCTGACGCTGTCGCAGGCGGACGCGGTGGTGGTGCGGCTCCGCTGAGCTCCGCGTTACCCCGCCAGCAGGTGACAGGCGAACGCGTCGGCGGCCACTACGTTGAGCGGATCCACCCCCGGCGGCACGGGCGGCCGGGCTCACCGGGACGCGCACCGCCGTGTCGTCCCGTGCAGCTATCTTGCGGACAACCCCGTGGGTGCCACAAATGCCTGTAGTGCTTCAAAATGCGGTCCAGCCGATCGACAGGCCTTGGGAACGTCCAGCTGGGCTGCTGCCATCTCGGATCGGTCCTGCGCGGTAAGACTCCGGTACTGGACAGCGACATGAACGGAGCACCTATGACCGGACCAGAGCATTTCCGCCGCGCTGAGGAACTTGCCGGGGAGGCGCGCAAGCTGCTCGGCCAGGCCACTGCCGGCGTCGGGCAGCCCAGCAGACGGCGGCCGGAAAGTGAGTGCCTGGGAAAGCTTCCCTGGCTCGTCAAGGCCGCGGCGCGCACCTGTGCCGATGACCACGGCGGGACGCGGTCGGTGCCGCTGCGGATGCGAGTGCTCAGCTGAAGGCGGGGATGCCGGTGATGGCCCGGCCCATGATCAAGATGTGCATCTCGTCGGTGCCCTCGTAGGTGCGGACGCCAGCACCATGTCGACCAGCTTTTCCTGGGTGAGCTGGAACGCCGCGATCGGCTTGCCGAACTGCCGGCGGGCCAGCGCGTAGGCCAGCGCTGCCTCGTAGGAGTCGCGAGCGGCGCCCATGGCGCCCCAGATGATCCCGTAGCGGGCCTCGTTCAAGCAGGCGAACGGACCGCGCAGGCCCGCGGGACCGCCGTCTCACCCTGCAGCCGGTATCGCCCAGCCTGCTCGGACTCCGAACTGGCCAGTCCCGCCCAACGATCAGCATGACCGCACCCACCCTCACCGTCCGTGCCTGCCGGTGCGCCGCCCCGCCCGGTGCCACCGCCGTAACGTCGAGCTTGCCGAGAACTCCGAGGATGCGATCGATTGGCTACTCGTTCACCAAACCGGGGCCCACTCGGCGAAGGATGCGCCGGGTCGTCGGCCGACGCGGCTCAGGGCGGGGAGGCGCTGGATGCTTCGCCGTGCCCGGCCCCCAGGGCGTTGGTCAACCCTTCTAGGTCCGCCACGGTCACGGTGAGCGCCGAGTGGCCACTTCGGCGAAGCGGCGATAGCACCTTCTCCGCGAAATGGATGCACACCCCCGCGTTGTGGTTCGTTCCAAAGCTCAAGCCGTCGTCGACCATGGATCCACGAACACCGAACGCGGTCCACCAGCGGTAGTTCCGGGTGATGTGCGCCTCAGTGACATTTGCCAGCGGCGTCTTGATCTTGAAGAAACCGAAAGTCGCCGAGAGGAAGCCGTCGTCGGTGAGCGTGACGCCGTCTTTTGAACCCCGCAGCCCGAAGGGCACCAGCAACGGCAGATATCGCTTGTCAATAGCGTAGGCAAAACGTTTGGACATGATTGGTCCGATCCCCTTTCAACGGCATGAGCGCGACTGAGCCCAGGTATTGTCCGATTTCCACGTTACATCGAAAGCTTCGCCAGAGAACTTGGAGCCAGGGGGCCGGGTCCGCGCTACCGTCAGCCGCGGCTGTGCACTATCGCAGGGTTCTATAAGCACGCGGTCGCCCGCAATGCTGACGAGCAAGTACCCGATCCACAGGCGGGCGTAGTGACACACTGGGCCGATGGTGCTGTGGCGGGTGCGCGACTTCCACGACGACGATCTCGACGCTGCGATCCGGCTGTGGGGCGATCCCGCGGCCGGGGGCGAGGCACCGGTCTTCGGCCTTTCTGACCTGATTACTGCGGTCCGCGCTGGGGAGCCCGCAGTGGTGGCGGTCGTTGGCGACCAGCTGGCCGGGACCGCCGCGGCCACGGTCAGCGGCGGCCGCGCGTGGATCGTGCGGATCAGCCTGGCCGTCGCGTGGCGGAACCGGGGCATTGGCAGCGCGATGCTGACCGAGCTCGAGCGGCGGCTCGTGGCGGTCGGCGTACACCGCATCGACTGTCTGCTGGCAACCGGCGACGAGGTCGGCGCGCTGGCCCTGGAGCACGGTGGCTACCGGGTCCGGCCGGGCATGGTCTTTTACGAGAAGCTAGAACCGGTCGGGCCGCAAGACGTCGGAATCCTGGGCAGGCTGGGGGGCCGGATGCTGCGGGCCGATACCTGGGACGAGCTCGAGGGAATGGTCAAGGAGAAGGATCTGATCGAGCGAAGGGTGATCCTCCCTCTGGCGCAGGCCCAGCTCGCCGGGCGGCTCGGCCTGGTACCGCCGCGGGCGGTCGTGCTGTTCGGCCCGCCGGGGACGGGCAAGACCACCTTCGCCAAAGGCGTCGCAGCCCGGCTTGGCTGGCCGTTCGTCGAGCTGTTCCCCTCCCGTCTGGCCGGTGACTCCCCAGCTGGCCTGGCGGCAGCGCTGCGGGACTCGTTCGCGCTGGTCGCCGAGCTGGACAAAGTGGTGCTGTTCATCGACGAGGTCGAGGAGATCGCCGGGCTGCGGCAGCCCAGGACAGCCTCGGCAGCCCAGGGAGTCACCAACGAGATGCTCAAGCTCATCCCGCCGTTCCGGGAAAAGGATGACCGGCTGCTGGTCTGCGCGACGAACTCGGTCCGCGCCCTGGATACCGCGTTCCTGCGGCACGGCCGGTTCGACTACGTCCTGCCGGTCGGCCCGCCGGACGAAGATGCGCGCCGTGCGATCTGGGACCGCTACCTGCGGGCGATCCCGCACCGCGAGCTGGACATGGCGGCGGTGGTCGCGCAATCCATGCTGTTCACCCCGGCGGACATCGAGTTCGCGGCACGCAGGACGGCGCAGCTGGTGTTCGAGCGGGTCCTGTTCGAGCACCAGGAGGAGCTAGCTGCCACGGCGGATGTCCTGCGCGGCATCTCCGAGACCAGGCGTACTCTCACCCAGCAGATGGTCGCGGACTTCGAGCAGGACATCACCGACTTCGCCAGGGTCTGAACAGCCGTTCGCCGGCAAGCCGCCCAAGCCAGCAGACCTCGTGGCGAACGCCCGCCACTTCGCCGGGCAGCTGCTGGCGGCACGGCGGAACTCCGCCGGAACGTGCTCCAGGCGACCGTGCCGGTTTTCCCGGCACGGTCGAGCATCCGGCGGCCAAGAAGGGCGGCTCGCCGTGCATGATCTGCGTGCGGTCACCCGCCTGACCGGCACGCGACCTATATCGTCGCCGCCTCTAGCTGAACGGGGCATCCTGGCCTACGATGTAGGCGGCAAGCTCGTGGATCGCGCTAGGCGCCGCACAGCGGCCACCGATGCAGGAGGCACTGTGATCGGCGTAAATGTGACATTCGGCTACGCCGGTGATTTCGATCGCGACCGGGTACTCAAGGTAGC
The DNA here is from genome assembly GCA_003136255.1 of Actinomycetota bacterium. Classification (GTDB taxonomy): domain Bacteria; phylum Actinomycetota; class Actinomycetes; order Streptosporangiales; family Streptosporangiaceae; genus Palsa-504. Next base: position 9,517 of record PLDT01000437.1, read on the forward strand.
CTCGAACGCCCGCGGGATGTTTGAGGGGATGCCGGGACTGCGTTTCAAGTTCTTCACTTTCGACGAAGAGCAGCAGCGCGCGGTGAATTTCTATGTCTGGGACTCCAAAGAGGCGGCAGAGGGTTTCTTCACCGACGAGCTGCGGGAAAGGGTGACCGGTCTTTACGGTGTGGCGCCTGTGATCGACTTCGTGGAGATCGCTGAAATCGTCGACAACTCGATTCCTTAGCGGTAGTCGCCGGAAGGCAGCATCGCTGCCGGGTCAAGCGGCTCGACAGCCGACCCCGGCGGCGAGAATCAGCACAGAACATCCGCATCTGAACGTCGCCGTTAGACAGCACTGAGCGCGCTCCGGAAATATAGAACGGCGGCAGTGTGCGCGTTTCTCCAGGCGAGGGCTGATTACGCAGTGCGACTAGGGGTCGCTCCGCCTCAGTGAGCCCTGACGAGTACGCGCCGCTGGCGAACCAGTGACGGAATCACCGACAGCGCGCAGATCAAGCTATTTCGGCGCGGTCGGGAACTCATCCAGCACGTTGATCCGGGTGCATCGGCTTGGGCATAAGCGTTCAGCAGCCCGCCGGTGGCTCCGGCCGGAGGGGTCGGCTGGCGTCAGGGATCCTGGCGTGGAGTATGGCGGTGAGTTCGTCTCCTACCGCTCGCAGGGGTTCTGGACTGCGGTAGGCGCGGGCGAGGAGGAGCCCGCCCTCGATGCCGGCCAGGACCAGGCTGGCGAGCCGGACCGCGTCTGCATCGGCGATTCCCGGTGCCGTGAGGGCCTCGGTGATGGCGGCGTGCCAGCTGCCGAGCGCGGCCTGGCATGCCCCGGCGAGGACAGTCGAGGTGTGCGCGGTCTCCAGTGTGACGGTGGCGACGGGGCAGCCGTCGGCCCAGCTGCTCGCCTCGAGTTCGGCCGCGGCGAGTTCAACCCAGCTCGCGACGGCGTCGGCGGGGTGGCTGGCGTGCAGGGCAGCGCGCAGGAGCTGCTCGTAGCGGTGGCCGGCCAGGGCGATCGCCTCGGCTGCGAGCTGTTCTTTCCCGCCCGGGAAGTGGTGGAACTGCGATCCCCACGGGGTCGCGCTGTCCGCGACGACCTGGCGCCAGCCGGTCGCGGCGTATCCCTGCCGCCTCATCAGGCGCGCTGCTGCCCGGATCATACGCGGGCGGGTGTCGGTAATCCGGGGCATGTCCCGAGCTTACGGGTTGACAAGACGATCGTCCTACTAAGAAGCTCGTCTTAGAACAAGCAGCCGGGAGGGCGCCGTGCAACGACTCATGCTCGAGGGACCAGCGACCGTCAGCTGGGCCGAGGCAGACGAGCCGGGAGCCCGCCTCACTGACTGTGCCGGGTCCGCGTTACCGGCCAACGGTCCGTGCCGACCAGCAGGGTGCCCTCTCGCCAGGCAAATTCACGGCACAGCTCCTCGAAGTGCGCACCGAGAACCTGCGCGCTGAACGTATGCCCCGCGTCATCCCACACGGATGACCTGGTCAGCTCTCAGCCGACCATGCGAATAGCCGATGGTGGGCGCCAGGTCGTTGAGCATCGCCGCCGTGGCGTTGCGAGCGTACGACGATTGCGCAGCCGACCCCGGTGAAGCGGGGCCGGCTGCGCAATCCGTAAGCGAGAGCCGTAAGCGGAAGCCGATACTCGGCCGGGCCGCTGAAGAGCCGCTACAGATCGGCCATCGCGTCGTACAGCGACTCGGCGTTGTTGCCGAAAGTAGGCGGAGAAGATGTACCCGGGCAGCGACGAGTAGATGAAGTCGTTGACCCCGTCGATGTACCCGAACTCCCCGTTGAACGACATCAGCCACGGGCCGCCGCTCGAGCCGCCGGTGAAGTTGCACGGCCCCATCGTGCTGGAGACGTCGGCCCAGTTGAACTCGGAGCCGTTGCAGTACTAGAAGGTTTAGCGCCGGCCCTGATTTCAGGCTGCCCACGATTCTCAACCCGTGCCGCTCGCCGCGTCGGATGAAGTAGTAAGCGAATATGCCTGTGTCGTAGTCGCCGCGAGCGGTCACATCGAGGTGCAGCGTTTCGCCGGCGCCGAAGATCATGCGGTAGGCGATCCAGCGAGGTCGGCCGCCGGCGCCGATGACATCCTCCACGACCTGGACCGCCTTGTAAGAGCGTCAGCCAGACCCTGGATGCACCGCCGGATCGTGTCCAGGTAGAGCGCCGCGCCTGCGTAAACGGTCCGGATGGTGTCCTCACCCCAGGTGCCGGCCGGGCCGGCCTCACAGTTCGCGCATTCCCGCGCGGCCGCTGACTGCCAGACCGGCTCCCACCGGGGTGGCGGCAGCCACCGCATGACATCGTCGCGCATGCCAGCCAGGAAGAGTCTCCTCTCTTGCACGGCAGCGTCTGTCAGGTCAGCCACATCTCTATGATCACAACAGTGACAACATGCACGAGCATGTTGGTAACTCCGCGATATTCCGGGCCTTGATCGTCGCCGCCGCCTACGGGATGCCATCCGCTTATCTGCCACTTAGCGTGATCAGGCGGGCCTAGATCAGCCTCCACAAGAGCGATAGAACGATGATTATGATCGGGGTGCCGTCTGGCAGCGTCGCGGCAGCGACCGCGTTTACCGGTCCGTTGTGCCCGGTCAGCGGGTCCCCGATCAGGGTGCCGTCGGCGAGCCGCCACACCCGTACCGCGTTGTTATCGCCGCTGATGATGACCGGGGTGCCGTCCGGCAGCGCGCCGACCGCCACCGCCTGTCCTGGATTCGGCCACGCTGCGTCACAGCTACCGATCTCCAAGCTCACCTAACGCCAAAGCCGTTTGATGGCCGGTCCGGCCGNNCTGCCAGCTCACCGGTTGAGTCTCGGGTCGGTCCCGGTGGGTCTGGGGGGCGGTTTGGGGGCGGCAGGAGCCGATTGCCTGGGAGTATCGGAAGAAGCCGGCAGGGTCGTACATCCGTTTCACGCGGACCAGCCGGTGGTAGTTCTCGCCGTAGTAGGCCCGCCGCCAGTCCTTCAGCGTCGGATCCGGGAAGTTCTGGTAGGAATGGCCGGGGGGCGTACCGGCGAAGATGTCGCCGTAAAACTCGTCGAGCCAGTGCAGGTTCGCGGCGGCGACGTCGGGCGGGTCGCGGTCGGCCCAGCATGTTTCGGCAGCGAAGATGAACAGGCCGCCTCGGTGCGCGAACGCGGTCGCTTCTGGCGGTACCTGGTTGATCTCGCCGCCAAGGGCGAACATCGCGAACCCGGCTCCGTCCTTGTTTCCGCTGCCCGGCCAGTCGAGCAGCCGCTTGGCTGCCGCGCTGACCTGCGGGCCGGTCAGGAGCGTTCGCGAGGTCAGGACCGCTGACTTGCTGGCGAACCGGTCCACGGGCGTGGTCGCGCGCAGCAGCTCGCTCGCCTGGGCGAGGGTGACCTCGCGGATAGCTGCGCTGTTGCGGGCGCGCTCGCCCGCCGTCCCGATGGCCAGCAGCGGGGCGAGGATGGCGCGCAGTTCCTCTGCGCTGCCATAGTGCTGGCCGATCACATTGACGTTGGCGTTCGCGTGGATCTGGCCGCTGGTCCGCCCTTGGGTCCCGATTCCGAGGCGGCAGTGGAACCGCTTGTTGCCGACGGTGTCCTGGACGATCTGCTGAGTGACCGCGATCACCGGCAGTACGGAGTCCAGGCTCCAGCGGAACTGGTAGAACCCCGCTGTGCCGTGAAACTGCTCGTACCTGAACGTGAACGAAGTGTGCACACCGAAGTTGTTTCCCGCCCCGCCGCGGCAGGCCCAGAACAGGTCGGGATGAGAGTCCTCGCTGGCCTCGACCACCCGTCCGTCGGCGAGCACGAGGCTCGTGGCTGTCAGCCGGTCGCAGGTCAGGCCGAACATCTTGTCGCTGAAGCCGATGCCGCCGCCCAGCACCAGCCCGGCGACCCCCACCGAGGGACAGCGGCCCGTCGGCACGAACATGCCCCGGTCCTCCAGCAGCGGGTGCAGATCGCTGTTGGTGACCCCAGCCCCGACGGTGACGGTCCCTGCGTCATGGACGACCGTCACCGGCCCGTAGGTCCGCAGGCGGGCCGTGCCCGGCAGCGAGGTGGAGACGATGCTCTTCATCCGGGCCATGTTCAGCAGCAGGCCCGTGGTGGCGGAGTATCCGGCGTAGTTGTGGCCCAGCCCGGAGCGGGGGACGGCGGGAAGACCCACCTGCCGAGCCCAGCGGAGCGCTTCGCGGACGTCGCTGGCGGTGGTGCAGGCGACGATTCCGGCGGGCTTGATCCCGGCGTAGCGGTGGTTGAACGGGATCGCCAGCGGCGGGTAACCGGGCTCCCACGGCCGGTAGAGGGTGGAACCCGAGGACAGCGCGTCAGCCAGCCGCTTCCAGTCCCGGCGGCTGACCCGCTCCGCTGCCTCGGCTGCCGCACCGGCATCGGGGAGCGCCTGCAGGGCACCCAGCCCGGCAGCGAAGGCACTCAGGGTGCCTGCCCGCAACACGCCCCGCCTGCTGATCACTGTGGCTCGCCCCCGCAAGAAGGTAATCACGGCTGCCTCTGCGCCGATCAGTCAACCGGTCGTTGACCAGCACGGGCGCCCTGGGCGCCCTGTCCGCAGCCCCCGCCACGGCCGCGTGCGCCCGATCCTCCACACCTGCTGGGGCTCATTGTATCTGTCGGATTACTCTAGGTGTTCACCTTTCTAGCAGGAGACGCGCAGGAAGTTCGGCCAGGACTCCGAGCAGGCGCAGGTGCGGCTTGTCCCGGGAGATCACCAAGCCCACCGCGCATGTGACACCTGGGGTGCCGGAGTTATCTTGAGCTTTCTTGCAGATCATGGTGTTGACTTGCGGCCAGTCCTCCTGGCTCAACACACGCCGAACGGTCTCACCGAGGCCGGCATAACAACCAATCCTGTGCGGCACAGACGGCCAGCCTCGGATCGGAAGTAACGCACCTAAGGCGGATATCGCGTGTCAAGGGATGCCGCTTGAACTACAGAGCGTTACAGGGGAACGGTGGCTCCTCACGCCGGATCGCCGGCTCTGTACGCTTGACTGCGTCGCGGGCGCAGTCCGGCTTGGAGCACGCATTCCGGCATTGGTCATGGGTGTGCGTCGCAGCGGGGAGCGCGGCCTTCGATGGCAGCAGCGGGCGGTCAGCGGCCGCGGGCCGCCACAGCGGACCGTGGCGGATACCTGGGCCCGGGAGGCGCAGTGATCGGTACTCAGTGGCCGCCGCCAGATCCGGGTGCGTTCGGGGTTGACCCGGCGCCGCGGTCGATGAGGCGCAGGACACCGTATCCGGCCGGGTGAAAGCCGGCGTTGAGCCAGAAGGGCCGGGACAACGGGTTAGCGGTGTCGAAATCGACCGAGACCCACTGGTAGCCGTGATCATGTGCCCAGGTGAGCGCAGCGTCGACGAGCGCGTGCCCGACGCCTTGCCCGCGCGCGGCGGGCAGGGTGGCGGTGGGGCCGATGTAGGGCTGGCCATCGGGGCACAGCCGCGGTACCGGTGAGGTCAGCTCGATGGTGAGCAGGCCGACGTCGCGCCCGTCGAGGCTGGCGAGCAGGTGGACAGCGCCGTTGTCGTGCAGGGCGCGGTGCCCGGCGGCCAGGTCGGCCAGTGGCCGGTCCTGGCGGGGTGCGAACATCGGCGGCGCCGAGCGGTGCTGGATCTCGACCAGGGCGAGGCGGGCGACGGTCTCGAGGTCCTCAACTCCTGCGGCGTGAACGGCGACGGCGGAGGAACGGCGCCGGGGCGCCGCCGGCTGGATGCCGTAGGCGCCATTGCGCCCGAATCCGAGGTTCGACAGCGCTTCGGACAGGCGGGGCAACGCGGCGTGCAGAAGGTAGTAGCGCCGCACACCGCCAGCGATCAGCGGCGACGCGAGATCCCCGAAGACGGCGGCAAGGACCCCGGTCGGATCAGTCAGGTCCGGCTCCACGGCGAAACCTTCGGCCGGCAGAGGAGCATACCGGCCGACAGCAGGGTTCTCCCGCACCGTGGCGGTCATGACCGCGACGGTGCGCCCGCTGCTGCTCGCGACCAGGCCGTGATGGCCGCCGCCAGAAAGGCGCTCCAGCGCGGCCGCGCAAACCTCGGCACTGTCAAAGGCGGCCGGCAACTCCGGCCGCACCTGGCGAGCAGCGGCATGCTCGCGAGCCACCAGCGCGCCAGCGCGCTCGACGGTGGCCCCGTCCAGATTCTCGATAACCAGCATCAAGACCCCCTCAGCTGACGCGCAGGTCATTATCAGACTGTGCCACCGACACCGCACGCCCGGCCAGGCCGAGACTCCAGACGGGCCTGCTATCCGCGACCTGAACTGCGGCACAGAGCCGATCTTGTACGTGTGGATGACGAAATAGCCCGGCGCCGTCGATCACGCAGTGTGAGCCGCGTCGGGACCTGTATACCGATAGATCCCTGCCGATTCGGGCGTGGCGGGCCGACCTCGGGCGCTTGGCAGCAGGCCCGCCTCGGATTCCGCGTTCTGGCGTCGCGAGGCGTTGGTGTTCGGTGCCAGCCGTGCGGGTGGTCGGCGAGCCCAGTCAGCAGCCGGGACCATCGGGGTAGGCGGGTCTGGCGTGATGGTGGGGCCCGGCGGCAGCTGCCTCCGCCTGGCCGGCCTTCTACGCTTTAGGGGTGGAGACCCTCACGTTCTTGTTCACCGACATTGAGGGCTCGACGGCGCTGCTCGGGCGGCTAGGAGACGACGATTACGCGCGGGTGCTCGCCGGCCATCAGGCGCTGATCCGGTCGGCGCTGGCCGCGCACGACGGCCGCGAGATGGACACGCAGGGGGATGCGTTCTTCGCGGTGTTCTCCTCGCCGCGCGGGTGCGTGGCGGCGGTGCTGCAGATGCAGCAGGCCCTTGCGGCCCATGCGTGGCCGGGCGGGGACCGGGTGCGGGTGCGGATGGGCATCCATTGCGGGGAGGCGGCCCGGACGGCGACCGGCCTGGTGGGCCTGGAGGTTCACCGGGCCGCACGGGTGGCGGCGGTCGCGCACGGGGGGCAGGTGCTGGTGTCGGAGGCGGCGGCGGTGCTGGTCCGCGGCTGGCTGCCGCCGGGCGCGGCGCTGGCCGATCTGGGGGTGCACCGGCTGAAGGACCTGGGCCGCCCGGAACGGATCTTCCAGCTGCAGGCGGCGGGCTTGCAAGCTGAGTTCCCGCCGCTGCGGTCGCTGGGCAACCCGGCGCTGCCGAATAATCTGCCCGGCCAGCTGTCGGCGTTCATCGGCCGGGACCGGGAGGTCTCAGAGGTCCGGGCCCTGCTGGAATCGGCGCGGCTGGTCACCTTGACCGGGGCCGGGGGGTGCGGGAAGACCCGGCTGGGGCTGCAGGTGGCGGCCGGGCTGCTGGATGGGTTCGGGGACGGGGTGTGGCTGGTCGAGCTGGCCGCAGTCACCGACCAGGACGCGGTGCCGGCGGCCATCTCGCGGGCGCTGCGGCTTACCGGGCAGCCGGGCCGGCCGGCGCTGGAGGCGCTGCTGGATGCCCTGGCGCTGCAGGATGTGCTGATCGTGGTGGACAACTGCGAGCACCTGATCGGGGCCTGCGCGAAGACCGCGGAGGCGATCGTGCGGCGCTGCCCGCGGGTGCATCTGCTGGCCACCAGCCGGGAGCCGCTGGGCATCGGCGGGGAGACCATCTACCGGGTGCCGTCGCTTTCGCTGCCCCCACCCGACGATCATGACTCCTCGTCGTCTGGGTCCTGCGACGCGGTGGCGCTGTTCGCGGACCGGGCCCGGGCCAACGGCGTCGCCCTGGCCGTGGACGAGCAAGCCGGCCCGGTGGTGGTGTCAGTGTGCCGGCGGCTGGACGGGATGCCGCTGGCGATCGAGCTGGCCGCGGCCCGGCTGCGGTCGATGTCGCTGGCCGAGCTGGCCGACCGGCTGGATCAGCGGTTCCGGCTGCTGACCGGGGGCAGCCGCACCGCGCTGGAACGCCAGCAGACGCTGCGGGCGACAGTCGGCTGGTCCTATTCGCTGCTGACCGGCGCGGAGCGGGTGCTGCTGGGCCGCCTGTCGGTCTTCGCCGGAGGCTTCGGCCTGGACGCGGCCGAGGCGGTGTGCGGGTCCGGTGACCTGGACGCGCTGGATGTCGCCGATCTGCTCGGGTCACTGGTGGACAAGAGCCTGGTGGTGGCCGAGCCCGCCGGGGAAACCCTGCGGTACCGGCTGCTGGAGACCATCCGGCTGTTCGCCGCCGAACGGCTCGTCGAGGCCGGCGAGGATGAGGCCGCCGCAGTCGCCGCGGCCCACTGCGCGCATTTCCTGTCGGTCGCCGAGGCGGCGGCCGCTTACCTGACCGGGCCGGAGCAGGGCAGCTGGCTGGCCCGGCTGGACGCCGACCAGGCTAATCTGCGCCGCGCCGCCGGGTACGCGGCCGGCCGCCCGGACGGGACCGCGGTGGTGCTGCGCCTGGGCGTCGCGCTCGACCGCTACTGGCGAGCCCGCTCCCGGCAGCAGGAGGCCTTCGGGCTGCTCGTGCCGGCGCTCCGGCAGCCCGACGCCGGCGCCGACCCCGCCCTGTTCGCGGCGGCACTGGCCACCGCCGCGGACGTCACTGATTTCATTGA
>PLDT01000437.1:18121-26796 GCA_003136255.1 Actinomycetota bacterium
GACACCATCGACCCGGCCCGGTCCGGAAAGCTCTACACCGAGGCGATCGCCTGCACCGAACGATCCGGCGACCATCTCAACAACTCCATCTTGCACAATAACGCCGGCTATTGTGCCATGGTCGCCGGGGACATCCCCGCCGCCCGGGCTCACCTGGAAGCCGCCGCACAAGCCGCGCAGCAGATCGGATGGGAGACCACCAACGTGCCCACGGGCCTGGGTGACGTGCTGCGCGCGGAGACAGACCTCGACGGCGCCGTGTCTATGTTCGAGGCCGCCCTGCGGATCAGCCGCCGGAACGGCGACAACTGGCAGATGGCCTACGCCATCCTCGGCCTGGCCTACCTGGCCGGCGATGCGGGCGACTGGGACCGGGCGGCTGCGCTCCACGGTGCCGCGCAAGCCCTTCTTGACCGGACCGGCAATCCGTGGCAAGAACTCTCCGCGCGTGACCGCCGGGACAGCCTGGACCAAGCGCGTGCGCACCTAGGCGATGAGCAGCTGGAGCGGGCCTACGCCCAGGGCATGGCACTCAGCCTCGACAACGCCCTTGACCTGGCTCTCCCGAAAGCGGGTCCGGCCTGACCGCTACCGCCGTGGAACCGGGAGTCGCCATTGATCGGGCAGGCCAGGGCCGCCGCAGATACCGTACTCGCGTGCGCGTCGGACTGAGCAACCGGCTGCCTGGCCGCGCAGAATAAGGCGGATATCGTGCTATCGCCGTGACCGGCAGTCGTCACGCTCCGCGACTTGCGATCCAGAACCGTGAGCGATCCTCCCTGCCGGATGTTTACGTCCCGGGTTGCTGTGCACCGCGGCGGCGCACCGAACCTGGCCGGTCCGGCCGCCGCCCGGGCCCGTACGCGGCCCGGGCGGTCAGCGTTGACTGCGCGGTCACAGGATCGTGATCTTGAGCGTGGCTTCGGTGATCCACTGCGGGCACATGCTGCCCCGGGCGCAGCGGGGCCGCACTGTGGCCATCAGCTCGGCGGTGCCGGGACGCTGCGCGGTGTAGTAGAAGACGCCGGACGTGCAGCGCATGGTCAGCATGCCGCCGTCGATCCGGGCGGTGGTGCCCGGGCACGAGCCGGGCACGTCGGGGCCGCTGGCCTTGACCGAGGAGTCCACGGTCACGACGAAGTGCTGGCCGGGTGATATCCGCAGCGTGCCGGGCTGGAAGCCGGGGCCGAGCCGGACCGCGAAGATGACCGGCGCTGCGGAGACCGGCGCCGGGGACCTGCTCCGGCCCGGCGAGGACGGCCGGGCGGGCGCGGTCGCAGATGACGGCGTGCCCGCGCCTGCTCCCGCGGGCCCGCCGTGCGGGGTGGCGCTGCCGCAGGCGCACAGCGCCCCGGTGAGCGCGAGTCCGGTCAGCGCCGCGCTGACCGCGGTCCGGTTCAGCATGACTGCTCCTGCGGGGCCGGGGAAAATTTGATGTCCCTTGGACGCGGCATCTCCCGTGTATGGTTCCCCTTCGGTTGCCGCCAGGCCGCGGACAGCACGGTTCCCGCGGACGCTGGCGCCCTTCCCGGCAGCCGGGCCGGGCAGGGCCTGGGCTGGCGCCACCGCCGGACCCGCCAGCAACCCGGCGAGCCGCCGGGGCGGTGAGGTGATCCTGCCAGGCACACACTGGACAGCCGCCAGACAACCTCGGTCAGGGCAGGACAGACCCAGCGGCACATAACACCCAGATCTGTACTCGTCGTCGGCGGGCACAGCGGGAATCCGGTGACAACACCTACCGGCGGTGCCGGCCAGCGTTGGCGGGCGTCGGCGCCACCGTGATCAGCAGCTGACAGGAACAAGTAACGGCTACGCTCGTCCGCGTGGCCTACGACACTGAGCTCGCCGACCGGATCCGGTTCCTGATCGGCACCGGGCCGGGCGTAACCGAGAGGAAGATGTTCGGCGGCCTGGCATTCCTGGTAGGCGGCAACATGGCGATCAGCGCCAGCAGCCAAGGCGGTGCCCTGGTCCGGGTTGACCCCGCCGAAACCGGCGCCCTGGTCGCCACGGCGAATGCCGCCGTGGCGGTGATGGGCGGCCGGACGATGCCCGGATGGCTGCGCGTCAGCGCCGAGGACCTGGAAACCGACGAGCAGCTCATTGAGTGGGTCAACCGCGCTGTCGGATACGCTCGGTCGCTTCCGCCCAAGCGCTAGCCCAGGGGCACGCAGATCATCCAACTCGGCGCCGGGCTGGCCCACGGCGGCGGGTGCGGCTGTCCCTGCGCTGATGCCGTGGCCGGTGAAGCCGGCCGCGACGGCGGCCAGGTGCTGGCGCGCCTGATCAGGCGATGCTGGCTGCGGGAGGAGTCCGGTGGTCAAGGGTTGTCCTCCAGTCGAGCGGCAAAGGGGTATGAGAGGACATGTGCAGCGGTTGCAGCAGCGTCGCTAGGGCCGGGCGCTGGTTCTGGCACCGGTCCGTTCGGGTAATCGAGGCGGAACCAGACGATGTGAGCACGCCTGATCCGCTCGACGCCGCAAGGGTGAGCTCCGCGCTGGGTTTGGGTGGCGGGCGGGGGCTCGGCGGAGCGCAGCGGAGGGTACTGCTGATCGGGGTGCCGGCGGCGTAGCTCGGCGTCGGCTGCTTCGGCTAGGTGCCGCTGCTGTCGGGTGGCGGCGTCCCAGTCGGCCCGGTCGGCCATGACGACGGCGAACACGGCCTCGCGCTCGGCGTAGGCATCGTGCATCGCCTGGTAGCTGGCGGCCAGGACCTGCTGCTGGTCGGCCCGCTCGTGCTGGCCGCGGTGCTGGGCGGCAGCCACAGCATTATGCTTTAGCGGCGAGATGGCCGATCAGCATCGCCTCGCTAATACAGCAGTTCTGGAGTTCCCCAAGATGAACGCTCTCGTTTTCAGAGTGTGCCCTGCTCTCCGGGTCCTCGGCTCCGGTCAGCAAGAGTGACATATCTGGATATGTCTCGGCCAGAGCCGCCACCAGCGGGAGCGAACCACCGCTGCCCGGCTCCACCGGAGCGCAGCCCCAGGTATCGGCGCACGCGCGGCGATATGCCTCGAAGGCACGCCCGGACGCGTCGATGCGGTGTGGCTCGCCCACTTTGGATAGCTTCACCGTCACGTCCGCGCCCCATGGCGCACGGCGCTTCAAGTGCTTCTCGATAGCTTTGAAAGCCCGTTGCGTGTTGTCGCCCGGCGCGAGCCGGACACTGATCTTGGCCCGGGCGGTCGGGACGAGCTGGTGCGCCGCATCTTCGGTCGGCGGAGCATCAATTCCGATGACGTCGATGGCCGGCCGCGTCCAGAGCCGATGGGCAAGCGGACCCCGGCCCAGAAGCCGGACACCGGGCCGTAGCCCCGAGAACCGGCGCAGGTCGGATTCATCCACTTGCAGGGTATGCGCGGCACCGGTGCGCAGGCCCCTGACCGCGACGCTGCCCGTGCGGTTATGCAATGTGGCTATCAGCCTGCACAATGCCGTCAGTGCATCTGGCACTGGTCCGCCGTACCTCCCGCTGTGCACTGCATGATCAAGCGTCCGGACCTCCACGACGCAGTCGATGATGCCGCGCAACGAGGTCGTCAACGCCGGCTGGCCGATGGTCCAATTCGAGCAGTCAGCCAGCACGATGGCGTCGGCCCGTAGCAGGCGGCCATATTCGCTGAGAAAGGCGGAAAGATGCGGTGCTGCGATCTCCTCTTCACCTTCGATGAAAACTGACACCCCTACCGGCGGCTTGCCCTCCCACGCCTGCAGCGCCGCCGCGTGTACCGCTATCCCCGCCTTGTCGTCCGCCGCGCCGCGGCCGAAAAGACGTCCGCTGCGTACCGCCGGTTCGAACGGCGGTGAGTCCCACAGCTCATCCGGACCAGACGGCTGGACGTCGTGATGGGCATACAAGAGGACAGTAGGAGATCCGGCCGGCCCTGGAATCGAGCCAAATACCGCAGGATGCGCCCCGTCGACCTCGAGCATCCTGACGCCTTTGAGCCCGGACCGCTCAAGCCAGGAGGCGGTGGCCTCCGCTGATCGCCGCACCTGGTCGGCCCGGAAACCGTGTGCACTAACCGATGGTATTCGGATGAGGTTCTCAAGCTCGGTACGAATATCATCGAATCCAGATTCGATCACTGCTTGGACAGCCTGTGGGCTTAGTGCAGTTGGCAAAATCCCGGCCCTCCGTGCGTCTAACCTGGCCTCGCTCTGACAGTGAGTGCGGGATGGTCCATCGCGATACCGGTCTCCGGCGAAACACGTGGCCAGAACAGATATGTCGAGCTGGTTCATAGCGCCGTGCACAACTGCCGATGGCTCACCTGACCTACAGCTGAACTTCCCACCCGAACCAACAGGTGCCGTACATTCGGTCATTAACGCACCCCCACGCCTGGCACGATACGGAAATATCCGACGGCAATCAACGGGGCTGTTACCTATGGGGCGATCGACATCCTGGTGGACGATTACTTTGGTCACACATGCAACGTAGACTCTCATTAGTCCCAACCGTCGGCCGCCGAGGTGTCGCGACTGCTCGTCGGCCAGCCCACGCTGCGCCGCACCATGAAACTCGCCGGACCCGGCTGCCGGATCGTCAGCGCGGATATCTGATGCCGGTGGGCCGGACCTGGCCATGTATCCCGGTGGTATCGGCGGCGCCGATCCGGGACCAGCACCGGCCCTGGGGTTATGCGGACCGGCCCCGCGCGCCCTAGCGCTGATCAGCCGGGCTGACCGTTACGGGGAACGGGGCGGCAGCCATCGTCTGTGACACCAGGCCGCGCACAGAGCCCGCTATGTGCGCTGCGATATGGCTACCTGCTCTCCAAGTAGGTGCTGGGATAGTCAACGGTACATATAATCGCATCGCGCTGTGTGCTCTGATTGGCCCGGGGCTTCAACGGTGTCGCGCCGTGAAGGAAGTCACTGTCCCTGAATATGAGAATATCGCCCGGGCGCAGCGTCTCGAAGAATATTCGCTTCTCCGGGTTATCAGAGCTATACAGATAGCTTCTGGCACCTCCGCCTATCTTATCTAGCACATATATGATAATGAACTCCTCATTATCTTGGTGCGGTCGGGTGACGACGTTGGTGTAAGTCCGAAAGAGGTTGACCCCGAAGGTCCCGCGATCACGCCGAAATTGAGCGGGAATAAGCGAAAGGCAAGCTGTTACCAAATCCCGCGCATAGTCGTTCTCCAAGAGCAGGGCACGAGAGTGCTGCCGCTCGCCAGGAATGTCACCGCGATTCTTGATAAGGATATCCTTATATTCGCTGAGATGTAGCCGAGGAGTATCCCATTCGTAATAGATTACGTCGCGGGCCCGTTTACGATCCACTGGAAGATCGGGTACGTCGCTCTGCAAGACCTCGTCATTGAAGTAGGTCTCGGATAGCTTCCAGCGGAAATCCTTGGGCAGGCCGATCCTACGGTCAGTGACTCTGGCGAAGCCATGGACGAGGATACTCTCCCAGACCCGCTGGACGGCCAGCGTCTCGAGTCCGCCGCAGGTCCACTGTGTATTATCGATATCGCCGGGTAGCATTTTTTAGCTCTCTCCACCAATGTAAATGAGGTCCCCGTGAGCGACCACACGGACCGCATGCCTGCCGCGACAGGCTGCCTCATATCGGGTGTATTTTAAAGCTCGTCGCGTACTTCCCGGATTCGGGATCGCGACTTTTCCATCGTCAGCGAGGCGGCCACGAGATCGTCATAATAACGCCGATAGCGCTTTACCTCGTCAGGCTTCTCCAAGTGCCTGAACCCGGCGTGCGTCTCGATGTGCACAATATCCTGATCTATCTCTTCGCCGTATTCGAAATAAGCATAGCTACACGTACAGGTGAATACCGGTTGTGCAGAAAATGGAAGGATATAGAGCTGGATATTCGGCGCGGTCGAGAATTCTATCAGTGCGTCCAACTGAGCGTGCATGGTCTGGGCTGACCCGACCTGCTGCAGCAAGCTCGACTCATGCGTCACTGCGACCAGTTCGAGTCGCGGCTGCCCCTCGCGGAAACGCAGAGCTTCCTGGCGGCGAGCCCTGATCTCGAGCAGCTGGCCGAGCGCTGCTTCGGAACGCCATGGTTCCCTTGACTTGTAGTACGCACGCGAATAGTCAGGGGTCTGCAGTAGCACCGGGAGGATCGGAATCGTGTAGACGCGGGCTATGGTCGCATCCGACTCGTAGGCTAGGTGCGCATCTAGCCCCGGCCAGATTTCCTGGGAGTAGTCATTCCACCAACCCTGGCGCCGCGCCGTTCGGACCCACCGGAGGAGTCTGTCGGCCAGTTCCGTGCCCGCGATGCCGTAGAGCTGAGCCAGATCCCTGACGTCCCGCGCCCGCGGGCTGCCCTGCGCGTTCTCCAGCCGCGACAGCTTCGACGGGGACATGTCCTCCAAAGCGCTCGCTACCTGGTCCAGCGTTAGGTTAGCCTCCTCGCGTAGACGCCGCAGCTCGTGCGCGAGCTTTTGTCTCGGCACGAGCGGCCCGGTCACCGACGGCTTTCGTCCGCCAGGCGCCGGGGAGCTAGGCTGGCCCGCGTTAGTCACCAGACAAGCGCCGCCCTCGGCTGCAAGTTCCCTTCTGGGTTTCCCACGGTGGGACTCTACTCCAAGACCTTCTGTTGTGCAGCCCACACGCCGTAAACGCGATGCGTCATTCGAGGTTCAGCTCGCACGATGCCACAGGCCTAGGCCCAGGACAGGGTAAAGAGCGCGCTATCAGCCTGTTTGTCCGTCATCAGCCAATCCAGTGTTCGCCGGTGACGATGCCACTCGGGGCGCATGCGCGCATCCTCGGTGATTCTACAGTGATCTATGATGCAGCATTCACCAGTAGAGTAAATTGGTTCAAATGTGTTCTATGAGATTATTGGGATGCAATCCATCTCGAAGCAGTGCATGTTGTCTGAAAGTTTGTTTTTGGGATTTGCAGAACGGGAATCTACTTGCTGGGACCTGATGATGAGAGATGCGACGCGAAGCTCTGAACCAGAGGTCGGGCCTGTGCCAGCAGGTGTCCATCCTCTCGGACCGGCTCGTGCCCGCGGCCATCTACTGAGACGGTTGCTAAGGGGCGCGGCTTACCTTGCGCCGACGATAGCCGCTCTGGCGGCCGGGGGCGCGTTCGCTGGAACGCGGGGCCTAGTCGTCGCCGGCCTGCTGATCGTGGTCGCTACGCCGGTCATCGGCTTCACCTTCAGCCAGATAGCGCTGTCAAATAAGGGCCGCGAGCTCGCCACCACGGTGACCGATGTGCGATCGCTCATGGAGTCGGGTGCAGCTGCCTTCACACTGCCTTTCGCCACCGTCCTGCGTGGGTTGCTAATCGGGCGGATGAACGTCGCCCACACGACCCTCGAGCCTGGCAAAGAGCTCGAAGTGAAGCCGCCAGCGCCCGTCGAGATCTGGAGTGACAGCATGCCCCGGGTCAGCATGAGAAGGCAGTTCCGCCCCATCGGGCCTGCCGCGCCTACCTTCTGGCAGTCTTTGACCACTGCAGAGCAAGAGGCGCTCGAAGCATGTGCTCAACGGAAAACCTATCCGCGCGGTGCTGTCCTGTGCCGTCAAGCTGAGCCCGCCGAACTTGTCTTCATCATTAATTCGGGTCGGATCGGTATATACGTGGGGCAGCCAGGCGAGCGACGCCCTATCGCGATTCGAAACCCAGGCGACATCGTCGGCGAACGCGCCGCCTTCGAGGTGCGCTCGCGGTCGGCTACCGTCGTCGCCATCGAGGAGGTTCAGGCGCTAGTAATATCAACGGGCGATTTCGCCATCATTCTCGAGCACCATCCACGTATCATGAAAGTACTGGAACGACGGGTTTACGACCGTCTCACCGAGGATCGACAGAGCCTACTTGGCGAGGAGCTTGCCGAATCCGGGCCATGGAACGGTCACAACTGCTCGATCTTGCTAGTCGACATCACGGCGTTTGGCCGACACGACCGCAACGACGACGACCGCAGGACAATCCGTAACGTGATGTATACCATCCTGCAGGAAGCCTGCGAGAACTCGGACGTACCTTGGCTAGCATGCCACCGAGAGGACCGCGGCGACGGCGCGCTGATAATCGTTCCGCCAAGTACTCCGACCAGATCAGTCGTTGATCCTCTTTTGGCCCGGCTCGCTGCCGCACTGAAACATTATAACCGCCAGGCGACGCCAGCAACCCGAATCCAGCTCCGGGTCGCCCTCCACGTCGGCCCGGTCGTATCCGAGCCAGAGGGCGTTTCTGGTGAGGCGATAATCCTCGCCTCCAGGATTATCGAGGCAGCCAAGCTCAAGAAAGAGCTCGCCCGGACAGGCGCCCATCTGGGGGTAATCGTCTCCGCATTTGTTTATGATTCTGTCATTAAGCATGCGCCGGGCTACGTCGACCCGAATCAGTATCGCCAGCTCAGGTTCCGCGTGAAGGAATCGAACCTGGCCGCCTGGATGTATTTGGTCACGTAAATTAGACTGGGCGGACCTGCCCGCCGCAGTGCCGATCTCGATCGGCTAAGCGCGAGAAACCCTACCGAGATTACGAAGTAGATGCCGCAGCGCCATCAGGATCGCTGCGCCAACACTGCTTGCCACGATCGCTGTCATCAACCCCGGATTGGTCCTCGTACGCCCTACGGGCTTTCTCGCCGGACATGCCGAGTCTGTTGCCAATCTGGTCCCAGCTGCGCCCATTACGGCGAGCCTCCGCCACA
>PLDT01000032.1:0-5615 GCA_003136255.1 Actinomycetota bacterium
CAGCGAACGTCAGGTCATCCACCGCCGTTTTCGCACCATAGCGCTGCGTAAGTTCGCGGGCCTCAATCACGATTCCTGTCCTTTCGCTCAGTACCCGCGCTATGGCTATGGAAGGGGGCGGACCCCTTCCCGCGTTTGCTTTGTTCGCGTGCAGCACAAGGATCTCTGCTGGCCTGGGTCAGGTCGTCGTCCTGCAGGCGTCAATCTGGGGGTTTGCGGCAGTGGCACCGGCTCTGTCTGGCTACTGCGACGGGGGTCCTGCAGCCCGCACCAGACCGGTCTGGTAGGCGACGACGACGAGCTGGGCACGGTCACGGGCACCGAGTTTCATCATGGCCCGGTTGACATGGGTCTTGGCGGTCAACGGGGAAACGACGAGCTGGTCGGCGATCTCGCTGTTGGACAGTCCCGTCGCGACCAGGGCGAGCACCTCGCGCTCGCGGGCGGTGAGGATCTCCAGCTGCCCGGGGCTGGTGCCGGGGCTTGTCTCGGGCGCGGTGAGGAACCGGGCGATCAGCCCCTTGGTCGCCTTGGGTGACAGCAGGGCGTCGCCGACAGCGACCGTGCGGATCGCATCGAGCAGGTCCCCGGGCTCGACGCCCTTGCCCAGGAAACCGCTGGCACCGGCGCGCAGTGCCTCGAAGACGTACTCGTCGAGCTCAAAGGTGGTCAAGATCAGCACCCGGACACCGGCCAGGTTCTCATCGCCGCAAATGAGCCGGGTCGCGGCCAGCCCGTCCAGATCGGGCATCCGGACGTCCATCAGTACTACGTCGGCCCGTGCGTTACGGGCGAGCTCCACCGCCCGCCGTCCGTCGCTGGCTTCCCCGACCACCTCCAGATCGGGCGCGGAGTCGATCAGCGCCCGGAACCCGGCCCGGATGAGCGCCTGATCATCGGCGATCAGCACCCGGATCGTCACCGCTGCGCCGCCGGGTCCGTCTCGGGGGTCGGCAGGAGCGCGCGGACCCGGAAGCCGCCCTCAGGCGTAGGGCCGGCCTCCAGCAAGCCGCCGACCGCCAGCACCCGTTCCCGCATCCCCAGCAGGCCGTGACCAGTCCCGGCGGCGGCCGTCGGCTGCGGCTCCCCGGGCGGCGGCCCGTTGCAGACCTCGACAGCCAGCTGCTGCGGGTGGAACGCGAGCGTCACCTGGGCCCGGCCGCCCCCGTGCTTGTGAGCGTTGGTCAGCGACTCCTGAACCAGGCGGTAAGCGGTCAGGTCGACGGCGGCAGGCAGCGCACGGGGAGGGCCCGAGGAAACCGAATCCACGCACAGCCCAGCTCCTGAGAAGGACCGCACCAGCGCGTCCAGGCGGGACAGACTGGGCGCCGGCTCCGACGGTGCGCCCGGCCCGGCCAGCTCGTCGCCGGACTGGCGCAACACGCCGAGCAGCGTCCCCAGCTCATCCAGCACCTCGCCCGCCGCCCGCCGGACGTGCCCGATGGCCCCCTCGGCCGCCGCCGGCTGGCTGTGCAGCATATGCGCCGCGACCCCGGCCTGCACCTGGATCACCGCGATGTGGTGAGCGACCACGTCGTGCAGGTCGCGGGCGATCCGCAGCCGCTCCTCAACGACCCGCCGCCCGGCCTCCTGCTCGCGAGCCTCCTCCGTACGCAGCGCCCGTTCCCGCACGGCGGCAACGTATGCGCGGCGGCTGCGCAGCGCGTCACCGGCCGCGACGGCCATGCCGGTCCAGGCAAGCACGCCCACATTCTCCGCGTCCCACCACGAGCCGGGGACCCACAGTCCGTCGCCGCAAAACAGCACCAGCGCCGTGATCGCGCCTCCGGCCAGCCCGGCACTCCGGCGGCTGGTCAGCGCAAAGGTGAACACGGCCAGCGACGAGGCCACCAGGAACGGGCTGCCGGCAGCGCCACTGCGCTCCAGCACCGTGTGCACCAGCGCGCCCGCTACGGTGACCAACAGCACCCATAGCGGCCAGCGGCGCCGGAACGCCAGCGCCCCGCAGACGACAGCCCAGGCCACGACGTAGCCCGCCGACCATGACGCGGCCCGCTGAGGAGCCCTGGCTGGCGTCGTCAGCATCAGCGCGTACAGCACCGCAGCGATGACAGCATCCGTCACATACGGGTGCTCCCGCACGACCCGCCACCATCGCCTTATAACCCGCACACCCCTTACCGTAGGTCACGGCGGACCTGCTGGCATCCTCCCCCGGGGCGATCCAGGAGGGTAGGTACTGCCGGGACATGGCTGCGACAGCCGCAGCTCACGACTGGCCTGCCAGCCCAGTGACGACAGTGAACCGTCCCTTGCCGGTCAGGTCGAGTGTCGCCGAGACCCGGTTACCATTCCGATCGACGAGCCACACATGGGGCATCGTCGCACCTGTGGGGTGCCAAAAGTCTGCCTGGCCTATGAGCTGCGGCGATGTCCAAGGTCAGGCGTACGGCATCATGATTATCCGTGTCCTTGCGCCTGCTCTATCTCATCTTCGTCCGGCTCTACGGCTGGCTGGTCCTGCTCGGCCGGTCAACGGCCGCCAAGGATGCAGAGCTGCTGGTGCTGCGGCACGAGGTCGCCGTGCTCGCCGCGCCAATCCGCGGCCCCGGCTGGGCTAGGCCGACCGCGCAGTCCTTACCGCGCTGATCCGGCTCCTGCCGCCTCGGCTGCGGATGCCCCAACTGGTCACCCAGACAGTCACCAGCTGGTCGCAGACGATCCCTCCAGACCGCTGACGGCCGCACAACTCAGCAAGACACGCGAGATCATCGATATCGCCACCGTCCAGAGCCGCTACAACCTGACTGACCGCAGCGAACAGCAGATGGTCGATATCTGCGAACACGAAGGGATGGCCTTCATCTCCTGGGCACCGATGGCCCAAGGCGGGCTCGACCAGACGGCCAAGCCCTCGCTAATATGCGCATCGCGCGTACGCGCAGAATAACCAATTCGGCGTGGAGCGGACCGCCATCGTTTACGCCATAGAAAGCACGCACATCGGCGGCTACGCGTTCACAAGCTCGGCCCGCGGCGGTAGCGGAGCGTCATGGGCACAGCGGATCGCGGGCGGCCTGACAGCCCTGCCCTTGCCAGCTGCCTTGCCAGCGGGCTCTGGCCCGAGCTCGGAAGGCCCGTCTGATCTGTTCTGGCGCGGCTAGCCGCCGGGGACTGCCTTATGGGGGTTCAACTCGGTTTTATGGGGGTTCAACTCGGTGGCAAGGTCATCGGGGCCGGTTTACGGGGCCGCGGCTGCGGTGCGGGGACTGGCGGGCAGCAGCGGGAGGCTGTCACTGTGCTTCCCTGATGGTGAAGCGTCGTGCTGCGGCTGCCGCGGTCCGGCCCTGCGTGCGGTCCGGTCCCGGCTCACCGCCCTCGTCGTTTCCGCAGGTCACATGCCTGGACCGGTCGGACGGCCCGGTGCTGCCGCCTCTTTTCGCCTGCGAAATGCGGCCTGGCCGGCCCTTGCCGTGTTAGCTTGGAGTGGTGATGGATCCCCCGTTTGGGGATGTACCACCACGAGCGGGGATCAAGTCCCCCCTCGGACACCCAAACCGGGGAAATTTCCCGCAAACAGACAATACTCGAACACGCGGACCGGCCGCTAGCATGCCGCCGGGCCGTCCCGGCTCTCCCTGCGGGGAGGCGGCCATGACGACCCCGCTCATCGCACCCCTGATTCCCCCGCGCGCCCGGCCAGGCGGCCGGGAGCACGCCAGGCCGGCCATAGCTCGCCGTCTGCCGGTCGCCGCCGCGCCGGAAGTCCCGGTGGTCCCGGATGACGTGGTGTACGGGTTCGGCCGGATGGACGAGTCCGGCCGGGTCGCCGACCGGGCCATGATCAGCGCGCTGGGCTGGCAGCCAGGTGACCGGCTGACCATCACCGCCGGTGCGGGGGTGGTCATCGCCCGCCGCGACCCGGGCGGCATGGTCACTATGCCGGCCAAGCCGTACCTGGTCATCCTGGCCGCGCTGCGGCGCCGCTGCGGGCTGCGGCCCGGCGACCGGGTGCTGCTGGCGGTGTTCCCGGACCGGGACGAGCTGGCCGCGTATTCGTTCGCGGTGGTGGACCAGGCGCTGCGGGCGCACGCCCCGGTCCCCGGTGGGGGGAGGCGGGCATGACCGCGGTGAACCCGGGCGCCTCCCAGCAGGCTGTCATCGAAGCGGCGCTGGTGCTGCTGGAGCGGATGGGCCTGTCCCCGGCGGACCTGGCCGTGGTCCCGCAGCCCCGCAAGCCGGTTCCGACCTTCGCCGAGTACGTCCCGGTGGTGTCGGCGGCGGTCAGTGCCGGGACCCGCCGGGCGTACGGCTCGTACTGGAACCGGGTCGTCGAGCACTGGGGCGACCGCCGCCTGGACGAGCCGTCGCCGTCGGAGATCCGGCAGCTGATGGCCTACGTCAAGTGCCANNGTGGTGGCCCGCCGCAACGCCCGGGGCGGGCGCAGCGCCGAGGAGCACCTGGTGGCCGCGCTGCGCTGCCTGTACCAGCGGGCCGTGGACGACGGGCTGATCGCCGAGGCGGACAACCCGGCGCGGAAAGTGGCCAAGCCGCGTCGGCTGCCGTCCACCCGGCGGGCCGTGCCGGACACCCGGCTGGCCCAGATCAACGAGACCGCCGCGGCCACAGGCGATGATCCCGAGCTGGACACGCTGCTGCTGCGGCTGCACACCGAAACGGCCTGCCGGCGCGGCGGCGCGCTCGCGCTGCGCCCGGATGATCTGGACCCGGACCAGTGCTTGATCCGGCTGCGGGAGAAGGGCGAGACGGTCCGCTGGCAGCCGGTCTCCCCCCCTAATGGGCCGCCTTGTCGAGCACGGCCAGGACCGGCACGCCTCGCCGGACGGGCAGCTGCTGCGGTATGCCAGCGGACACCCGATCACCTACCGCCGCTATGACCACCTGTGGATCCGGATCGGCCGGCACCTGCCCTGGGTCCGCACTCAGCAGATCAGCATGCACTGGATTAGGCGCACGACCCTGACCTGGGTCGAACGGAACTTCGGCTTCGCCGTCGCCGAAGCCTACGCCGGCCACGAGGACAACAGGAGAGGATCACGCTCCATGGGCGCCATGGCCACCTACGTCCGGGCCGGCCTGCCCGAGGTAGCGACCGCCCTCGCCGCCCTCACCGGAGAACCCCACCCGCTAGCCACCAAAGGCCCCGGCGGCGCGGCAGCGGCCGGCCGCCGGGCAGGGTGAGCTTGGCCTGGGCCTGGACGCCGCTGTAGCGGGCGGGCCGCTGCCGATTGCAGAGGCTGGTCTGGCCGCATCCCGTCTGGACGGTCCGTGGTCGCGCCCGCGAGCAGCAGCGTGTGTGTGTGTGTGTCTGCATGTGGCCACAGTGCAAGCGATAACCACACAGGTGGCTGGGTCAGCGAGTTAGCTGTTCGTGGGGACAGGCGGGCCGGTGACGCGAGATGGGGATGAGGGCATCCAGGCCGGTGAAGTCCGCGGGGTTGGTCGTGTACAGCGGCAGGCCCTCAGCGACCGCGGTGGCGGCGATCATCAGGTCGACGGCCCTGCCTCGTGGCTTACGGCCTGCGGCGATGACGGCGGCCGTCACCAAGCGGCCAGGTCCCGGGCCGGCACGCAATCGGCCCCGGTTTGACATTATGGTCAGCGAATATGCCTGCAGCGCCACGGTCAGGCC
>PLDT01000624.1:0-5934 GCA_003136255.1 Actinomycetota bacterium
ACCCCATTCGGGATACTCGCCGGATCGCATCTATATGTACCGGTAGAGAGTAATTTTCGAAAAAGTGTCCGAGGGGGGACTTGAACCCCCATGCCCTTTACGGGCACTAGCACCTCAAGCTAGCGCGTCTGCCTATTCCGCCACCCGGACCTGCGACGCGCGTTACGCGTCGGCTGGCCTAGGTTAGCAAACCGGCGGCCGTCAAGCGAAGTGCCTAACCCGCCCAATCTGCCCCGCCCCGGGGTCCGCCCGAACGCCCACCGCCCGAGTGGCACGATAAAACGATGACAGCGAACCCGGCCACCGCGCAGGACGAGGTCGTCGACATCTGCGGCGACCTGCTCCGCATCGACACCTCGAACCCTGGCGACCACTCCGGCCCCGGCGAGCGAGTCGCCGCGGAGCACGTCGCCGCCCTGCTCGCCGAAGCCGGCCTCGAGCCCCGTCTCCTGGAATCCCACCCCAAACGCACCAGCCTGGTCGCCCGGATCAAGGGCCGCGACAGCAGCCGCCCCGCCCTCCTGATCCACGGCCACCTGGACGTCGTCCCGGCGAACGCCCCCGACTGGCAGCACCCGCCCTTCTCCGGCGAGCTCGCCGACGGCTGCCTGTGGGGCCGCGGCGCGATCGACATGAAGGATATGGACGCGATGATGCTGGCCGTCGTCCGCCAGCGGCAGCGCGAGCAACGGCCGCCCGCCCGCGACGTCGTGCTCGCGTTCACCGCGGACGAGGAGGCGGGCGGCGCGTGGGGCGCCCGCTGGCTGGTCGAGAACCACCCGGACCTGTTCGAGGGGGTGACCGAGGCGGTCGGCGAGGTCGGCGGGTTCAGCCTGACCCTCGGCCGCCAGCGCCTCTATCTCCTGCAGGTCGCGGAGAAGGGCATCGCCTGGCTGCGGCTGACCGCGCGCGGCACGGCCGGCCACGGCTCGATGATCCAGCCGGACAACGCGGTCACCGAGCTGGCCGAGGCGATCGGCCGGCTGGGCCGTCACGAGTGGCCGGTCCGCCTCCTCCCGTCCGTCCGGGCCTTCCTGGAAGGTGCCGCCGAGGCCCTCGGCGTCGAATTTTCGCCGAACGACCCTGGCCCCTTGCTCAGCAAAATCGGTGCAGTTTCCCGTGTCGTAGGCGCAACCCTGCGAAACACGGTCAATCCGAGCGTGCTGAGGGCCGGATATAAGGTCAACGTCGTCCCGCAGACCGCGACCGCGGAGGTCGACGGCCGCTTCCTGCCCGGTTATGAGGAAGAGTTCTACGCCGAACTAGACCGGGTCCTCGGGCCCGGCATCACCCGCGAGCCCATCCACACCGACATTGCCCTGGAGACCACCCCCGACGGGGCCCTGTACGACGCGATGACCAGCGCGCTGGTCGGCGAAGACCCGCAAGCCACGGTGATTCCGTACTGCCTGTCCGCGGGCACCGACGCCAAGTCGTTCAGCCGGCTGGGCATCCGCTGCTTCGGCTTCACGCCGCTGCGGCTCGCGCCCGACCTGGACTTCTCCGGCATGTTCCACGGCGTTGACGAACGGGTCCCGGTCGACGGGCTGCGGTTCGGGACGCGCGTCCTTGACCGCTTCCTGGACTGCTGTTAGCCCCTGGTCAGAGGCTGGAAGAATCCACCCTGTTGCGGTGTGAGTTCAGAATGTGCGGACTGGGCGTATGATTCGCCTTCGGAGGGTAGCCTTCCTGCTGCCGTCGGCGTTGAGCCGGAGCCTGGACAGTTCCCAGTCCCCGTATTCAGCGTAGTCGGTCAGGATCCGCCGGGCGGAGTCACGAGCGTCTCGGGACGTTCCGCGCGGCAGGTGCACGACGAGGTAGGCATACTCGGCCATCGGTCCTATTGTGCTTAAGTTCGCCGGGGATTCAACCTGCGGTGGCAGAATCTGCCCTCGGTCCGGTGAGCCCGAGGGAACACACCGAGCCGGGCCGGCGGTTACAGCTGAAGGGCGGCGGGTGACCATAGGGTCGCAAGACGGGTCACCACGCGGATTACAGGACGGGAAGAGCGTGCCAGCAAGGAAAGCGACGGCGAAGGCGAACGCGAAGACGGGGACAGCCTCAAAAGTTAAGAGCAACGGAGGCACCAAGCTCGTCATCGTCGAGTCGCCCTCCAAGGCGAGGACCATCGCCGGGTACCTGGGTTCGGGGTACGTGGTCGAGTCGAGCGTGGGCCACATCCGGGACATGCCCGACCGTGCCGCGGAGATCCCGGCCAAGTACCGCAACGAGCCGTGGGCCCGGCTGGGCGTCAACGTGGACGACGACTTCGAGCCCCTCTACGTCGTGCACAGCGACAAGAAGCAGCAGGTGGCCAAGCTCAAGAGCCTGCTCAAGGACGCCGACGAACTCCTGCTCGCCACCGATGAAGACCGCGAGGGCGAGGCCATCGCCTGGCACCTGCTCGAGGAGCTCAAGCCCAAGGTGCCGCACAGCCGGATGGTGTTCCACGAGATCACCCCGGAGGCGATCGCCCGCGCTATCGCCAACCCGCGCCAGGTGAACGAGGGCCTGGTCGACGCCTACCAGGCGCGCCGCGTGCTGGACCGGCTGTACGGGTACGAGGTCTCGCCGGTGCTGTGGAAGAAGGTCATGCCCAAGCTGTCGGCCGGCCGCGTCCAGTCGGTGGCGACCCGGCTGATCGTCGACCGCGAACGCGAGCGGATCGCGTTCCGCGCGGCCAGCTACTCCGACCTCGAGGCCGAGTTCGCGACCAAGGAACACGGCCAGCAGGACGCCACCGAGCCCACGTCGTTCACCGCCAGCCTGGTCACCGTGGACGGCCGCCGGGTGGCCCAGGGCCGCGACTTCACCTCGGCCGGCCAGCTGCGCACCCAAGACGTCCTGCACCTGGACGCCGCGGCCGCGGCCGCCCTGGCGCAGCGCCTGGAGAACGCGAGCTTCGCCGTGGCCAGCGTCGAGCGCAAGCCCTACCGCCGCTCGCCGTACGCGCCGTTCCGCACCACCACGCTGCAGCAGGAGGCCTCGCGCAAGCTCGGCTTCTCGGCCAAGCACACCATGTCGGTGGCGCAGCGGCTGTACGAGAACGGCTACATCACCTATATGCGCACCGACTCGGCGACGCTGTCCCAGACCGCGATCAGCGCCGCCCGCAAGCAGGCCGCCGAGCTGTACGGCGCCGCCTACGTGCCCGACGCCCCGCGCGTCTACGCCAGCAAGGTCAAGAACGCCCAGGAGGCGCACGAGGCCATCCGGCCGGCCGGGGACAGCTTCCGCACCCCGGCCCAGGTGGCCAAGGACAAGCTGTCCTCCGACGAACGCCGGCTGTACGAGCTGATCTGGCAGCGGACCGTCGCCTCCCAGATGAAGGACGCCACCGGCGNNTTCTACGGGTTCCTCAAGGCCTACGTCGAGGGCGCGGACGACCCGGACGCCGACCGCGACGACCGCGAGCGCCGGCTGCCGCCGCTGGCCGAGGCGGACCCGCTCGACGCGCTCCGGCTGGCCCCGGCCGAGCACTCCACCCGGCCGCCGGCCCGCTACACCGAGGCCTCGCTGGTCAAGGAGCTGGAAGACCGGGAGATCGGCCGGCCGTCCACCTACGCCACGATCATCGGCACCATCTTGGACCGCGGCTACGTGTTCAAGAAGGGCACCGCGCTGGTCCCCTCGTACCTGGCCTTCGCCGTGGTCACGCTGCTCGAGCGGCACTTCGGCCAGCTGGTCGACTACGAGTTCACCGCGCGGATGGAGGACGTCCTGGACGCCATCGCCCGCGGTGAGACCGAGCGGGTGCCCTGGCTGCGCCGGTTCTACTTCGGCACCGAGGGCACCGACGGCGACGGCACCGGCGGGGACGGTGCTGGCGTAGCCGGTGCGGGCCGGGAACGGGGCCTGAAGTCGCTGGTCGGCGACATCGGCGAGATCGACGCCCGGGACGTCAGCTCGTTCCCGCTGGCCGACTCCGACATCGTGGTCCGGGTCGGCCGTTACGGCCCCTACCTGGAACGCGACGGGCAGCGGGTCAACGTGCCGGAGGACATGGCCCCGGACGAGCTGACCGTCCAGAAGGCGGAAGACCTGCTCAATCAGCCGAACGCCGACGTGACCCTCGGCACCGATCCCGCCACCGGCCACGTGCTGGTCGCCAAGGCGGGCCGGTTCGGCCCCTACGTGACCGAGCAGCTGCCCGAGGCTCTGCCAGCTTCATCTGGGCCCGCCTCGGCCAAGCCCCGCACCGCGTCGCTGCTGAAGTCGATGGCGCTGGACACGGTGACCCTGGACGACGCGGTCCGGCTGCTCAGCCTGCCCCGGACCCTGGGCGAGCTCGACGGCGAGCCCGTCACCGCGCAGAACGGCCGGTACGGCCCCTACGTGAAGAAGGGCACCGACAGCCGGTCGCTGGAGTCCGAGGACCAGCTGTTCACGCTGACCCTGGCCGAGGCCAAGGAGATGTTCGCCCAGCCCAAGCCGCGCGGCCGCGCCGCCGCGGCGGCCCCGCCGCTGCGGGACCTGGGCGCGGACCCCGCCACCGGCAAGCCGATGGTGATCAAGGACGGCCGGTTCGGCCCGTACGTGACCGACGGCGAGACCAACGCCTCGCTGCGCAAGGACGACGAGGTGGCCTCGATCACCGTCCAGCGCGCCGCCGAGCTGCTCGCCGACCGCCGCCTCGCGCCGCCGGCCGCCCCCCGCCGCCGGGCCAGCGCTCCCCGGGCCGCCGCCACGGCGAGGAAGAAAGCAGGCACCACGGGCCGTTCGGTATCTAAGAAGGTTTAATCCGTACGAACGGGGACCAGCTGTGCCGCGGCTGGGCCCAGACCACGATCAAGGACTAACCAGTTATGCGGCCACCAGTGCCGATACGCTTACGCCGTGAACTTCCGCGCCGCGGGTAGCCAGCGTGGCGCCGACCGGGGGCAGCTCGGGCGCGGCGCGGCGCGGCGTAACCACGCGCGCGAACCCGGGGTCCTGTCGATCAAGCCGTTTCGCCGGCTGTGGATCGCGCTGTCCCTGTCCAGCCTGGGTGACTGGCTCAGCATCGTCGCGCTGACCGCGCTGGCGCCCTCGCTGGCCTCGGGCGGCCTGGCGGCCAAGGGTTCGGCCGTGAGCGGCGTGTGGCTGGCCACGCTGCTGCCCGCGTTGCTGTTCGGGCCCCTGGCCGGGGCGCTAGCGGACCGGCTGGACCGCCGGATGACGATGATCATCGGCGACGTCATCCGCGGCCTGCTGTTCCTGTCCATCCCGCTGTTCCCGCACCTGACCTGGATCTACGTGGCCAAGTTCCTGGCCGGCGTGGCCAGCCAGTTCTGGAACCCGGCCACCTCGGCGTCGGTGCCCAACCTGGTGCCCAAGGACAAGCTGGAGCGGGCCAACCAGCTCAGCCTGCTCACCACCTACGGCACCGCGCCGCTGGCGGCCGGCCTGTTCAGCGTGCTGGCCCTGGTCGGCGAGGGGATCAGCCGGGTCACGCCGCTGTTCCACGTGCACGCCAGCAACGTGGACCTGGCCCTGTACTTCAACGCCGCCTCGTACTTCATCTCCGCGGTGACCGTCTACTTCATCCGCGAGATACCCAAGCGGCACGCGAGCGGGACGATCTCCGTGCCGTCGACCGCCAGGTCCATCTGGGAGGGCTGGCGGTTCATCGGGGAGACCCCGGTGGTACGCGGCCTGGTGGTCGGGATGGTGGGCGCCTTCGCCGCGGCCGGCGTGGTGGTCGGCCTGGGTTACACCTACATCACCTACACGCTGCACGGCGGCAACGCCGGCTGGGGCCTGGTCTTCGCCGCGATCTTCGTCGGCATGGCGCTCGGCATGGTCCTGGGCACGAAGGTGCTCGGCAGCTTCAGCCGCCGGCGGCTGTTCGGGCTCACGATCGCGGCCGCCGCGGTGCCGCTCGCGCTGATCGGCCTGGTGCCGGTCCTGGGCGCGGTGGTCCTGTTCGTGGCGCTGCTCGGCGCGCTGTCCGGG
>PLDT01000475.1:0-2711 GCA_003136255.1 Actinomycetota bacterium
CCGGGCTTACGACCCGCAGACCGCGTACGCCCAGTCGAAGACCGCGAACTCGCTGTTCGCCGTCGAGGCGACCATGCAGTGGGGTGCCGAGGGCATCGTGGCGAACACGGTCAATCCCGGAGGGGTCAAGACCGGGCTGCAACGGAACTTCACGCAGCGGCAGCGCGAATCGCTCGACACCGCGGAAGCCGCCGGCGTCTTCACCTACAAGACCACGGGGCAAGGTGCGGCGACCACCCTGGTGGCGGCCGTCGCTCCGGAGTTCGAGCGAACCGGGGGGCACTACCTCGACGACTGCCGCGAGGCGTATACCGTGCCCAACGACGCGGACCTGTCCGCCCATCCCCACGGTGTCAAGGAGTGGGCACTCGACCCGGACAACGCACGCGAACTCTGGACGGTGTCCCTCAAGACGCTCAACCTGTGATCGTGCCCAGAACGACCTGATCTGTAGGCGATAGCTGGGCAGCGCCGAGCATTCCTCAGGCGTGCAGATCGGCGGCTACGTGCGCGCCCCACTATGGGCAGTAGTCACGCGAAGTAATCACGCTGTCGCCGACCGGGCAGCTCGGCATGGGCCCGCTCCTGGGCAGATTCAGCTGACTGTCGTCAGACTCGACTGTGCCACGGGGAATTACACCCCAGTTGTCAAACTGGTGATCACGATGTTGTGCACGTGGGGACGTGGGAGGCCGTGTGGGCTGGTGTGGTGCTCGAAGGAGGCGACCACCCAGTGCTGGGGTTTGAGCGGCGAGAAGCGGGTCAGGCCGGTGCCTTGCATGAGCTCCAGTACTGCGTAGTTCGCCGACCAGGCGTGTGACCAGATGGCCCGGAGGTCCTCCCAGAGCTGCTCGGCGCGCTCGGAGTCGGCGGCACCGTAGGCGCGCATAGCGGCCTGGAATACCTGGGCGTGGTCGGCGGCGAGCTCGTCGGGGGCTTCCCAGATAAGGTCGGCGATCTCGCTCCCGTCGGTGAGCTGCCGCAGCACCGGGTTGTCCACGTCGGCGCCCAGAGCCAGCCCGTAGCCAGGGCCGGCCAGGCCGGTCCAGGTGCCCGAAGGCTCATCGGCCTCACAGTGCTCCAGTACATGGGCCAGGTTGTCGTGGACCCAGGTCAGCCGCAGCACGCCGGTCAGCCCCATCCCGGTGATAGCGAGGGTGGTCATCGTGGTCACCTCCTGGTCCCAGGATGGACCGGGCCACTGTCAATCTGCGGCCTCCGGGTCGGCGTCGCGGCCCGTGGCCCGCTGCAGGACTTGCGGGGACGGGGTGATCTCGGGTTTGGGCGGCTGCAAGATGGCGTCTTTGGCCGGTCCGGGCCAGGGCGGGAACGCCTGGCCGAGGTCTGCGTAGTCGGGATCCTCGGACGGGAGGGTGAGGGTTTGGCGTTCGGCGAGCGTGCCGGCGAACGTGCGGTGCGCGGCGGCGAGGTCTTCGATCCACTGGCCGATCTCGCCGGGCGGCTGGTCCGTAGTGAGGGTGAGCTCAGCGCGCTGGGCGGCGCTGGCGGGTGGGGGTTCAGCTGACAGGAGTGGCGGGTAGTGCTGGCGGGGATGGCGGCGGCGGAGTTCGGCGTCGGCGGCCACGGCCAGGTGGCGTTGGGCGCGGGTGGCGATGTCCCAGTCGGCCCGGTCGGCCATGATCGCCGCAAACACGGTCTCGCGGTGCTGGTAGGCCTGGTGCAGGGCCTGGTAGCTGGCGGCGAGATCCCGCTGCTGGGTAGCGCGGTCGTGCTGGTCACGATGTGCGGCGGCGGTGGCCTCGGCACCGGCGCGCAAGCCGCCCAGGCGGGCCTGCCAGGCGGCGGCGCGGACCTGACGGAGTTCGTCGCCGACGTATTGCGGTGCCCAGGCGGTTTCGGTGGGGTAGGTGTCGCGCAGGTGCAGCAGTATCCCGTCGGGCATGCCGCGGACGTCGGGCCCGTCGATCGGGTCGAGAGCGGCGAAGGCCTCGTGCCAGGCGGCCCGCAGGTCCGGGGCGGCCGCGGCGGGTTCGGGGCCGATGGGCTCGGTGGGGTGCTGGTAGCCGGACAGTTCCCGCCAGGCGCCGATGGAGGCGGCTCGTTTCTGCCAGTCCAGCCGGTTCAGCGGGTGATCGGGCACCGGGCCGAGGGCAGCCACCGCCCAGGGCAGGGCGTGCTCGGCGGCGTGCTCGCCGATCCGGTCCTTGCGGGCGTCCATCAGGGCGGCGATCTCGGTGACGTACGCCCGGCGTTCGGGATCGGCGATGGCAGGGACGTGCGCGGACCACGGCCCGGCCGGGAGCGCGACCGGGGCGCCGAGCCGGTACCGGATCCGGGCGTCCAGGACGGCGGCCAGGTCGCGGGCTCCGGCCAGGTCTCTTTCGCCGATCGTGTCGGCGAGGACCTGGGCGGGGTCCAGGCCGGCCAGTTCCGCGGTGCGCAGGGTCCGGAACAGCCANNGCGTCGGCGAGGGCCCGCTGGCGGGCCTGCGTGGCCGAGCGCTGCTGGCCGTCGCGGTCCAGCACGCCGGCCAGCACCCCCAGCGCCTCGTCCGGGCGAGCGGGCAGGGTGCCGGGGGCTGGTTCGCCGGTCCGTTCGGTATGAATCTGGTCGTAGCGGGCCAGTTCGGGAGCGGGCCGGGGGCCGGGGACCGGGTCGGCGCGCTTGGGAGAGATGGTGAACACGTACGCGAGGTTGGCGTCGGTGCCGCGGGTCAGCGCGACGTACGCGTGCTGGCGGTCCTCGGTCCC
>PLDT01000209.1:0-1448 GCA_003136255.1 Actinomycetota bacterium
TCGCGGATCCGGGAGAACCAGAGCTGGTCGGCCAGGATCTGGTCCAGGAACGGGTCGTCGAGCGCGTCGGCCAGCCGCTGCAGCCGGTCGCGGCGCATGCGGGACGCGCCGAGCACGACCTTCATGCCGCCCCGCGGGTCGCCCGCGCTCTCACCGATCATCTGGGCGGCGAGCAGCGCGGTCACGCCCCGCTGCTCCAGATGGCTGAGGACGGGCTCGACGACCTCCCCGGGCAGGTAGATCCGCTGCGATCCCCGGTACCGGCCGTCAAGGGCCGCGAGTTCCCGTGTTACCACCTGGCCGCGCGGACCCCACATCGGGATCGCGTCGGCGAAGGCCGCGACGTTCTCGACGCCGGAGACGCGGACCTCCCAGGTCGGGAGCTTGCCGGATATCCGGCGTCCCTTGACGAGGCCGCCCCGCTGGGCGCGCGGGTCACGCCGCTGGACACTGCTGCCGATGCCCCAACGAAGCAGCAGCCAGTGAACCTGCTGGGCCAGCTGCTCCGACGTCGTGGTGAAGCCGATCCGGATTCCGCCGGTCTGCTCCCGGGAAACGTAGCCGTCGGATTCGAAGTAGCCGAAGATCAGGTTGCCTATGACTTCCGCTGAGACTTCAGGCGCGAAGAACTCGGATGGCACCTTCTTCATTGGCGCCAGGTATCCGAATATCCCGGCCCGGCGGCAGAGTTCGAGAACGCCGTTCTTTTCCCCCGGCCGGTGTGAAATGGCTACATCAATGGTCCCTGTTGGCTTCGCCTCGCAACCCAGAGTGGCCGCAATCCTCGCGACGTCTTGCATCAGGGATTCCTGCACGTTGATGAAGTGGATCGGCGTCTTCCCGCCGACGTAGCCGTCGCCGATGAGGTAGCCGAGCAACCTGGCATGGTCCGGCGGCATTGGCTCGTACGAGCCGAAGCCCAGGAAGCTGCGCGGCCGCGCGATCCGGTCGCCGCGGGCGAGTTCTCCAGCGAGGCGCCAGCCGCGCTCGGTCAGGATCTTGTGGTCAGGCGTGACCCACAGCTCGGTGTTGTCGCGCAGCCTGAGACCGATGACCTGCTGCTCGCCCTGGTCGAACCAGGACCGGACCTCACGGACGCTCAGCTCGCCGTTCTTGTCGGCGGACACGACGTGGACCGGGAGCCGTCCGTCGACGATTTCCTCGATCCGGTGAGTCACCCCGGTCGCCGGGTCGAAGATCCGTGTCCCCTCGGCGAGGCACTTGTTCTTCACGACTTTTACTTTTGTCCTATTGCCAACCGCGTCGGTACCCTCTTTCAGGGTTTCGATTCGCCGCACATCCAGACGGATAGAGGCATAGAATTTCAGTGCCTTTCCGCCCGACGTTGTCTCTGGACTTCCGAACATGACTCCGACCTTTTCCCGCAGCTGGTTAATGAAAATTGCGGTGGTCTTGGTCTGGTTCAGGGCGCCGGTGATCTTGCGGAG
>PLDT01000209.1:1496-17408 GCA_003136255.1 Actinomycetota bacterium
ATGCCGCCTGCCCTCTGCGCGTTCGCCACGGCGTGCAGCGCCAAGGTCGATTTTCCGCTGCTCTCCGGTCCGTATATCTCGACGATGCGGCCGCGCGGCAGGCCGCCGAGGCCCAGCGCCACGTCCAGCGCGATCGACCCGGTCGGGATCACCTCCACCGGCACCCGCGTCTCGTCGCCGAGGCGCATGACCGAACCCTTGCCGAACTGCCGCTCGATCTGGAGAAGAGCGGTCTCCAGGGCCTTGTCCCTGTCGCCCGCCCGCTCAAGACCCTGCCTGCCATTTGCTGCCATCTGGGGACTCCCTGCCGGGTTAAGGGGCCTGCGGGCACCTTCCCGCACCGCCCAGGTCGTCTTCGTCGTGGTCCCGCCGGTCATCCCGGCGGATCGGTGGACACGCTACGCGCCGCCACCGACATTTCTGCCGAGCACCGCGCAGGGCTCGTCCGCGGAGAAACTTGGTGACCGTGACCCGCGGCGTCAGCGGCCGGGATCACTTACTTTGGCTCCACTATAGAGCGAACGTGTATTCGATCATGAGCGACACGCCGAAGACGACTGGAAAATTCGCGGAAACTGTGACGCCCAGCGATAGTTGCCACATCCCGGCGATACCTGTCACCAAGATCGTCTTGGGTGCTGTGGTGGCTATGACCGTGACCGATAGTTGCAACCTGCTCTCGATGGTGGCCCTGATTAAGGACGCCCTGAGGTCATTCCTCAGTTGCCCGTTCGACGGCTTACCGGAGGGCGCAGCGGCCCGCGCGAGCCTCAGTGCAGGACCTGTCGAGCAAGGGCCTCGATGACTCGGGCCACCTCGGCGGGTGCTTTGCGATTGGCGAAATGGTCGCGACGAGGCAGCGTCACCCGCTCAGCGTGCGGCATGACGGTAGCCAGCGCGTCCAGCGACTGCGCCAGGTGTGCAGGGCTGCGCTCACCCCCGAGGAGCACCGCAGGTGTGGTGATCTCGGCGTAGGCGTCCAGGCGCAGGCCGACGCCGTCAAGGTCGCGGATCTGCCGCGGGATGAGGACTCGCAGACGTGGGAGGACTGGCACTACTAGCCGGAGCATCCGTGCGGAGAACGCTGGCATGCCCACGATGTCCCGGATGAAGATCTGCGCAGCCTTGCCGGGCTTGCCGTCCGCCACTGCCGCATTGGCCATGGCGAGCGCCGCGCTTCTGGAGGGGTCAGGTAGGCCGGTGGCGACCGGGGGTTCGAAGAGGACCGCGCCCGCGAACGTGCTGGGCGAGGCCGCGAGCGCCTCCAGGGCGACCACGGCGCCGGAGGAATGGCCGACTATCACCATCGGCTCCCCGATTGCTTGCGCCAGTGCGAGGACGTCCTCGACTTCCCGCGATATCGAGTAGCTACCGGCTGGAAGGTCCAGCCGGTAGTGGTGCCGCACGATGCGCACCACCCTGAACCGGGGCGATAGCTGCGCCGCGACCTTGCTCCACGACCTGCCGTCATCAAGCCCGGGATGGATGACCAGTATGACGGGGCCGTGGCCTTCGTCGATCGCGCGCACATCGGTGCCGTCTGCCGCTCTTGCCGTGATCGTCATCCTTGCGCCTGCCATGATTGGTGCGTCGCGCCCTGGTGAGCCGCGGATAGGTTTGCAAACATCGTTCGCAAACTAGACTATCCCTTCAGGAGCAGTGTTCGGTCTCGTGCCGCCGACCTTCTGGAGTACGTCCTGGCCGTGCTGAAGGATCACCCCGCATCCGTCGCGGCCAAGCTCACGGCGTTCGCCGTCATGACCGCCCTGACTGCCGCCTATGTCCAGAACGAGATCGGCATCAGCGCGTCCGCCCTCCAACGCCAGGCGCTTACCTGCAGCACGTCGCCGACCGGGCGAGCACCCGCACCTGGCCGAGGCCCTGCACGAAGCACCGCGACCTGCCCGAACGCGAACCATTGGCGGTGCGCAACGCGACGGCACAGCTCAGGCCGACCGATTGACGTCGACGATCCCGCGCGGCTTTTAGGCCGGGGCCGACGCGGCACGTCGGCTGGCGCGGACTACCATCGGCACGAGTCAGGCCGACCGACGGAACGGCCATCAGATCTAGCTGTGAGGAGAGTTCGGATGCCGCTCGACGAGGACGTGATCCGGCTGGCCAAGGGCAGGAACCTGGCCACGGTGGTGACCCTGATGCCGAACGGGCAGCCGCAGGCGCTGCTCACCTGGATCGACACGGACGGCGAGCACGTGCTGGTCAACACCGAACCGCAGCGGCAGAGGGCCCGGAACGTGGCCCGTGACCCGCGCATCACTGTGCTGATCCGCGGCGACAGCGACTACGACTGGGCCGAAGTTCGCGGGCATGTGGTTGAGACCATCGGCGGCGAGCCGGCCCGGCAGCACATCGACGAGCTCTCGCTCAAGTACAACGGCCACGAGTACACCAACCCCATCGGCCCGCAGGGCCGGGTGATCCTCAAGGTCGCCGCGGACAAGGTCAACACCTCGAAGCGTTAGGCCGCCGCTGAACTCCTCCAACGCAGCGGCCGAACTCTTCTAGCGCAGCCGCTGAAGCTCTTTAGCGCAGCCGCTGCGGCACGTCGAATGTGTCGCAGACCGCCCGCCAGACCTTCTTGGCGTCTTCCCCGTCCGCCAGCGCACGCTCGATCGTGCGGCCGTCCAGCTTCTCGAACACGTAGTCCTTGGCCACGCTTTGGGCGTACACGTCCCCGAACTGTGCCCTCATCCGGGCCCAGAATTCCGTCAAGCGCACCTGGACAGGGTACTGCCCTCAGGTTCGGGCAGGTGCGGAGCGATCGATGGTGAGGAACCAGTAGCCACCCGCAAGATGCGCCGCCGCGACAGCCAGGAAGAAGGCTGCCCATCCGTAGACGCCGTACCCGAGGCATATGACGCCCGCAGCGGCCGCGACACTGCCACCGGCAATATGCGCGACCCCGAAGGGGCGGATGTGACGGTACTCAATGGGGCTGATCAGGCGTTGCAGGCCGGGTCGCGGAGGAGTCAGCCACCACCTGCGCAGGCGTTTCGCAGCGGTGTTGTCGTCGTATGCGTTCATCGGGATGCCTCCTGCTGAGTGTGGTGTCGGCTGCCCGATCACCTATCAATTTGATATCATATTGATAGTCGGCTTGTCAATGGTGGTAGTCGCGTTGATGAGCGAGGATGATCAGATGTCATCTCGCGCGCGTGATGTCGATCCTGGTCGCCTTGCTCAGTGGTGCCTCGAGCATCTCGGCAGCGCGCCTGCCGATGAGATCTTCAGGTCCGGTCACCTCTCTGCGGTGATCGGGCTCCGGCTGGGTGATGACCGGGCGGTCGTGGTCAAGGTGCGCCCCGGTTCGCCGCGGGTGGCGGCATGCGTGGAAGTCCAGCGTCGGCTGTTCGAGTCCGGCTATCCGTGCCCTGAGCCGCTTACGGGCGCCGTCCCCTTCGGAGACGACGTGGCTACCGCCGAGACCGACGTTCCCGGCGGCGCCATACTGCCGAGCGCGGATCGCGCGGCGTGGGCGTTCGCTGAGGCATTCGCGCGGCTGGTCAAGCTCGCCCCGCGGCCTGTCGAGGTGTCCAGTCTGGACCCGGCACCGTCGTGGGCGGCCTGGAATCACGCCGAGGCCGGCCTTTGGCCGCGTTCCGAGGACTCTGCCGTCAACCTCAACGCGGTGGCGGGGCCCGGGTGGATCGACGACGCCGGGCGCCGCGCCCGTGACCGGCTGCAAGCCGGCGGGTCCGAAACCGTGATCGGCCACTGCGACTGGCTGGCCGACAACCTGCGCTGGAGGGGCGACGACCTGCTGGTGGTTCACGACTGGGACAGCGTGACCGCCGACAGCGAAGCCGTCCTGGCCGGGTTCGCTGCCGCGCTGTATTCGACTATCAGCGCGAACGAACTGGCCACCGTCGAGGAAACTGAGCAATTCCTCTCGACCTACGGGGACGCCCGTGGCAGGCAGTTCAGCGCGGACGAACTCCAGCGGTCATGGGCGGCGGGTGTCTGGACGCGGGCCTACGACGCCAAGTACCAGTACGCGGTCGGACAACCGGTCGTCTCGCTCTCCGAGAATGAGGCCCGCGAGCGCCTCCGTCGTGCCGGGACCGGCTGACGCTGCCTGTACCACTGGCCCCGTTCCCGGGCGCGCCTCGGGCGGGGTGCGACATTCAGGGTTTTTGCTCCTGTCCGCCCAGGGCGGACAGGAACAGACTCCGTTTGGGGGAATGTGTCGTTTTTCAAATGATGGGAACTACTAGGGGCGGAGGCGCACCTTCGAGGCTGATGGTGCGTCGGCTCGACCAGAGGGCCGGCCTTGGGAACCGGACGCGGCGGGCACTGTACGTGATGGAGGGCGGATGGCTGCGCCTGCGGGGGTCAGCAGCGGGTCTGCGTCGGAACCGGCAACTCCCGAGCCGGCCGCGACCGAGCCTATGGCGCTGGAACCCATCTCGCTGGAGCCCATCTCGCTGGAGCCCATGACGCCGGAACCCTTGTCGCTGGAACCCTTGCCGCTGGAAGGGGTGGTTCCGGAGCCCTCCGGGCCAGCCCTCGGCGAGAGCACGATCGCCAGCCTGGATGCGGATCACGAGCCGGCCGCCGACGAACACGCCGGGGAAGGCCGCGGCGTCAGCCGGCTGGTCGTGGCGGGCGTGATCGTCGTCCTGCTCGCCGCGGCCGTGGCGGCCGGCGTCCTGGTCGTGTCGACCCACGGCTTCCGGACCAAGACCATCGTCACGTACCGGCCGGCCCCCGCCGTATTCGGCCTGCGAACGGGCGAGTGCCTCAATTCTTCAACGAACGGACTCTCGTTCACGATCTTGTCCTGCGCCACGCCGCACGGCGCGGAAGTGTTCGCGACGTTCCGCCTGACCGGATCGTCCTGGCCTGGCAGCGCGGTCGTGCAGCAGCAGGCGAACAGCGGCTGCGCCAACCGGATCGCGGGCTACGTGAACCCGCAGTTGCTGACCGCGGGCCTGACCCAGCAGTTCGTCTATCCGGACCAGGACGCCTGGCAGGCGGGCGTCCGCACGGTGGTCTGCGAGGTCAGCTCGGCCACCGGGCCGCTCACCGGCTCGGTCCGCAGCAGCGGCTGACCGCGCCGCCACGGGCCGCGACTGGTCTTTAATAACCGGCGGGCCCGGCCAGCCACTGGCCTCGGCGCATCACCGCACGAGGACGGAAATCGCCGTCGCAGACGACTAGGTCCGCAGCCAGGCCCGGGCTCAGCGCACCGGTGCGGCCGGCCAGGCCNNTGACGCCGGGCTGGCCGGGGCCGGCGAGGTCTTCTTGCAGGCGGGCCACTCCCCCGGCCACGGTCACGCGCATCGAACCGAGCTGGTAGCGGCCGTCCGGCATTCCGGCGGCGGCCATGGCGTCGCTGACCAGGACCAGCCGGCCAGGACCCGCGGCGCGGGCGGCCAGGCGGACCGCGATGTCGTGCAGGTGCACGCCGTCGGCGATCACCTCGCAGGTGACCTCGTCCCGGTCCAGCAGGGCACCGGCGGCGCCCGGCTCGCGGTGATGCGGCGGCCGCATGCCGTTGAACAGGTGGGTCGCGTGCGTCGCGCCCGCGTCGATGGCGGCCACGGTGACGTCGGCGATGGCGTCGGTGTGCCCGACGGCCACGGTGACGCCGGCTCGCGTGGCGGCCTGGATCACCGAGAACGCGCCGGGCAGCTCGGGGGCGAGGGTGATGACTCGCAGGTGGCCTCGGGCCGCGGCGTACAGGCGCTCGAAGACGGCCACGTCGGGGGCGATCATGTACCGCGGATCCTGAGCGCCGCGCCGGGCCGGGGACAGGAACGGGCCTTCCAGGTGCAGGCCGTCGATGAGGCCGTCGTCGACGAGCGTGGCCAACATGGCGGCGCGGGCCTCCAGTTCGGCCAGCGGCGCGGTGACCAGGCTGGCCAGCATGCTGGTGGTGCCGTAAGCGCGGTGGAACTCCGCGGCCTGCCGCGCGTCGTCTTCCGTACCCTCGGTGAACGACACTCCCCCGCCGCCGTGGACGTGCATGTCGACGAACCCGGGGAGTACCCACTGTCCGCGCAGGTCAACCGTGGGGCGCTCAGGGGCTAGCCGCTCTGGCGGGTCGCCGGTCCCGATCGCGTCGATGAGGTTCCCGGCCAGCCGGATCCAGCCGGGGCTAAGCACGCCTCGGGGGGTGACGACCCGGCCGCCGGTCAGCAGCCGGGTGTCGCGGGGAGGGCGACCCGGGTCCGGCGCCGCTGACATCAGCCCAGGATGACAGAACGTGACAGCGCGCGGGGCTGGTCGGGGTCGATGCCGTTGCGCTCGGCCAGCTCGACGGCGAGCCGCTGCGCGCTGGTCAGGGCGACCAGCGGGTCGGCGTCCGAGGCGATGACCATGGCTCCGGTGCGGCGGGCGTCGGCCAGCAGGCTGGGCGGCACCTGGCCCAGGGCCCAGACCGCGGTGGTCTCGTCGCTGACGCTGATCGGGCCGTGCCGGTACTCCATGGCGGGGTAGGACTCGGCCCAGGTGCGTGAGGCCTCGCGTAGCTTCAGCGCCGCCTCGTCGGCCACGGCGGCGGCCCAGCCGCGGCCGAGGAAGGTGAACTCGCGGCGGGCGGCTAGTCCCGGCGGCAGCGGCCGGGCCAGTTCGTGGGCGGCGGCGTCGGGCAGGGCGCGGAGGTCCTCGCCCAGGTGGGCCCTGAGCAGGACGAGCGCGCTGGTGATGAAGCGGCTCGACACCACGGACCGTTCGGCACAAAAATCGAGCAGGAGTACGGCGTCGGCCTCTTGCACGAGCGGCGAGCCTGGGTCGGCGGCTATTGCCGTCGTCCTGACCCCCGCCGGAGCCTGCCGCAGGGCGTCGAGGACTTCGGTGGTGGTGCCGGTGCGTGAAACGTAGACCAGGCGGTCGTAGCGCCTGGCGGCCGGCACCTCCGAGGCCGGGAAGGCGTCGGTCTCGCCCTGGCCGGCGACCTCGCGCAGGGCCGCGTAGCAGCGGGCGACATTGAGCGAGGAGCCACAGCCGATCACGGCGACCCGCTCGCCGGATACGGGCAGGTCGGGCCCGGCCGAGGCCGCCAGCTCGATCGCCTTCGTCCAGCATTCCGGCTGGCTGGCGATCTCGTCCGTCAGGTGGCTCATCCCAGGCTCCTCGCGATCATGCATNNTGGTCAGGCGGTGACGACGCGGATGCCGCGTTCGGTGAAGGCGGCCAGGGCGGCGGGTTCGGCGTCCTGGTCGGTGACGATGACGTCGATCTCCGCCATCGCGCAGACCCGGGCGAAGGCGCGCTGGCCCAGTTTGGAAGCGTCGGCGACGATCATGACCTGCGCCGCGCGGGTGGCCATCAGGTGGTTGATGCTGGCCTCGCCCTCGTGGTGAGCGGTCGCGCCCGCGACCGGGTCCAGGGCGTCGACGCCGAGGATGGCCCAGTCCAGGGTCAGCTGCTCGAGCATCAGCGTGGCGAACGGCCCGATCAGCTCGTAGGACTGAGTGCGGGCGACGCCGCCGGTCACCACGATCTTGATGTGCTGGCGGACGGCGAGCTCGTTGGCGATGTTCATCGCGTTCGTCACGACGGTGACCGCCGGGGCGCCGGTGCCGTCCTGCAGGTCCGGGCGGGTGGCCAGGGCGCGCGCGACCTCGCTGGTGGTGGTGCCGCCGTTCAGCGCCACCGCGGCGCCCGGCGCGACCAGGGCGGCGGCCGCGCGGCCGATGCGCTGCTTCTGCGGTGCGTGCAGGGCCGTCTTGTACCGCAGCGGCAGGTCGTAGGAGACGTGGCCGGCGACCACGCCGCCGCGGGTTCGCGTCACCAGCTGCTGGCGGGCTAGCTGATCCATGT
Source organism: Actinomycetota bacterium (assembly GCA_003136255.1). GTDB lineage: Bacteria > Actinomycetota > Actinomycetes > Streptosporangiales > Streptosporangiaceae > Palsa-504. The sequence continues at coordinate 9,285 of PLDT01000209.1, forward strand.
CACGGCGGATGGTGGCGTGCGAGACGCCGAGCGCCTGCGCGGCCTCGGCCACGGTGAGCTGACCGTCGCCGGGCAGCAGGTCGAGCAGCGCGTTCCACCGCTGGTACCTGGACACGTGGCGCTCCTCCCCAGCAGGTTGCGCCACGACGATGCCTCGTGCGCAATTGTGCGCAGTTTACCGTCTTACGCGCAAACCGCGTGCGCGCTAGCTGCCGGGGATGATCCAGGCGGTGGTGTCGGCGGGCAGCAAGCCGTCCTGCAGAGGACCGCTCGCGACGACCACGGTCCCGCGCGGCACCAGGGCGGGCTGGGGGCCGAAGTTGGTCACCGATCCCCAGCCGCCGGGGCGGACGAAGTGCAGTACCTGCCCGTTGGTGGTCGGCATCCACTCCAGGTGATCCGCGGCCTGCAGCTTGCGGCGCCAACTGAGCGCCTGCCGGTAGAGCACCAGGGTCGAGGTCGAGTCGTGCTCCTGCGCCTCGATGCTGAGCGGGCCGAACCAGGCCGGCTGCGGCAGGTGAGCGGAATCGGTCCCGAATCCGAACGACGGGCCGTCAGCCGTCCAGGGCAGCGGTACCCGGCATCCGTCGCGGCCCTTTTCCGCACCGCCGGACCGCACGAAGGCGGGATCCTGGATCCGCTCGGCCGGAATGTCCGCGACCTCGTGCAGGCCGAGTTCCTCTCCCTGGTACAGGTAGGCCGATCCGGGCAGCGCCAGCATCAGCAGGGTGGCCGCGCGGGCGCGCCGCAGGCCGAGGCCGCGATCGAGCTCGGGTGAGGCGCCGTTGCTGAGTAGCCAGGCCTTGGCATTCCTGAGGCTGCTGAGATCATCCTCGGTCGGCAGCGCGTAGCGGCTGGTGTGCCGGACCACATCGTGGTTGGACAGCACCCAGGTGGTGGACACGCCGTGGCGTTGCGCGTCGGCGAGGTTGTCGGTGATGATCCGCAGGAACTCACCGGCCTTCCAGTTCGCCTCGAGCAGGTCGAAGTTGAAGGCCTGTCCCAGCCCGTCCGGGCTGGCGTATCGCGACCGCCGGGACGGGTGCACCCACGCCTCCGCCACGCCGGCCCGCGGCGGGTCGTACTCGTTGAGGACCTGCCGCCATTCGACGTAGATGTCGTGCACTTCGTCGCGGTCCCAGAGCGGATGATTCCCGTGCCCGAGCGGCGAGCCGACCAGGTCCCCGTGGACAGCGAGCGGCTCGAGCGGCTCGGCCAGGTTCTTGGCCAGGCCGTGCGCCACGTCCACGCGGAACCCGTCGACCCCGCGGTCGGACCAGAACCGCAGGGTGGTCAGGAAGTCGTCCCGGACCTCGCGGTTCGCCCAGTTGAGGTCGGGCTGCTCGGCGGCGAACAGGTGCAGGTACCACTGCCCGTCAGGGACGCGGGTCCAGGCCGGGCCGCCGAAGACGGAGGGCCAGTCCGAGGGGGGCTGCGCGCCGTCGGGGCCCTGCCCGTCGCGGAAGAGGTACCGGTCCCTGGCCCGCGACCCCTTCGGGGCGGCCAGCGCCTCACGGAACCAGGCGTGCCGGTTCGAGGTGTGATTCGGCACGATGTCGACGATGACCTTGATCCCGCATCCGTGCAGGCCGGCGGTCATCTCGTCGAAATCGGCCAGCGTGCCCAGCTGCGGGTCCACATCGCGGTAGTCGTCCACGTCGTAGCCGCCGTCGGCCAGGCCAGAGGGGTAGAACGGGCTGAGCCAGACCGCGTCGATGCCCAGAGAGGCCAGGTACGGGACCCGGGACAGGACTCCCCTGAGGTCGCCTAGGCCGTCGCCGTCAGAGTCGGCGAAGCTGCGCGGGTAGATCTGGTAAACCACCGCCCGCCGCCACCAGTCGGTGCTGGTAGCGGCAGGGCGCGGTGACATCTCCATTGCGGCGTGTCTCCACGTTCTGGGTGGGCGGGGCTTCCCCCGGGTTGTTCCTCGAGCTACTTGATCGAGCCGCGCATGATGCCGCTGACCACCCAGCGCTGGGCGAGGAGGAAAACGACCAGGGTCGGGAGCAGGGCCATGAGATACGACGCGAAGGCCACGTTGATGTTCGTGGTGAACTGGTCCTGGAACAGGTACTGGACGACCGGGAGGGTCTGCCACTTCGGGTTCGCGGTGATCAGCTGCGGCATCATGAAGTCGTTCCAGGACTGCAGGAAGGCGAAGATGCCCACGGTGGCGCTGATCGGCGCCAGCAGCGGCAGCACGATCTTGCGGAACGTCAGCCAGGTCGTGCAGCCGTCCAGCCGCGCGCTCTCCTCCAGTTCGAGCGGAATTCCCCGGATGAAGGCCGAGAAGAGCAGCACGTTGAAGGCGAGGTTGAACATGATGTGTAGGATCGCGACGCCGAACGGATTATCCAGGCCGATCGCGGCCATGAGCTTGACCTGAGGCAGCGCGACGACTGGGAACGGAATGAACAGGGCGATCATCAGGTAGCCGAACGTCGCGCGGAACTGCCAGTGGCCCCAGTTACGCACGATCGCCCACGCCGCCAGCGCACTCACGATGATTTCCCCGGCCACGGCGAGCAGCGTGATCAGCAGGCTCATCGAGGCTGCGAGCGGAGTATCGGTCAGGTCCCAGGCGGCCCGGAAGTTCCCCCACTGAATCGGCCAGGGGAAATTGAAGCCGGTGCCCGTGCCGGTCTGGGCCGGCGACTTCAGCGCCATGGCAATGGCGAAGTACAGCGGGAGGATGATGATCAGGGAGACGATCGCGATGATGATCGTCAGGCCCCAGTTGACCCGGCCGCCCTCGGGTACCGGGCGGGTCCGGCGGGTCTGGATCCGCGGTGCGGCGACGACTGGGGTGGTGCTTACCTCGGTAGCCACTACAGACCCCCTCCTCGACGCCGGATGACGCTTAGCTGGAAGACCGCGAAGAGCAACGTGATCAGGAAGAAGATGACCGCGTTGGCCATCTGGTAGGCGTAGTCGCCGTTGAAGAAGCCGCTGAAGATGGTTTGCGCCACGCTGGTGGTGGCGGTGCCCGGGCCGCCGCCGGTCAGGCCGACCACGATGTCGTACACGTTGAGGAAGTTCTTGAAGCTCAGGATGGTGTTGATGACGAGGAAGGAGAAAAGCAGCGGGAAGGTCATTTTCCGGAACTGCTTCCACGCGCTCGCCCCGTCGATCGAGGCTGCTTCGTACACTTCCGTCGGGATGCCGGTCAGCCCGGCGAGGAAGATGATGATCGCGCCCGGGATGGCCACCCAGGACGCGACGAAGACGACGCCGAGCCAGGCGAGGTGCTGGTTGGCCAGGATGTTGCTCTCCAGCGGGGCGAAATGGATCACCCCCGCGATGACCGGGACCGACGTGGAGATGATGAAGGTGAAAATGTAGGAGACGATCAGGCCGGACAGGACCATGGGCATGAAGAAAACCGTGCGCAGCCCGGTCCGCCATTTGATCTTGGCGTTCAGCGCGATCGCCAGAGCCAGCGCGACCGCGTTGGTGACGATGCACGCTACGACCGCGAAGAGCAGGGTGAACCCGTAGGAGTCCCGGATGGTCGGGTCGCTGAACGCTGCCTTGTAATTCGCGAATCCGATGGAATGGAAGGTTCCGTACCCGACGTAGTTCGTGAAGCTGTAGAACATCCCCTGGATCGCGGGATAAATGATGAAGAAGGTGAACAGGATGATCGCCGGGATGAGCATCAAAAGGTACGCCGGCGCCACCGGGAAGAAGATTTTCTTCAGCGTACCGAGCGGATTTCTAGGGCCAGCCCCGGAGGGCGCTGAGGTCGCGGTCATGCCTGCCTCCTGGATCGGGTACTCATGCGGTTCACGCCGAGGTCCGTATGGCCAGGCGCTTGAAGGCGCCGTCCATCGACGAGGTGAATCCGCTGACGTTGCCGGTCAGCATCATTTCCTGGATGAAGTTCCCGACCGGGATAGTGAGGGGCACGTAGGTTCCCGCGCCCTGATAAAAAGCGCCCGAACTGACGTACTTCTGCAAACCGGAGACGAGCGGGCTTTGCTGCGGCGGAGCGTTCTTGAGAGGTGAGAATGCGAGATTGGCCTGGTTGTACGCATTCATGACGCTCGGCTGCATGAGGTAACCGAGGAACTTGATGGCCGCCGCGCGCTGCGCGGGCACTTGCGATCGCGGCAGCCAGATGGCCAGGTCGAGGTTGGCCCGGCACTTGGTCTGGGATGCATCGTCGGTAACGGGCATCGGAAACGTGCCCATCTTGAGCTTGGGATTGATCGTGAGGATCTGGCCGACGGCCCACGGCCCCTGCATGTACATCCCGGCCTGCCCGGCCGCGAAGGCGGTGTTGCCGTCGGCGTATTTCTTGGACAGGGCGTTGTCGTTGAAATACGGCGTCAGGCTGAGCATCTGCTTGCAGGGCGCGGTGAAATCCTTCTCGAACGACACCGAGGAGTTGGGGCCGAGGTTGGTGCCCTCGGCGTCGAGTTGCTTGTAGAACGCCGCGACGTCGATCATGCCGCCGATGGTGTAATCAAACAGGCCCTGCTGCGTCGTCCAGGCATCCCCGTAGGTCTGGTAGATCGGCGTGATGCCCGCGGACTTGAATTTCTCGCATACCGCCAGGAACTCGCTCCAGGTGGTGGGCACGGACGACACGCCGACCTTGTCGAACAGGTCCGGGTTATAGATGACGCCCTCGGCGGCCACCGAATAGGGCAGGACGCTCGTTTCTCCCCGGTAGGAGCCGTACTGGGTGACGAGAGCCTGGATGTTCGGGTCGATGGTCTGCGCTTGGGGCAAGTCGGCCAGGTTGGCCAGCACGCCGCGGGACACGAAGATCGACGTGGTCAGGTTGTAGTTGTCGCAGTCGATGTCGGGCGGATCGCCGCGCACGAACTCCGCGATCAGGCTTGAGGTGGAGTCGTGGCTCACTACCACCTGCGACTGGCTCGCGTTGTACTTCGCGACCAGGTTGTCGAAGTACGGGACCACTTCGGGCTTGGTCTCCTCCAGCACGATTCTGGTGGCCCCGCCTGACGAGGAACACCCGGCCACCAGGCCGGGCCCGGCGATCGCGGCCGCCCCGAGTCCCAGCGCCTTCATCATCGAGCGGCGGTCAAGCACCGGGCCGCCGCCAGTCCGGTGGTTCCGACCCAGCCGCGGAGCATTTTCTCGCTGCATGACGGTTCTCCCTCCGAAACTCAGATCGCCGATCCTGAATCGGGGGCGAAGAACTGCAGACCGTCGGTCTTGATGGCGAACGTGGCCCGCTCGCCCACCTTGACCGGGCTGGCCGGGTCGACGCGGGCCACGCCTTCGCCGGACTCGGTGACTGCCTCCTGGTCCGCGCTGGTCGTGCCCTCGGCCCGCACCCGGCGGGCATCGATGGTGAAGTGAACCATGAGCTCCGAGCCCAGGGCCTCGACCAGGTCCACGTCGCCGACCAGGACCGGCCTCGTCGGGTCGGCGGCGCCGTTGACGGCCGCGGGCAGGTGCTCGGGCCGCAGGCCCACGACCACCTTGTGCCCGGCGTAGGTGGCCAGCCCCGGATGGGCCGCCCGGACCGAGTCCGGCAGCTCGATGTCCTGGGACCCGAGCCGGAAGGACCGGGCGCCCTCGGTGACCGCCGCCTCGTACAGGTTCATGGCCGGGGAGCCAATGAACGCCGCCACGAACAGGTTGTCCGGGTGGTCATACAGGTGCTGCGGGTGGTCGACCTGCTGCAGCACCCCGGACCGCATCACCGCGACGCGGTCGCCCATGGTCATCGCCTCGACCTGGTCGTGGGTCACGTACATGGTGGCCACGTTGATCCGCCGCTGGATCCGCTGCACCTCGGCTCGCATCTGCACCCGCAGCTTGGCGTCCAGGTTGGACAGCGGCTCGTCCATCAGGAACACCGAGGGCTCGCGCACGATCGCGCGGCCCATCGCCACCCGCTGGCGCTGACCGCCGGAGAGCTGCCCGGGCTTGCGGTCCAGCCACTCGGTCAGCCCCAAGATCTCCGCGGTCTCCTTGACCTTGGCCTGGATTTGCGGCTTGGGCAGCTTGCGCATCGTGAGCGCGAACCCGATGTTCTCGGACACGCTCATGTGCGGGTACAGCGCGTAGTTCTGGAACACCATCGCGATGTCCCGGTCCTTCGGCGTGACGTCGTTGACCGGCTTGCCGCCGATGCGCAGCGTGCCGGAGGAGATGTCCTCCAGCCCCGCGACCATCCGCAGCGCGGTGGTCTTCCCGCAGCCGGACGGGCCGACCAGCACCATGAACTCGCCGTCGCGCACATCAAGGTCCAGGTCCTTCACGGCGTGGAAACCGTTCGCGTACACCTTGTTGATCTGCTCCAGGCTCACCGTGGCCATGGCGACTCCTACTAGTCGTTACTACGTTTTGGGACATTCGGGTACGGCTCGGGCGCTCCGTACGGTGGCCGCTGTAATGTGTAGGAAACGTTTCCATTGAAAGTAAGACCGCCGGGTGGGCACGTCAAGACCTAAGCCAGCCCGGCTTCCGATCCGTTCGGCTTTGCACCTACTTGCGCAGCGTCTCGTCCGTGGGCTGGCCAATAGTCACCGGCCGAGTCCGCTGGAAACGCTTCCAACCGACAACTGGAAACGCTTCCGGCTGATGTGTATGATCGGCTTGTGTCACGGCCGTCCGAGAAGGTCAACATGGCGGACATTGCCCGCATGGCGGGCGTGTCGATGGCCACGACGTCGCGAGCGCTGAGCAACGCGCCCGGAGTCGCGGCCGCTACCCGGGCGCGGGTCCTGGCTGCGGCCGAGCAGGCCTCCTACGTGGTCTCACCCGAAGCGTCTCGCTTGTCGCGCGGGTCGACCCGCCGGGTCGCCGTTGTGGTGCCGCACATCTCACGGTGGTTCTTCGCCGCCGTACTCGAAGCGCTGGAGTCGGTATTGCGCGAGGCCGACCTTGACGTGCTCCTCTACCACGTCGGCGATGCCGCCGACCGGCACGCGTTTTTCGACCAGCTTCCAGCCCGGCGCAAGGTCGACGCCGTCGTCGTGCTCGGGTTCCCGGTGGCCCAGGCCGAACAGGACCGCCTGGAGCTTATCGGCGTCAGCATCGTGGCCGCCGGAGGCCAAAGTGCCGCCTATCCCTACGTCTGCATCGACGACCAGGCGGCCGGCCGGCAAGCGATGGACCACCTGATCTACCTCGGCCACCGGCGCATCGCCATGATCGCGGCCGTCGACCCCGATCAGCCCGGCTGGCCCGCGACCTGCGGCCGCTCACAGGCCTACTATTCGGCTCTTACGGATGCCGGAATCACAGCTGACGCCAGCCTCACCGCCACCGTGGACTGGGGCGGCTTGCAGGGCGCCGACGCCATGAGCCAGCTACTGGGCCTGCGCCAGCCGCCCACAGCCGTGTACGCGCACTCCGACGAGGTTGCCCTCGGCGCGATCCGCACCGTACGCCGGGCCGGGCTCCGGATACCGGAAGATATCTCGGTGATCGGAATCGACGATCATCCGCTGGCCGAGCTGACTGACCTGACGACCGTAGGTCAGCCCGTACGTGAGCAGGGACTGCTTGCCGGCCAGATGGTCCTCGGGCTGCTCCGAGGAGAGGAAGTCGAGCGGGCCATCATGATGCCAACCAAGCTCATCATCCGCGGGAGTACCGCTCCCCCCCGCAGCGGCGCCTGAACGGCGGCCCGCCCGACCTATTTGCCGGGTGGCTCCTGGCTGCTAGTCCAGGTCGAAGGCAGCGCGGATGGCCGCGGTCAGGAGAGGCTCCTGGGCGGTCAGCAGATAACCGATCCTGTCGCCGAGCGCATTCTTGTCGATGGTGACGATGTTGTCGCAGCTCACCACGGACTCGTGGCCTATGCCATTGGCCGGGCCGACCGGGACCTCGGTGGACAGGCCACGCACGGTGGTGGTGATCGGGGCCACCGCCACCTGCTGCCGGTGAGGCAGTACCAGTTCGCGGGTCAGCAGCAGGACCGGGCGTGCCTTGTCCAGGTGCGCGGTGTGGATCGGCCTCACCGGTCCGGGTCCACCGGGTGCCCGGTCATGTACCGGATAAGTCCAGCCAGGTCCGGATCCTCACCGGATTCGGCCAGGATGGCGGCATCCCTGGCGGCCATCTCGCGACGGCGCTCGCGTTCCAGTACGCGGGCGATGATCTCCGCGCGGCTGGTGGCCTTCTTCTCCGCGACCA
>PLDT01000361.1:0-10482 GCA_003136255.1 Actinomycetota bacterium
CTCAGACCTCCGCAGCCCCACCCCGGCCAGGTCCGCAGCGGCACCAATGTTCCATCGCTGCCGCCTTGACGACACCGATGTTCCATCGGTGGCCGACGTAGACGCCTTTCTCGGCTACCTCGGCGTGCAGGGCTTGCAGGTAGTTGCGCTGGGCGGCTTGTGCGGGACTGGGGCCGCTCATGTTCGGCAGGCCGTGCACAGTGCTGCCGCCCTGCGCGGTCAAGATGGCGCCGTCCCCCTGCTCGAGCATGTGCGGCAGGAACTCCTGCACGAGGGCCAGCATCGTGTAGAAGATCAGCGGCATGAACTTCTGGGCGTGCTGTGGGGTCAGGTTGGCTGCGGAAACGAACCCGGTGTCTGGGGTGGGTGCATAGTAAAAGGCGTCGAGGTGGCCGGCCTTAGCGCGAATCTGCTCGGCCAGCCGGGGCGTGGCACCGGTGTCGGATAGGTCGGCTGTGATGACGTGCGCCGTTGCCCCGGCACTCGTGAGATCCTTCGCCAGACGGTCAAGTGGCTCCGAGCGGCGGCCCACCAAGGTGACGGCGTAACCCTCTCGCGCGTAGTGACGGGCGACAGCCTGGCCGAGGCCGGGTCCGGCTCCGAACACAGCGATGGATTTGGGCAAAGCGTGCTCCGATGGGTAGGTCGGCATTACTCCGAACCACCTAAGGCCACAGTTACCTCGTCGTCAAGCGATTAGGAAAGCAGCGCGAAGCGCAGACATGTTGCAGCAAGACAGGCTGGTGGCTTGTCTCTCAGCTTCGATGATGGTTCGGCGAAACCGCAGCGCCCAATGCCTGCCTTGTCGCTGGCTATACCCGGAAGGTATAATCGGAACCGGGATCGGGAGGCCCCGGGCACTGGAGGAGGGCCGAGATGGACATCGACCTGCGCAAGGTCCGCTACTTCATGGCCGTGGCCCGCCGCGGCAACTTCAGCCGGGCCGCCGAGGACCTGTACATCGCCCAGCCCGTCCTGTCACGCCAGATCCGCGCCCTGGAGTCCGAGCTCGGCGCCGTGCTGTTCATCAGGGGCCGGAGCGGGGCGGTGCTCACCGCGGCGGGAACGCAGCTCGCGGCCGACGCCGAGCCGCTGCTCGCCGACGCCGAAGCCCTGGGCAGGCGCGTCGCCCAAGCCGCCCGCAAGTCCGGCCAGTTCACCGTCGCCTTCATGCCGGGCCTGATCATCACCGACGCCGTGCGGGCCTTCGCCGCCGCGCACCCCGAGCTCACCGTCGAGGTGCTGCGCACCAGCCGGGCCGACCAGGCGGAGGTGCTGCACGACGGGCGGGCCGACGTCAGCTACGTCCGGCTGCCAGTCGACCAGCACGGGCTCCAGTTGCGTCCCCTGGCCCGCGAGCCGCAGCTGGCGGTGCTGCCCGCGGGGCACCGCCTGGCCGGGAAGGAATACGTCAGCATCGGCGACCTCGCCGACGAGCACCTGCTGCAGCACCCGGACATCGTGCCCGAGTGGCGTGACGTCGCCGCCGAGATGCGCGGCCGCCGGCGACTCCCGCCACCCCGGTTCACCCACACCGTCGAGGAGAAACTCGAGCAGGTCGCCATCGGCCGCGGCATCGTCGTGCTCCCCGAATCCGCGGCCAGCATGTACACCCGCCCCGGCATCTGCCACCTCCGGATCAGCGACATCCAGCCCGCGGAAACCTGCCTGGCCTGGTCCTCCTCCCGCCGCTCCCCGCTGCTCGCCGAGTTCGCCCGCCTCGCCGAGCAGTACCCGGTCACGGCGTAACGCTGCCCCCTTCGGGCTCGCGGTGAACCTGGGGAGGAACCGGCTGCCTATCGCGAACAGCACCCCGATGCCGAGCTGGATGCCGACGGCGGTGACGAAGCCGGCCCGGATGCTGCGGGTTGCGAGCGACAGGTAGACGGAGCCGAGAATGGCCACGCCCAGCGCCAGCCCGGCCTGCTGCATGGTGATCAGGACGCCGCTGCCGATGCCGGCCTGGTAGGCGGGCACGTCGACGAGCACGACCCGGAACAGGCCGGTGACCATCATGGACTGGCCGGCACCGAGGAGGACGAACGGTCCGGTGAAGTCGATGATGGCCACGTGCGGCCAGCCCGCCAGGATGACGATGATGACCAGGGCCAGCCCGGCGACCTGAACGACAGCGCCGCCGGCGATAGCCGCCCGGCCGAACCGGTTGATGATCTTCGGGCTCAGCACGGCGCCGACCAGGAACAGCGCGGCCATCGGCACCACGGCCAGCCCGCTGACCAGCGCGCTGGCGTGCAAGCCGTCCTGGACGGTGAGGGCGAAGACGAACAAGAACGCCCCGAAGCCCACGCTGAACGCCAGGTACAGGGCCAGCCCGCGGGCCATAGAAGGCAGCCTGAGCAGCGACGGCGGCAGCAGCGGGGTGTGGCCGGACCGCTCGCTGTGCCGCTCGATGAGGAACGTGACGGCACCGAGCATGACGGCGACCGCGATCAGCACCCAGCCCCAGACGGGCCAGTGCAGGGAGTCACCTTCGGCCAGCGGGACCAGCAGGGCGATGAGGGTGGCCGCGAAGGCCAGCGTGCCGGGCACGTCAATACCGGTGGGACGGTCCGAGCGGGTGGCGGGCACGACGTAGCGGGCGACGACCAGCACGGCGATGCCGATCGGCACGTTGATCAGGAAAATCGCCCGCCACGAGCTGCCGAGGATATCGGCGGTCACCAGCACCCCGCCGGCGATCTGGCCGACCACCGCGGCGAGGCCGCTGGTGGCACCGTACAGGGCCAGCGCGCGGGTCTTGCGCCCCCCGTCCAGGGTGGCCTGGAAGGTGGCCAGCACCTGGGGCACCAGCATGGCGGCGAAGATGCCCTGGATCACGCGGGCCGCGACGAGGACCCAGATGTCCGGGGACAGTCCGCAGAGGGCGGAGGCGGCCACGAAGCCGACGGCGCCGATCTGGAACAGCCGGCGNNCGATCAGTTCCAGGGTGCCCGGGGAGGCATGCAGGGACCTGTCGATGGTGGGCAAGGCCACGTTGGTGATGAAGAAGTCGGCCTGCGGCATGAACGCCCCGGCCATCAAGATGAACACCCCGGACGGGGGCAGGCCCCCCGCCCGGGCCGTGGCCCGAGGCGACGGCGGCCCGGCCGCCACGGCAGGTAGTCGATCGCGGATGCCAGTCATCGGGCCTCTCCCTGGGTCTCGCAGCCGACGGCGAGACGGCCACTACCTTGTCTCTCAGTTCGATGATGGTCCGGCGAAACCGCAGCGTCCAATGCCTGCCCGGTCGCTGACCATACCTGGAAGGTATGACGAGACATGCTCGGCAACTCCGCCGTGGCGGCACTGCTACGAAACCCGGCAGCTGCTCGAGAGCCTGGACCAGCCGGATCCCGAGCAGTCAGCCTGGCTGCCAGGAGGCGGCGCTCGTCCATGGGCGAGAAGAGAAGCCACGGGCCGTTCGGCAAGATCAAGTTCTTTTATCCGAACGGCCAGTGGTGGCACGTTCCAGGGACCGGGCAGTCGCGCGACAGACCAGGGCACTGGCCAGGGTGTTCACGGACGCGATGGGACGCCCCCGGACGGGAGCGTGGATATCACAACGCGACCCCGCGTTTCCACCCTAGGAGGTTCCCGGTGAATGCGACAGACCAGCAGTCTCAGCAATCCGTCAGGCCGACGATCGTGCTGGTGCACGGCGCCTTCGCCGACGCGTCCAGCTGGAACGGCGTCATCGAGCGGCTGCAGCAGCAGGGCTACACCGTCATCGCCACGGCCAACCCGCTGCGCGGCCTGGCCGCCGATTCGGCCTACACCGCCAGCCTGCTCAACCAGATCGACGGCCCGGTCCTGCTCGTCGGGCATTCCTACGCCGGCGCGGTCATCACCACCGCCGCGACCAGCGCCCCGAACGTCGTCGGCCTGGTCTACATCGCCGCCTTCGCCACCGAGGAGGGCGAAAACCTGAACGATGTCGAGAGCGGCTCCAAGGACAGCATCCTCGGCGCGGCCCTGGTGCAGNNGACGGCGTTCAGCGAAGCGTCCGGGCCGCCGGCCTGGAAGAAGCTGCCGTCCTGGACGGTGGTCGCCACCGGCGACAAGGCCGCCGGCGCCGACGTCATCCGGTCGCAGGCTCAGCGGGCGGGCGCCCACATCACCGAGGTCGAGGGCTCGCACGTGATCATGATCTCCCAGCCGCAAGCGGTCACCGACGTCATCGTGACGGCGGCCAAGGCCGTCGCCGACTCACGCCGGTAGGGGCCGGGCGTTTACTGGGCCAGGGTGAGGAGCGGCTTGCCCTTCTCCACGACGTCGGTAGCGAGGGCGGCGCCGGTGCCGGTGCCGGCGTTGCGCACCGCGTGGATGACCCCGGCGAAGACGGTCAGGGCCTCGCCGGCGTGGTACACCTTCGTCGGGCAATGGAGCATAAGCGAGGTCAGGCGGGCACCGTTTCAGGTACCCGCCTGAATTCAGGTGTGCTGCGGTGCGGACCGCGCTCACTCGTTTGTGGGCTGGGATAGCTCGATGCCGACGTTGGTCGAGGCGGCGACCGGGTTGCCTTGACCGTCGTAGGTGATCGTGACGGTCTGCTGCCAGACCGAGCCGTCCGAGTAGGTGATGGCGCATGAGGCGGAGGTGGGGGCGCTGGCGTCGGGCGGGTTGGACACCGTCGTCGGGTCGCAGTCAGCGTACGTGGCCGTCACGCCGCCGCCCGCAAGCGCGTTGAGCGGCCCGTTGCCGACCGCGATTTCGGCTACGTCCTTGGCCACTTGATCGGGGCTAGCGCCCGGCTGCACGTCTGGCTGCACGTCCGGCTGGTCCAGGGGCGTGGAGNNCGTGGAGGCCGGCTGTGACTGGGTTGCGGCGGGCACTGCTGCCGGGCTGGTGGAAGTGCACGCTGTCACGCTCAGGAACCCGGCCAGGCCGAGTGCGGCGATAGCGGCAACGTTTTTCGAGCGGGCGGCCCACCTACGGGCTGCGCGGCCGGCCGTCTCGGGGTGACGAGTGTCCTGCGCGTGGCCGGTAATCCCAGTGCTAGCTTCCATCGTGTGCTCCTTGTCAGAGTGAGGCGGAGATGTGTTCCGCCGTGCATTGACAGGTTGCCGATTTCGCTGCCGGGTCCGGCAGAGGCCCAATTGCCCCTTTCGCTGCGGCCCCGCGGGGTGGGTAAAAATGCCTATCGGTGGATGCTTGTGGTGAGTGACCAGCTTGGCCCCGCTGCCAAGCGCCGGACACGAACCTGAACCGAGGGGGTAAAACCAGAATGACCAACTCGGACGAGCCACGTGAGCATGGCGCAGCCGGATCACCGCGGCAGCCCGGCTCGATGTCCGTGCCGGGTCTCAGCCGGCGCCGCTTTCTGCAATACACGGGACTCGGCGCCGCCGCGGCCGTGACCGCTGGCTGCAGCGGCGGACCAGAGGCCGCCGCCAGTGTGGCGGGCCGGTCGGCGGCGGCCGGCGCGGCGCTGCCCGAGGGCTGGACCGGGACCATCGCCGACGTGAAGCACGTGGTGATCTTGATGCAGGAGAACCGGTCGTTCGACCATTACTTCGGAACGCTGCACGGGGTCCGGGGGTTCGGCGACAAGCAGGTCCTGACTTACCAGGACGGGCACACGATCTTCCAGCAGCCCGATGCGGCTCGCACCGACCTGGGGTACCTGCTCCCCTACAACCTGACCGATCAGGTCGACGGTGACCTTGACCACTCCTGGGACGGCGACCACCAGGCCCGCAACGGGGGCCTGTGGAACCAGTGGGTGCCGGCGAAGACCGAAGAGACGATGGGGTACTTCACCCGGGATGAGATCCCGTTCCAGTACGCGGTCGCTGACGCGTTCACCATCTGCGACGGGTACCACCAGGCGATCATGGCGCCGACCAGCCCGAACCGGATGTACTTCTGGACCGGGACATCCAGCGGCTGGACCAGCAACCCGAACGACTACCAGGTCGACTTCGGGGCTGACGCCGGGACGCCCGAGGTCACCACCTACCCCGAGCTACTGCAAGCCGCCGGGATCAGCTGGAAGGTGTACACCAACGACCAGGTGGGCGACAGCGGCAGCTACCCGGATTTCTTCCTGGGCGACTACGGCGACAACCCGCTGTGGTTCTACCAGCAGTACAACACCACCAACAGCCGTCAGGGCGGCACCAGCCAGCTCGCGGCCCGCGCGGCGGTCACCCCGTGGCAGACCGGTGCCGGGGCGCCGCCGCTGAGCAAGACCCACGCCGCGTACGTGCTGTCGACGTTCCTCAAGGACGTCAAGAGCGGCACCTTGCCGCAGGTGTCGTGGATCGTCGCCCCGGCCGGGTACTGCGAGCACCCCTCCTACACCCCCGACTACGGCGCCCACTATGTGAACACAGTCCTGCAGACGCTGTTCGCCAACCCGGGCTTGTGGAAGAGCACGGCGCTGTTCATCACCTACGACGAGCATGACGGGTTCTTCGACCACCAGCTCCCCCCCGCCCCCGAGGTCACCGTCACCGACGAGCACATCGGCGGATTGCCGGTCGGCCCGGGCACCCGGGTGCCGATGCTGATCTGCTCACCGTGGACCCGCGGCGGGTGGGTTGACTCCAACGTCTACGACCACACCTCGATGCTCCGGTTCCTGGCCGCCTGGACCGGCGTCAAGCCGGCCAACGTCACCCCGTGGCGGGCGTCGGTGACCGGCGACCTGACCGCCGCGTTCGACTTCGGGCACCCCGACTTCTCCATCCCCGGCACCATCCCCACCCTGGACCAGACCTGGGCCCTGACCCAGCTCACCGGCGGATCCACCACGCCCCCCGCCGAAGGGGCTCAGCAGATGCCGGCCCAGGAGCCCGGCACCCGGCCGCACCGCCCGACAGTCCATCAGCCCTTCGCCGACGTGACCGTGAACCGTACGACCGGGCAGGTCACCGCCGCCCTGACCAACACCGGCACGGTGGGGGTGTCCCTGGCCGTCTACCCTGACGCGTACCTGCCGTTCACCGCCACCCCCGTCACCGTGCTTGCGTCCGCGCCGCGCTCCTACACCTGGGAGGCGACCCCGGCCGGGAAGTACGCCTTCTCGGTCTACGGCCCGGACGGGTTCCTGGCCAGCTTCGCCGGCCAGGTCGTGCCGGCCGGCCAGGACACCGGACCCGTCCCGGTCGTCACCGCCGCCCCGTCGCGGTCCGGGCCGGCCGCGACCCTCGAGCTGACCCTGGCCAACCAGGGCCAGCAGCCCATCACCTACACGCTGACCCCCAACGACTACCAGGGCCGCACCCAGACCGTCACCGTCAAGCTGGGCAGCCCCACGACCATCAGCTGGCCCGCCAGCCAGGACGGCTACTACGACGTCGTGATCACCACCAGCACCCCCGGCGGGTTCCGCCGCCGGTACGCAGGCCGCATCGCCTGAACACCGCCATTCAACGTGGCGCCTGGGATTGGGTTGCCCCGCTTTGACGGACAGGGCCGCTGGAAGCAGACGCCCGCCAGTGTCATAGATCTGAAGGCGACCCGGTCGTCATCGCCGGATAGCGGAGCCTGCCCGATCACCGGCGTATGGTTTGGATTGTGGGGGAGGATGCCGTGGCTGCGGCGCCCGGTGGCGCGCATGGGTTTGTGCCTACCCTGACCCGTTTCGTGGGCCGGGCCGACGATGCACGGAAGCTGGACGGGCTGCTTGGCGAGTACCGGCTCGTGACGGTGACCGGACCGGGCGGAGTCGGGAAGACCCGACTGGCCTGCGAAGTGGCCTGGCGAGCCGCGGCCCGGTTCGCCGACGGGGTATGGCTGGTCGAGCTGGCCGCGGTCCAGGATCCAGCTCAGGTGCCGGCAGCGGTCGCGGCCGTCATAGGTATACCCCAGCCGCCGGGTTCCTCGCTGACTCAGACGCTGGCGGGCGTGCTGGCCCGGCGGCAGCTGCTGCTGGTGCTCGACAACTGCGAGCATGTCCTGGCCTCGACGGCGGAGCTGTGCGGCGATCTGCTGCCGGCCGCCGATGACGTGACCGTACTGGCGACCAGCCGTGAGCCCATCGGCATCGCCGGAGAGACTCGCTACCGGCTCGGTCCGCTGTCCGTGCCGGGGGCCGGTCAGGCTGGGCCAGGACCGGCTTCGGCCGCCGTGCAGCTGTTTGCCGACCGGGCCCGGCAGGCAGATCCGTCGTTCGATTTGGCCGACGGAGCCGGCGAGATGGTGGACCGGCTGGTGACCCGGCTGGACGGGATGCCGCTCGCGATCGAGCTAGCGGCCGCGCGGCTGGAGGCCCTAGGTCTGTCGCAGCTGCTGGACCGGCTTGACCTGCTGGTCGGCGGTGATCGCCGGGCACCCGCCAGGCAGCAGTCGCTGGCCGCGACCATCGGCTGGAGTTACCAGCTGCTGACCGAGGACATGCGGCGAGCGTTCCGGCAGCTGGCGATCTTCCCGGGGCCGTTCTCGCTGGACGCCGCCGAAGACGTTATCGGCGTGTCGGCGGGGCCCGCAATCGTTCACCTGGTCGACTGCTCACTGCTGAGCCCGCCGCGTCCAGGCCCCGACGGACGTAACCGGTACGCGATGCTGGAGACGATCCGCGCCTTCGGCCGCGAGCGGCTCGCCGAGGCCGCCCAGGAGCAGCAAACCGCCGCCGCCTTGACCCGGTATGCCCTGACCACAGCCGAGCGCGCGGCGGCCGGCCTGTCGACCAGCACCGGCGAACTGGCTGCCGCCCGGTGGCTAGACGCCGAGACCAGCGCCGTGGAGCATGCTCTGGCCTGGTCCCTCAAGCACGACCATGCGACCGCTGTCCGCCTGGCCGCGGCACTGGGCCCGTGGTGGATCCTACGCGGCCGCTTCGCCGACGCCGACCGGAACCTTAGCGCCGCTGCTCAGCTCACTGACCCCGGGTCCGAGCTATGGTGCAGGCTACAGGTGCTGCTCGGTGAGGTCGCCGAGGACAGTAGCCTCGAACGCTCTGTCGCTTATTACTCGGCCGCCCGCGACGCGGCCGAGGGCGGCGGCCCGTCGCTGACCCTGGCCGATGCCCTGGCGGGCCTGGCTCACAGCCTGGTGCTCTCGTTCCGCCTAGATGAGGGAGCTGAACTGGCCCAGACCTGCCTGGCCATGTCTGTCGAGCTGGATTACCTAACTGGCGCGGTAGGTTCACTGGCCACGCTCGGCGATGCTGCCTTTCATGCTGGCCGCAGCGACGAGGCCTTGTCCTGGTACCGCCAGGCAGACCAGGTCGACACGGCCCGAATATCCGGCGCGCTGAGCCGACGGTACCGCTGTATGCTGGCCAACTCGCTCAGGCGGACCGGCGATATTGAGGCGGCCCTGCAAATCTGTGCGGACGTGCTATCCCAGGCGATGGCCGTAGATGACGTGGTGGCCCAGGTGGGAACGCGGATTCTCATGGCGGACCTGGAACGGCAGGCGGGCCAGGTCGCGGCCGGCGCGGCCCACCTCAGCGAATCCCTCCGGCTGCTCCGGCAGATTGGCGCCGGGTTCAACCTGGCTGATTGCCTGGAAATCGGCGGGCACCTGTGCGCGGACCGCGGACGCTGGGCCGACGCCATATCCGCCTGGTCGGCCGCGACGGCGCTGCTGCAGGCAGCGGGCCTATCGGACCTGCCGCTGGACCAGGACGCCCGCCGGGCACCCTGGCAGCAAGCCTCACAGGTCCTCGGGCCCGTCCAGATGCAAGCGGCGGAACAGCGCGGCGCGGGCATGTCCGCGGAAACGGCGGCCGAATTCGCCCTCGTCCTGACCGCGGACGAGCCGGGGCCTGCGCCCGAACAAGCCGAGATGTCGCAGTTGAGCGCCCGCGAGCGTGAGCTGGTCACTTTGGTGGCCCAGGGCCGTACGGACACTCAGATCGCCGGACAGCTGTACATCGCGGTGAGCACGGTCCGCTCACACCTGGACCGGATCCGGGACAAGACAAGCTGCCGCCGCCGCGCGGACCTCACCCGACTGGCCCTGCAGACAGGACTAGTCTGACCACGAGCCCCGGCCGGCCGGGAATTAAGTGACCTCGCATGCGTTAATATGGAAGCAGTACCCAAGAACCGAGCCGGTCGTCGAACGGTCACTTTCCCCGGTGCCGTGGTTACCAGCCCGCCAGTCGGCGGCTTCGGTTCCGCGTGAGACGTTCGCCGAGGCCCGATGCGTTGATCCTTGGAGATCCGCAAGTCGGCTCGGCGTTCGAAGTACCAGGCCCTGCGCCTGGGACGTTCCTCGTCCCGGCCGCGGGGCTGTGCGGCATGCTGCCGTGGCCACTGTGCCCCGGCATTCCAAAGGAGAAGTCTTTGGCTCGACCAGGCCAGCGCCAGACAGGCGCTCGCCGTACCGCTCCGCGCAAGCAGCGACGCGTCCAGCACGGCGGCGACGTCGTCTCGGTGCTCGCCCGAACGGCCCGTGAGGTCGAGGCGGCGGTTCAGCGCGGCCGCGTGACGCCGGCCGTGCGGACGAAGTTCCAGGCCGTCGCCCTGCTGATGCGGGACGCGCGCGCCCGCGTTCGCGCGGCGGCCGGAAGCGACAGTCGTCGGGCCG
>PLDT01000177.1:0-880 GCA_003136255.1 Actinomycetota bacterium
AGCTTGGATCCGAAGCCGCCGCCGACGTCGGGCGCGATGACCCGGATATTCTGCTCCGGGATGCCGGTCACCAGGGCCAGCATGAGCCGCAGCACGTGCGGGATCTGGGTCGACGACCAGAGCGTGAACTCCCCGCCGACGGACGAGCAGACCACCGCGCGCGGCTCCATCGCGGTCGGGATCAGCCGCTGCTGGCGGTAGGTACGCTCCAGCACCACGGGCGCGTCGCGGAAGGCCGCATCCATGTCGCCGGAGGGAAACTCGAAGTAGAAGCTCTTGTTGCCCGCCTCGTGGACCTTGGGCGAGCCCTCATCCAGCGCCGTCCTGATGTCGAGCACCGGCGGGAGCTCCTCGTAGTCCACCTCGATGGCGGCCAGCGCGTCGGCCGCGGCGTAGCGGTCGCGGGCCACCACGCAGGCCACCGCCTCGCCGACGTAACGGACCTCCTCGGTCGCCATCGGCGGGTGGGCCGGGATCACGATGTCCGGGGTGACCGGCCAGGCGCAGGGCAGGCTGCCCTGCTCGTCGGCGAAATCGGCGCCGGAGTAGGCGGCGATCACGCCCGGCTCGTTCCGGGCCGCGCTCACGTCCACCGACGTGATCCGCGCGTGCGCGAACGGGCTCCGCAGGAACGCGATGTGCAGCATGCCGGGCAGCTGGATGTTGTCGGTCCAGTTGGTCTGGCCGGTGATCAGCCGCTCGTCCTCCTTGCGCAGGCGGGCCCGGCCGACCTCGGCGGTCGCGGCCTCCCGCGTCTCTTCGGCCTGCGCGGTCATGAGCTCACTCCCGTCTCGGCGGCGAGCCGTACGGCGCGGACGATGTTCTCATAGCCGGTACACCGGCACAGGTTGCCTTCCAGCCCCTCGCGGATCTCCTCATC
>PLDT01000177.1:888-5127 GCA_003136255.1 Actinomycetota bacterium
ACGGCCAGCACCGAGCAGCTCTTGACCGATTCCCCGTCCATCAGCACCGTGCATGCGCCGCAGTTGGAGGTGTCGCATCCGATAGGGGTACCGGTCTTCCCGACGACTTCCCTGAGGTAATGCACGAGCAGCAGCCGCGGCTCGACGTTATCGACGTATTTAACCCCGTCAACGGTGACGGTGACCTCTGTCATGCGCGATCCCTCCCAAGGAATTCGGGCTTGAGAGTCAATCTAGGGCCGGGGACCGCGTTACACCAGTGTCGATCTGAGGCAGTCATCACGCCGCGCACGGGCTGATGGTCAGGGCGGGGTCAGCACCAGGGCGGCCAGGAAGCGGACGGTAGCCGACGCGGTCTCATACCGCCACAGCAGCAGGGTGCGGTCGAACCCGGTGGCGGTGACCATCCGGTCCCGCAGCCCGCTGGCGATGGGCACCAACAGCCCGTGCTGGGCGACCAGCAGGTCGTGCGGGTCGGCACCAGAGCGGTCCAGCAGGGCCAGCTTGACCAGCAACTCGGACCGGATATCGCGCGTGTGCCGGACCGGCCGGTGCTGCCATGACACGGCGGCCGCCCGGCCAGCTTCGGTGGCCTCGACCAGGAACCGGACCGGGCCCTGCGGCGAGGGTTCCTCCCCAGCGGACCGGATCAAGCCGAACTCCGAGAGCCGGTCCAGGCCACGGTAGACCACCCCTTTTTGCACGCGCCAGATCCGGCCCAGGTCACCGTCCGGGCCCACCAGGCGGCTCACGGCGTTGCCATGCGTGGGCCCTTCACAGACCAGGCTCAGAACTATCCATTCGGACCTCGCCAGCACTGGCTCTTCGGCGGGGTGCATCGTCACAGATTATTGGCTGGCCTGGGCGTCGGCCAGCGGTCCGTCGCCCCATGATGTCCGAGGGGCTTGCGCTTTGCGTGCATAGTGGGGGTATAAGGACGGGACCATCAGCCTGGGATCGGAGGTGCCGTGGTGCTGACCGACTCGTTCGGGCGCGTGGCCACGGACCTGCGCGTCTCGCTGACTGACCGGTGCAACCTGAGGTGCACCTACTGCATGCCGGCTGAGGGGCTGGACTGGCTGCCCCGGGCCGAATTGCTCACCGACGACGAGATCATCCGGCTGGTCCGGATCGCGGTCACCAGCCTGGGCGTCACCGAGGTCCGGCTCACCGGCGGCGAGCCGCTGCTGCGCCCGGGACTTCCCAGGCTGGTGGCGCAGGTGGCGGCGCTGCGGCCGCGGCCCGAGATCTCGCTGACCACCAACGGCATCGGCCTGGCCCGGCTGGCCGAGCCGCTGCGAGCGGCCGGGCTGGACCGGCTGAACGTATCCCTGGACACCCTGTCACCTGAGGTGTTCAAGCGGCTGGCCCGGCGCGACCGGCTAGCCGACGTACTGGCCGGGCTGGCCGCCGCGGCCGCCGCCGGGCTGGCCCCGGTCAAGGTCAACACCGTGCTGATGCGTGGCGTGAACGACCACGAGGCTCCGGGCCTGCTGGCCTTCTGCCTGGCGCACGGCTACCAGCTCCGTTTCATCGAGCAGATGCCGCTGGACGCCCAGCACGGCTGGGAGCGGTCCCAGATGGTGACCGCGGACGAGATCTTGGCCGCGCTGTCCCCGCACTACACGCTCACCCCCGGCGACCCGGCAGCCCGGGGCGCCGCGCCCGCCGAAACCTTCCTGATCGACGGCGGCCCGGCCAGGGTCGGCGTGATCGCATCGGTGACCCGGCCTTTCTGCGGCACCTGCGACCGGGTCCGGCTGACCGCCGACGGCCAGATCCGCAACTGCCTGTTCGCGCAGGCCGAGTCCGACCTGCGCGCGCCGCTGCGCACCGGGGCCAGCGACGAGGAGATCGCTGAGCGGTGGACCCAGGCGGTGGCGGTCAAGCTGCCCGGCCANNGCTCAGGTGCCGTACCTGGCGCGGCGATTCCGCGTGATCACCGTCGAGGGTCGCGGCAACGGCCGGACCGACCGGCCGGTGACCGCCGAGGCCTACAGCGACCGGGAGTACGTAGACGACGCGATCGCGGCGCTGGACGCAACCGGGGTGGACCGGGCCGTGATCGTCGGCCTATCGCTGGGCGGCCGGCACGCGCTGCAGCTGGCGGCCTGGTACCCCGAGCGGGCGGCCGGGGTGATCGCGATCGGCGCGGCCCTGCCCTGGCCGCTGCCGCCGGACTTCGACGAGCCGAAGGACGGCTACGAGGGCTGGGGCAAGGCCAACCGGCATTACTGGCTGGCGGATTACCGCGGCTGGGTCGAGTTCTTCATGTCGCAGGTGTTCACCGAGCCGCACTCGATCAAGCAGCGGGAGGACGGGGTCGGCTACGGGCTGGAGACCACCGCCGAGACGCTGCTGCTGACGGCGCCGGCCGCGGCCGCGCCCACGGCCGAGGATGCCGAGGCCATCTGCCGGCAGGTCCGGTGCCCGGTACTGGTGGTGCACGGTGACCAGGACGGGATCGTGCCCTACGAGACCGGCGTGGCGCTAGCGCACTGGACCGGCGGGCAGCTCGTCACCATCCACGGCGGCGGGCACGCCCCGACGTTGCGGGATCCGGTCCTGGCCAACTTGCTCATCCGGGATTTCGCCCAGTCTTTGCGTCCCCGGACGGCGGGGCGCCGGAGCTGGACCAGGGGCCGGGACCGCCGTAAGCGGGTGCTGTACGTCAGCTCGCCGATCGGGCTCGGGCACGTCCGCCGGGACCTGGCCATCGCCGATGAACTGCGGGCCAGGCAGCCGGATCTGGAGATCGACTGGCTCACCCAGCATCCGGTGACGCAGGTGCTCGAGGAGCGGGGCGAGCGGGTCCACCCGGCCTCCCGCTGGCTGGCCAGCGAGAGCGCGCACATCGAGTCGGAGGCGGGCGAGCACGACCTGAACGTGTTCCAGGCCGCCCGCCGGATGGACGAGATCATGGTGGCGAACTTCATGGTGTTCCACGACGTGGTCTCCGACGAGCCGTACGACCTGTGGATCGCCGACGAGGGCTGGGACGTCGACCATTTCCTGTTCGACAACCCGGAGCTCAAGCGGACCGCGTACGCCTGGCTCACCGACTTCGTGGGCTGGCTGCCGATGCCCGAGGGCGGCGCGGCCGAGGCCGTCCTCACCGCGGACTGGAACGCGGAGCGGGTCGAGCGGATGCGGCGCTACCCGCGGCTGCGGGACCGGTCGATCTTCGTCGGCAACCCAGACGACCTGGTGGACGCTTCGCTCGGGCCGGAACTGCCGACCGTGCGCGAGTGGGCACTGGAGCGGTACACGTGCACCGGGTACGTCACCGGGCCGGGGATCCCGGACGACCGGGAGGCGCTGCGCGCCGAGCTCGGCTACCGGCCCGGTGAGCGGGTATGCCTGGTGAGCGTGGGCGGTTCCGGGGTGGGAGGACACCTGCTGCGCCGGGTCGCCTCGGCGTTCCCGCTGGCCGAGAAGGCTATTCCCGGCCTGCGCATGATCGCCGTGACCGGCCCGCGGATCGATCCCGCGTCGGTCCCGGTGCCCGAGGGCGTGGAACTGCGCGGCTACGTCCCTGACCTGTACCGCCATCTGGCCTCGTGCGACCTGGCGGTGGTCCAGGGCGGGCTGACCACGACGATGGAGCTGGCGGCGGCGCGCACGCCGTTCATCTACGTGCCGCTGGCCCGCCACTTCGAGCAGCAGATCTTCGTGCCCCACCGGCTCGCGCAGTACCGGGCCGGGAGACGCCTGGACTACGCGGCGCTCGACCCCGAGTACCTGGCCGAGGCCATCGTCGCGGAGATCGACCGGCCGGTCGACTACCGGCCGGTGGAGACCAATGGCGCCGCGCGAGCCGCGGCCCTGCTGGCTGAGCTGTTGTAGACCGGTCAGGCCCGGTAATCCGGCCGTGAGCCGGTCCAGAGCCGCCTTGAGCTCGCTCCGCGATCCGACGGAGAGCTTTCGGTACACACTGCGCAGGTGATACTCGATGGTCTTCGGGCTCAGGAACAAGGCGGCGGCGGTCTCCCTGGTCGTGCGGCCGCCGGCCAGGCTCAGCGCGATCTGGAGTTCCTGAGGGGTCAGGTCATTGAGGGTGGTCACGTCCCGCCGCCGCGCGGTCTCGCCGGTGGCGGCGAGCTCGGCCCGCGCCATCTCGGACCACGGGGCGGCACCGAGGTGGTCGAACATGCCCACCGCGGCGCGAAGTTCGTCGCGGGCCCGGACCCGCTGGCGCTCCCGCCGCAGGCGGGCCCCGTAGGCCAGGTGCGTGCGGGC
>PLDT01000599.1:0-3768 GCA_003136255.1 Actinomycetota bacterium
AACGGGTCGAAGGACCAGTGCTCGGTGATGTAATTCATGACTGCCCTAGCTCGAGGAGCCGTACTGAACCGGCACGTTGATCGCCTGGGCCTTCGCCCAGCCCGCGCCGCTGAGCCGCCAGACGGTGAGCTCGGAGCCCGCCACCGCCAGCGCGTCGTACCCCCCGGTCCCGGGCGCCAGCGTCGCGGTGCCCTTCGGCAAGGCCGCCAACCCCTGCCAGGATCCCCCGGGCCCGCCGATGGTCTCCGCGCGGTCCCCGCCGAGCAGCACCCACACGCTCCCGCCCGGCCCGAACCCCGACGCCCGCACGCCCCCCGCCGCCGCGACCGGCGCCGAGACCGTCCAGCGCCCCCCGTCCGACCAGGCGGCCAGCAGGTCGCTCCCGGCCAGCAGCAGCGCCGCGTTGCCGTCCGCGGTGCGCGNNCAGCCCCAGCACCTGCACCTGATCCCCGCCGAACCCCCCAGCCAGCACCGGCCCCGCCGCCTGCCACGCACCGCCGGTATCAGCGAAAACCCCTGCCACCCCCCGTCGCTGACAGCTCCCCGCCGCCATCGGGACATTACTGATGCCGAACGAAACGGCGTTCACCGCCACCAGCCCGCACTCGCGTCCCGGGGCCGACGCCGCCAGGCCGGACAGCGTGGCCAGCGGCGACCACTGCCCGGCGGCCGCCGCGCCCGCCGTCGCCGCCGCCTGGATGCTGCCGTCGCTCAGCAGGGCCAGGGTCCGTCCCGACGGGGCGACCGCCATCGCGTCCGGGACGTCGGCCAGGTCGGCGTCGAGCAGGCCCGGGGTCCAGTTCTTGCCCGTGTCGCTGGTGGCCGCGAGCGGCGAGAAGACCAGCCCCTGGCTGGGCCGGAACCCGACCAGCAGCGACGCGCCGCCCGCGCCGCCCGTCGCGACCAGCCCGCCGTTGTCGGCCACGCCCTCCGGGGTGACCAGAGACCAGCGGCTCGCACCCGCGGGCCGGACGAACACCTGCCAGAAGTTGTTCTCCGACGCGGCCGAGCCGCCCATGACCGCGACCGCCCAGGTGCCCTGCGGGGTGACCAGCGAGGTGGACAGCGGCGCGGTCGCCGCGCGCAGGCTCGGGGTGGTGCTGACCGGAGCCGTCTGGGTCCCGCAGCCCGCGGTCAGGCCGGTCAGGCCGATCACGCCCGCGCCCAGCAGCACCAGGACCGCGCCCCGCCCGCTCGTGAGCCTTCCTATCACGGGTCGCTCAGCACCTGGTGGGTGTACTGCGTAAGCAGCACGGAGTACGAGGACTGGGTGCTGGCCGTCCCGGGTCCGGGGTCGGCGCCCACCACTTCGCGGATGTGCCCGGTCCGGTCGATGATCATGGCCACGTCGCTGTGGTCGACCATCGACCCCGCGGGCAGGTCAAGCACGGCGACCCCGTAGTGCTTCCAGACCTGGGTGAGCTCGCTCACCGACCCGGTCAGGAACAGCCAGTTGGGCACCGCGGCGAGCCCCTCCTCGCGGTCGAAGGCCTGGGTGAACTCGGCGGACCGGTAGATCGGGTTGGCCACGATGGCGACCAGCTCGACGTCCTTGTCCGCCGGGCCCAGCAGCACCCCCGCCTCCTTGAACTCCGCGCCGATGATCGGGCAGTCGCTGGTGCACACCGGGTCCAGGAAGGTCATCAGCACGACCTTGCCGCGCAGGCTGGCCAGCGAGACCGGGTGGCCGCTCTGGTCGGTGAGCTGGAATCCGTACGCCGGGATGTCCATCGCGCTGCTGTCGCCCTCGATGGCCAGGGCCAGGATCGGATCCGCGGTCCGGTTCGTCGCTGCCGCGGCCATCGGCGCGGCCCCGAGCAGGATGATTCCCAGCGCCGCCACCGCCCCGACCGACCGCAGGCTGGCCGTCGCGACCGCGGTCCGCACGGTCTTCGGCGCCGGCAGCCGCAGCCGTTCACGCCCTCCGCGCCCCTGCTCAGCTCCGGCCGCGCCTTCGGCGCCAGCCGACGCCGTCACGACCGCCGGCGCCTCTCGCGCCGCGGGCGTCAGGGCCAGGTAGCCCGCCGAGAACAGCAGNNCGCGGCCAGTGCCAGCACCACGACCAGGTTCACCGCGAAGCCGTTGCTCGCGGCGAACGAGCCGAAGTCCGCCAGCAGGGCGGACAGGAAGTGCGGCTGGGGGGTCGAGGCCATCGACTGGACCATGCCGGCCAGGGTGCCCGGCTGGCCGTGGATGACGCCCTTCCAGTAGCCGCGGCCCGGCCAGGCCTGCAGTACCGCCATGCCGATGAAGAACAGCCCGATCCCGCCCAGCAGCAGCCGGCCGAGCCGCGGGCTACGCCAGGCGTTCTCCGGCAGCGCGATGAGCGCCCCGGCCACCACGTAGATCAACACGCCCCCGGGTGCCCCGGTCAGCCAGCTCAGCCCCGGCGCGAAGATCCCGCCGAACGACTCCCCGAACACCCACACCACCAGCCCCCAGGCCACGCTGGCCAGCCCGGCCAGCCTGGACCACGGCCCGTTCCTCGCGACCAGCAGCCAGACCCCGATCCCGATCTGGATCCACACCGAGGCCGCCCCGGCGGTGATGGGGTGGTAGGACCAGATGGTCCCGCCCCAGTTGACCAGGTGCTGCACCCAGCCCGGCGAAGCGCTCGCGCTCGGCTCGATAACCTGCGCGGCCAGCCCCCCCGCCATCTTCGGCTGCGCCTGCAAGATCCCGTCCAGGATCCAGATGAACCCAAACCCCACCCGCAGCACCGCTCGCCCCCGAGCCTCCCGCGCTCCCTCGCCCTTCGCCCGGACTCCGCCGTCCACGCCGCCGGCCTCCGCCAAGTCCGCGGTCGCCGCGGTCTCGCCGTCCACGCCGTCGGCCTCCGCCTTGGCTGCGGGCGTCACCAGCCGCCACGTCCGCATCGTCGCCCACAGCAGCCACAGGAATGCCACGATGAGCAGTGCGATCGCGCTCTGGTGCAGCAACGCGGACCTGAACGCGGCGACCAGCGTCGGGTCGTCGGGACTCAGGCCTGAGTTCATGCCGGGCACGGGAAACCGCTCCTCTCGCCTGCGGCCAGGCCGAGTTTGGCTCCAGCGTAGTGCTCGCAGTCGCGGCCGGACCCGCCGGACGCGAACATGAGGAAGATGTAATGACCAGCCGATTCACCAGCCGCCCCACTGTCCCGCCAGGCCCATCCGCGATCCCCGGTTCGCCGCTCGCACCCGCGGCCAAGCGATCCATTTTGTACCCAGTTGCAACTTTTATTCCCGGCGGCTTACCAGGTCGGTGGGCCGTTGTACCAGCTCTTGCTTGTACGGTGGCCCATCAACCATGTTCCGTTGGCCGTTCCCGGGCGCTGGTTGCGTCACGCGCAACTGTGCGTCCTTTCCGGATAGGTTGGCGTTTTCTTGCGGGGATCGCACGCCCCTATTTGGGGTGCGTGTGGCCCCGGCCTCGTCGAGGGGATCGCGCCAGCTGCGCCCGGCGATTGACCGTCGAGGTCGTGGTTTACCCTGTGACCGCTGGGGCCCGTGCTGCTGTCGTGCCCGCCGGCCTGCCGTGCTGAGGCCAGGGTCTGGGTGCGCCGCCCGGGTGCGCGGCCCCGGGCCGGCACGGGTCAGACCCGCGGGCCAGCCCGGGCGGCTCACCCCCGGCGCAGGCACCTCACCCGTCCCGCAATTCATCAGTATATTCGAAGCACTGGAAATTAATGCGGAGGATGTAGCTCATGCGGAGCATTTTGGCAGCTGGAGCTGCCCGGATCCTCCGCATAAGCCGGATCCTCCGCGGTAATGGGACGCTGACGCACTA
>PLDT01000444.1:0-9378 GCA_003136255.1 Actinomycetota bacterium
GCGCCCCGGTACCCCACCGCCTCCCCGGCCTGCACGGCGGCGGCCAGCATCTGCTCGCGCAGGGCGGCGGAGACGCCCGGCGAGGGGGTCTCCTCGGCGACCTTCTGATGCCGGCGCTGCACCGAGCAGTCGCGCTCGCCGAGCGCGAGCACCCGCCCGTCGGCCAGGCCGAGGATCTGGACCTCGACGTGCCGGGCCCGCTGGACGTAGCGCTCGAGCAGGATCTCCGGCGAGCCGAAGAAGCGCTCGGCCCGCGACCGCGCCGTCTCGAACGCGGCCTGCAGGTCGGCCGGGCCGGCCGCCACGCCCATGCCGATNNTCGGCCAGCGCCGCGGCGACGTCGGTGACGGGCTCGCGGCTGCCCGGGGACACGGGCACGCCCGCGCGCTCCATCAGGTTCCGGGCCCGGATCTTGTCGCCCATCTGCTCGATCGCGGCCGGATCCGGGCCGATCCAGGTCAGGCCGGCCGCCATGACCTGGCGGGCGAAGTCCGCGTTCTCGGCCAGGAAGCCGTAACCCGGATGGACCGCCGCCGCCCCGGTCTGGCCCGCCGCCTCGATGATGGCCGCGGCATCCAGGTAGCTGCTAGCGGGCGGGGCGGGACCGATGCGCACCGCCTGGTCGGCCTCGCGGACGTACGGCAGGTCCGCGTCGGCGTCGGAGTACACCGCGACGGCCCTGATCCCCATCCGGCGGGCCGTCCGTATCACCCGCCGGGCGATCTCGCCCCGGTTGGCGACAAGCACGGAATTGAGCATCAGGCCAGCCTAGTGGCGCGGGTTAGAGCTGAATAACCGACCTGCGGTTCACCACGCGGCTCAGCGCCTCGACCGCTTCTGGGTCATACTCGCTGGCCGTGTCCAGCCGGAGCTGCTGGACGGCCGCGGCCGCGCGGCCGGGATCCAGCGAGCTGCCCACCAGGTCGTCGAAGGCGTTGGCGGCCTTGATGATGCGGCTGCGCAGCGGCGGCCGGGACGGCTCACCATCTGGGCGGCCCGGGCGGCCCCGGTAGCCCTCGTGCGCCACCTCGACGCCGCGATAGGGCTCGTTCTGCCGGCGGACGATCTCGGCCACCGAGCCGAGGACCTGGGCCTGCTGGATCACCTCGGCGCCCAGTTCGGCGATGCGCTGCTGGTCCTGGCGGGAGACCAGGACGGTGGCCCCGCCGGGGATCGGGTCGGCCAGCGACAGCTGGCCGATGTCGTGCATGAGCGCGGCGTACTCGAGCTCGAGCAGCTGCGGCTCGTGGATGCCGAGTTCCCGGCCGACGGCGACGGCCAGCCGGCTCACCCGCTCGGAGTGGCCGGGTTCCACGTACCCGCCGATCTCGGTGACCTTGGCCAGCGCCCGGACGGTCTGCAGGTAGGTGGCCCGGATCCCGGCGTAGCGGCGGAACGCTACCTGGGTGACCAGCAGCGGCGCGGTGAACACGGCCAGCGCCGCCAGTCCCATGACCTCGGCGGCGAACGCGATGAGCAGGCCCGAGGCCCCGACCGCCGCGCCCAGCGGGAGCTGGACGCGCATCTCGTCGACCAGCGCGACCCGGAACCTGGCGCGCTGCTCGTCGACCCGCAGCAGCGCGGTGAGCACCGCCTCGAGCAGCAGCGCGAGCACGGCCAGGGCGGTCATCAGCGAGAAGGCCAGGCCCCAGTGGTAGGCCACGGCGCTATTCCCGGCGAGCGGGCGGAAGATGAAGGCCACGCAGGCGACGCAGAGCAGGCGGATGGACATCCCGCCGACCTTGGCCGGGCGGCCCACGGCCAGGTGCGGCAGCGCGCCGACGATCATGCCGATGGCGGTGACCGTGACCACCTGTTCGGCGGTGTGCTGAGCCGGATGATCGCCGACCCGGATGAGCAGGGCGTAGGCGAGCGCGCCGGCCATCCCGATCGGGGCCGTCTCCCGGTCGCCCGGCAGGTTGAGCCGCAGCACCTCGCCGAACGCGATCAAGATGCCGAACGCGACGGCGGTACGCGGGTCCCGCAGGCCGTCGGCGGCGGTCTGGGCCACCGAGGCGACGAGCACCACGCCGGCCGCGACGGCGAGCAGCAGCAGGCCCGAATCCCTGACCTGCCAGGGAAACCGGCGCAGCTCGTGTCGTCGTTCGGTCATGGGTCTCAGAGGCTGTCGATCACCCGGAGCGGCGCACTGGGGTCGTCGTGGTCCTGAGCGGCGACGGTGGTCAGGTCGTCGGCCGCGAGCAGGGGCGGCTCGGGGCGCTGCCAGCCGTCGCGCTTGATCGCGGCCACGAAGGCATCCACGAACGCCGGGTCGAACTGCGTGCCGGACCACTTCCGCAGCTCCGCGATCGCCTCCTCGACCGGGCGCGCGCCGCGGTAGGACCGGGTGGAGGTCATGGAGTCGAAGGCATCGGCGACGGCCAGCACCCGGGCGAACTCGGGGATCTCGTCGCCGGCCAGGCCCATCGGATAGCCCCGGCCGTCGATCCGCTCGTGATGGTGCATGATCCCGGCCAGGGCCTCGTCGAGGAACCCGATCTCGCGGACGATGTCCAGGCCGCGCATCGGGTGCAGCTGGATCGCCGCGTACTCCTCCTCGGTGAGCTTCCCGGTCTTCTGCAGGACCTTGGTCGGCACGCCGAGCTTGCCGACATCGTGCAGCATGCCCGCGTACCCGATGGCCTCGACCCGCTCACCGCGCATGCCGATCTCCCGCGCGATCATCACCGAGCCGCGGGAGACCCGGTCGCTGTGCCCGCGGGTATAGAAGTCCTTGGTCTCCACCGCCTGGCAGAGCGCGCCCACCGTGGCCTCGTAGGCCTGCTGCTGCTCGGCGATCTGGGTCACGGCCCAGCGGGCCACGAACAGCGGGATCAAGATGAGCACCGGGGCGAACACCCCGGCCACGCTCCACAGCGCGGCGATCAGCAGCCCGAACGCGCCGTAGCCGAGGTCCGAGGCGATCAGCTTGACGCTCATGCCCAGCGGCGCACGGCGGCCGGCCAAGTCGCGGTCGCTGGTCAGCCAGAGCACGCCCGCGAGCAGCACGTGGTTGGTCACCGCGTGCACCACGGCGGCGACCACGAACGGGCCGATCACCTTGGGGAACGAGTGGGAATCGGGGGTCCCGACGGTCCCGTGCAGGGCGACGAAGGCCCGGCCGGCCAGATACGCGGACAGGGCCATCATGCCGGTATTGAACGTCCGCTGGGCGAGCGACGGACCGCGCCGCAGCCCGAAGATGGTGCAGGCGCCCACCAGGGCCGCGCCGACCGGGCCGAGCAGGACCGCGGCGGCCAGGGTCGCGGAGGAGTTAGGCGACCAGGCGAGCTGCCGCGGACGCAGCAAGGTGGCGGTCGACTCGAAGACCACGAGCAGCAGACCGAGCACCGCGACATTCCGCCACCAACGGATATCGCCGAAGGGGCCACGA
Organism: Actinomycetota bacterium; assembly: GCA_003136255.1. Taxonomy (GTDB): domain Bacteria; phylum Actinomycetota; class Actinomycetes; order Streptosporangiales; family Streptosporangiaceae; genus Palsa-504. The sequence goes on from PLDT01000444.1 coordinate 3,395, forward strand.
ATGAGCACGATCGCGGCGGCGAGCACCACCACCCCGACGTATAGCCGTGCGGCCCACGAGAGCCTAGCCAAGCCCTCGCCCCTCACAGCCAGGAGCGTGGAACGCGGGCTATGCCCCAACCCCTTATCCCCACGTGCTCCCGCACAGGGCGGTCTGACCGACCCCGCCCGCCGTCACCTCACGCGCTATTCCACTGGATGGACGCATGGAGCCGACCTCCCTCACGTGCGACTACCTACAGCTCACCGGGTATCGTCCAAGGTCAAGGATAACGTGGCCACAACGGATATCGCAGGCCCAATCTCATCGTGAACCAATCGTGAGCTTGGTCGTCACAATGGGCAATCAAATGTGGCACGTGTTGCGCAATTGTCCCAGTTCTGGCAAATCGAGCGCCTGGCGACTACTCGGCGAACTCGATCGTGGCCCGGACTTCGCGGATACGGACCAGAATCTTCGCGCGCAGGTCGGCGGGCGCCGGGTCGCAGCCGCAGTGCTTGGCCACGAGCCGCTTAACCGCCTCCTCAAGGCCGTACTCGCGCAGGCATGGGCCGCATTCGTCCAGGTGCTGGCGGATCTTCGCGCAGTCCACGTAGCCAAGCTCGCCGTCTAGGTAACCGTAGACCCGCTCCAGTACCTCGGTGCACGGCGTCTCATGGGGCTTTCCGCAGCTCATCGCCCTTCCTCCCCGGGCAGGGAAGCGTCAGAGCCGGTACGCGCCAAGCCGCGCTCCGACGCGTAATCCTGGAGCAGTTCCCGCAGCTGCCGCCGGCCGCGGTGCAGACGTGACATCACGGTACCGATCGGCGTTTCCATGATGTCGGCGATCTCCTTGTACGCGAAACCCTCGACGTCGGCCAGGTAGACCGCGATCCTGAATTCCTCAGGGAGCGCCTGGAGCGCCTCCTTGATGTCGGAATCGGGCAGCCGTTCCAGCGCTTCGGCCTCGGCCGACTTCAATCCCCCCGAGGTNNCCCTGCTGGAACTGGTGGAACGAGGCGTACGCCTTGGCGAACGTCTCCTGGACCAGGTCTTCGGCGTCCGCCGGGTTGCGAGTCATCCGAAGCGCCGCGGAGTACAGCTGGTCCAGGAAGGGCAGCACCTCCTGCTCGAAGCGCTCACCGCGCTCTTCGAGAGTCTCCGGAACGGGACTCACCCCCTCGGGGTCGTACGGAATCGCGCTGCTGGGGTGCAGAGCATATGAGGGGGAGGATACCGCGCCCGGGTACGGAGCGAGTTTCAGCATGCCACGAGGTGGCGAGGCTACTGCCATGCCGCGTTCAACACGAGGGCGCGGCCCGTCATTCCGAGATCGGTCCCGGCCGGCAGGTGAGAAAGCCGCCCTGGCCGGGAAAGCTAAGGTCCAAAGGCGTCCCCGCTGCGGGGAGCGCCGAGTCAGGAGCCCGGGCCCGTGCTTCATGCGGCCACCGCTATCATCGCGCCGGATACTGATCATCTTCCGGCCTACTGGCAATTCCACGACGCCGTGGCGCAGGCGCAACTGCTGGCCTGGCTGCCGCGCGCGCGGCACACGATCGTGGACGTNNAGGAACGAGCGAGGAGGGAAGGAGGCGCCTTAAAAGGCGACCGGAGGCGAGCGGGAAAATAGAGCTGGTGGCCGAGTCCTATCGGCTGTCGTTCCTGGCCGACGAGTGTGTGGATGACGTCCTGGCCGAGGACCGGGCGCTGTCCACGCACCTGGCCGCCGAGACGATGATCGCCGAGATCGCGCGCGTGCTGCGCCCGGCCGGGCGGGTGCTGGCCTGCGTCGACTCACTCGTGCTCGGGATGGCGGTGCTCGCCGACCAGAATCACTGGGCCCATCTGGTCGACCTGCCGCATGCCGAGGTGGTGCTGGTGCCCTGGCCGGACGGCACCATCACCCGCTGCTACGGCCCCGATCAGGCGCGCGAGCTGTTCAGCGGGGCGGGCCTGACGGTGGACTGGATCCGGCCGCGCACCGTGTTCTCCGAGTCGATGGTCACGCACGTGCTGCGCCGCGCCCCGGGCAGCCTGGCCAAGCTCGTCCGCGCCGAACTCGAGGCCCGGTCGGATGAGTCACTCGGCGCGCAGCTGGTGATCTCAGCCAGCAAGACGGGCTGAGTTGACGGTATTGACTCCGGGGGGACGACCCCGCGAGCCCCCCGAAAAGGACTGACCGGTCCGGCGCGCTAGCGGCGGCGCGCGTACTTGGCCTGGCAGCCGACGCAGCGGGCCGCGTCCGGTCGCGCGTCGAGCCGGCCCTCGGGAATATCGCCCCCGCAGTCGATGCATCGCCCGTAGGTGTTCTCCTCGACCCGCACGAGCGCAGCGAGCACCTCGTCTCGCTGGCCGCGGGCCGAATGCAGGATCGCTTCGGTGCGATCGGCCTCGGACAAGGAGGATCCCGCGTCGGCCGAGTCCTGCGGATACCCCGCCCCGGCCAGGGGCGGGGGACGCTCGCCCTGCAAGATGGATATCGACCGGTCCAGGTCGGCGCGCATCTCCTCAAGGCGCTTACGGGCGATCGTTATCTCCACTGGTGTCCTCGCCTCCCGTCCGCGTGCACTGTGCAAGCCAGGCTCGGGTGAGCCGCGGCCGCGTGCCGCGGACTCAGAACAACTCGCCGGGCGGCCGCTCCTGGTCGGCGGGCAGCGAGACGATGAGCTCGGGTCCGTTGTTCCGCACGGAGTTGACAGCCGTTGAAACGGGATGCGACGTGAGGCCGCCGGCCATCGCGGGCAGCATCGTCGCTTGAAGCTGGCCAGCCTCGGAGTTGTCCGGGTTAAGCCAGTCGGCCCAGTGGTCTTGAGCGATCACCATGGGCATGCGGTCGTGGATCTGGCCGACATCGTCGGTCGCCTGGGTCGTGATAATCGCGGCCGTCCACAGCCAGGCGCGTTCATGATCATCGGGCAGGGCCTCATCCCGCCAGAGCTCGTAGAGCCCGGCGAAGGCTAGCGCACCACCGTCCTTCCGGTAGATGTAGTAAGGCTGCTTCCGCTTTTTCCCGTCCTGCGTTACGGCCTGCCATTCGTAGTAGCCGTCGGCGGGAAGAATGCAGCGGCGCCGGGTGAAGGCACGCCGGAACGAGGGCTTGACCGCGACGGTCTCGGCGCGGGCATTGATCAGCCGGCCGCCGCCCGAGGCGTCCTTGGCCCACCACGGGACCAGGCCCCAGCGCACCACGCGCAGCTCACGAGCCGGTGACTGCTCCGGCTCCTGATCGCGCTCCTGGTCATGCTTCTGGTCGTGCTTCTCGTCACGGGGGCGTCGCTCCATGACGGCGTACACCCGCTTGGTGGGCGCCACGTTGTAGTCCGGATCGGGCTCCGAGTCAGGTCCGTCGGCGACACGGTCGCGCTCGATGCTGAACTCCTCCAGGAGCTCAAGGCGCTTACGCGCCGACACGAAGCGACCGCACATGCAGACTTCCCCTTCATTTCATGGAATAGAATCCGAACGTCCCGTTAATCACGGATTGGCATTTCATAACCGGAATCCCCCTTCGCCAAACCGCCGGCCGCCGGGTTCCTGAGGCCGGAGGCCGAATGGTGGGGCCCCGGCCGTTGCCAGCAGCGTTGTCCCCCGGGGCAACACAGTACGCTCAACGCTATGCATGACGACCAGGACGGGACTTGGGCCGCGCCCGCCGCGGCCGGTCCGGTCAGCGCCCGGATCTGGCTGCCCGCGTCCAAGTCCATCACCAACCGGGCACTGGTCCTAGCCGCCCTGTCCGACCGGCCGGCCCGGATCGCGAACCCGCTGCGGGCCAGGGACACCCTGCTGGCGGCGGCCGCGCTGCGGGCCATGGGGACCGAGGTCGCGGACGACGTGCAGGGATCGCCGGCGGGCTGGCGGGTTACCGCCGGACAGCCGCCCGCGGGATCGCGGGTCAGCGTCGACGTGGGTAACGCGGGGACGGTCATCCGGTTCCTGCCCGCGGTCGCCGCGCTGACCTCGGCGGCGGTGCACTTTGACGGGGACGAGCGCATCAGGCAGCGGCCGGTAGGCCCGATCCTGGCGGCGCTGCGCGAACTCGGCGCCCGCATCGAGGACGGCGGCCGGGACGCGGCCCCGTTCACCGTGCTCGGCCAGGGCCGGATCCGCGGCGGCACCGTCACCCTGGACGCGTCCGGCTCCTCGCAGCTGATCTCCGGACTGCTGCTGGCGGCGCCGCGGTTCGACCAGGGCATCGAGATCCGGCACGACGGCCCGCCCATCCCCTCCGCGCCGCACATCGCCATGAGCGTCCGCATGCTCAGGGCCGCCGGGGCCGACGTGACCGAGATGCGGCCGGGCACCGGCGAACGGCCGGACGGCTGGCGGGTCCGGCCCGGCCGGCTGGACCTGGAGTCCGTCACCGTGGAGCCGGACCTGTCCAACGCGGGACCGTTCCTGGCCGCGGCCCTGGTGACCGGCGGGACGCTCAGCCTGCCCGGCTGGCCACGGGACAGCCTGCAGGCGGCCGGGCCGATCCTGGACGTGCTGACCCGCATGGGGGCCCGGTGCGACGTCGGCGCGGACGGGCTGACCGTCCACGGCCCGGGCACGATCCGCGGCATCACCGCCGACCTGCGTGACGTCGCCGAACTGGCGCCGGCGCTGACCGCGGCGGCGGCGCTGGCCGGAACGCCGTCGGTGTTCACCGGGCTGGCGCACACCCGGCGGCACGAGACTGACCGGCTGGCCGCGCTGGCTAAAGAGATCAACGCGCTCGGCGGCGACGTCACCGAACTGCCCGACGGCTTGCAAATCCGCCCGCGTCCCCTCCGGGCGCAGGCGGCGGACGGGCCGTTCGGCACCTACGACGATCACCGGATGGTGATGGCGGCGGCCGTGATCGGCCTCGCCGTACCGGGCCTGCGGGTGGCCAACGCGCAGACCGTGGCCAAGACCTTCCCCGAGTTCACCGACGTGTGGACGGACATGCTAGGACCGAGACGCTGAGCTCGCGCTACGACCGGCTCGACGAGGACGACGTCCGGGTCCGCCCCGGCCGTGGCTCCCGGCCGCGCACCAGGCGGCGGCCCGCGCACACCGGTGCCGTGCCGGGCTTCGTGACCAGTGTGGACCGCGGCCGGTACGGCTGCATGACCGACGACGGGCTGGTCGTGGCCATGGCGGCCCGCGAGCTGAGCCGGGGTTCGGTGGTGGTCGGCGACCACGTGGCGCTGGCCGGGGACACCTCCGGCGCCGACGGGGCGCTGGCCCGGATCGTCCGGGTCGAGCCGCGGACCAGCACGCTGCGGCGCTCCCCGGACGACTCCGACCCGACGGAACGGGTCATCGTGGCCAACGCCGACCAGATGGTGATCGTCTGCGCGCTGGCCCAGCCGCCGCCCCGGCTGCGCTTCGTCGACCGCTGCCTGGTGGCCGCGTTTGACGCTGGCCTGGACCCGCTGCTCGTGCTGACCAAAGCCGACCTGGCCTCACCGCGCAAGATCCGCACCTACTACGGCCCGCTCGACGTGCCCATGCTGACCACGCGCCGGCCGCTGCCGCCACGCACGCTGTCCCGGATCCGGAACGTGCTGACCGGCCGGGTCAGCGTGCTCATCGGGCAGTCCGGGGCAGGCAAGTCCACGCTGGTGAACACCCTGGTCCCGGCGGCGGCCCGGTCCACCGGCACGGTCAACCCGGTGACCGGCCGGGGCCGGCACACCTCGTCGTCCGCGGTCGCGCTGCCGCTGGGCGACGGCTGGCTGATCGACACGCCGGGCCTGCGGGGCTTCGGGCTGGGGCACGTGAGCCTGGATCGGGTGCTGGAGGCGTTCGGCGACCTGGCCGAGGGCACGGCCGCGTGCCCGCAGGGATGCGACCACCTCTCCCCCGGCTGCGGGCTGGACCAGTGGGCCCGAGAGCACCATGCCGAGGCCCGCCTGGACTCGCTGCGCCGCCTGCTGCGCAGCCGGGACGACAACGCTCCGGACTACAGCCGGGACGACAACGCTCCGGACTAAGCGTCGGTCCTGCGGCCATTTGGGGCTTGGGGCTTGGGGCTT
>PLDT01000123.1:0-3256 GCA_003136255.1 Actinomycetota bacterium
CGATCGCCTCGGCGACCGCGGCAGGGGCGCGGCGGGGCAGGTGATGGCCGGCGTCGGAGATGAGCCGCAAGCGGGCGTGGGGCAGCTCGCCGGCCAGCCGCTGCGCGGTCATGATGGGCACGATCTGATCGGCCGGGTCGGCGAGCAGCAGCACCGGTACTGCGATGGACGGCAGCGCGCCCTCCAGTTCGGCGAGCTCGCTGAGCAGTGCCCGCTGCTCGGTGAGGAAGGCGCGCCACCGCGGCTCCGCGCCGGCGTGCTTGTCCCCCCAGACCTGCAGGCTGAGATGCTCGCCGGGGTCTAGCGGCCGGCCTTCCCGGCTGCTCAGCCAGGCGAGCCGGACGCGGGCGATCCACGGCGTCCACCACCACATGACTTGCGCGGCCAGCGGGCCGATGACCGGTGCGGCGAGCAGCCAGTCCACGATGGTGACCGAGCCTGGGCCGACGCCGGCCAGCAGCACCACCGCCTTCACCCGGTGCGGGGCCAGGCGCGCCGCCAGCAGCGCGGCACCGCCAGCCCAGGAATGGGCGACCAGGACGGCGGCGTCCACGCCCCGTTGGTCCAGGTCATCAAGGATCACCTGGGCGTTGGCGGTGAAGCCTGCGGCGTTACGCTGGCTCGCGCCGTATCCGGGGCGGTCCTTGGCCACCGCGTGCAGGTGGGCCGGCAGACGGGCCAGGACGGCGTCCCAGTCGGCGGCGCTGCCGGGCTGGCCGTGGAGCAGGACGAGCTCATGCGGATGAGGTGCTGTTTGCGGCACTGGCTCGGCTGACGGCTCCAGCGCAGGCTCCGGAGCAGACTGCGCCGCGGGCCTGCGGGCCCGGAGAAACAGCAGGATCAGCCACCCCAGCGCGGCGTTGAACCAGAAGCTGATCAGCCGGTACAGCACGGCCGCGGCGACGGCCTGGCGGACATGCACGCCAGATGCAACCAGAGCCAGGCTGATCGCGCCCTCGGTGATGCCCAGGCCGCCGGGGGTGAGGGACAGGCCCTGCGCGCCGGCTCCCGCCGCGTAGACCAGGAGCAGGTCATGCCACGGGACGCGAGCGCCGACGGCGATGATGGCGACGGCTAGGACCGCCGCGTCGGTGAGCCAGTTGAGCAGCGAGTCACCCAGAGCCAGCGCCCAGTCAGACGCCGGGAGACGGAGGGCGCCGAACCGCCGGGCCCAGGCCCGCAGGGCCAGTTCCGGGTCGGTGGCCGGCCAGCGCAACAGCCGCGCGCCCTGCGTGAGTGCCCGGGTCAGGAAGTTCACCAGGACCCGGCGCACGGGAGGGTAGCGGCCCGCGGCTGCGATGGCAGCCGCTACGGCCACGGCGAGCGCGAGGGCGGGGACGGCGATCGCCAGCGCCACGGTGCGGCCGGACGCCAGGCCGCCGGCCGCTAGGACAACGACCCAGGCGGTAGCGGAGATCACCCCGCCGGCTAGCAGCGTCCAGCCGGCGCCCGCGGCGCCGGCGCCGGACCGGGTGAAGCGGCGGAAGAGGTAGGTCGCGGCCAGGCCCGGGCCGGCGAGCGGAACGGAGACCGACATCGCGTTCGCGGCGTAGACAGTAGCCAGCATCTCAGACCGCCGGGCCCTTACCCGGCCGGCCCTGAGGAGGTGGCAGAACATGGCGGCGAAGGCGGCTACCGAGATGACCTCAAACCCGACGCCGGCCGCGAGCCAGGTCCAGCGGACACGGGCCAGCACCTTGAGTGACCCGGCCACGTCCGAGGTCTCGGCCGCGGCCGTCAAGAGCCCGACGGCCACGATCGCGACGGCAGCCGGGACGACCGCTCGCGGCCATCCTGGCCTGCCGGGGCGACTGGCCAGGCTCTCGATCACCGGCGCTGTTCCTCCCCGGTCAGCCTCCGTTGCAAGGTCGCACGTCAGGTGCGGACAACTACCGCTTTATCCCGATACCCGAATAATTGTCCGCGCAAGCACATCGGCTGGCTCCGCGTGGACCACGGCGGGCCGCTGAGGTCCGGCTTCGGCTGGAAACTGTCACAACGGCAGACCGGCACGACGATGGCTCCGGCCCACCCCCAGCCAGGCACCGAAACGGATCACCCGCGCTCTGCAAGTCAGCGGATCACACTTGGCCAACAGATGTCCGTATTCGTTCACAGCGGGGTGGATGTCAACCGCACCATGCCCGGGAGTTCAGGCTTCCGCGATGCCGTGGGGGTGGCTAGCGGACTGATCAGGCCGCGAAGCAAGTCAGCGGCGGCATCTGCATCACCAATGACATCTTGCGGCCGGCCCAGGAACCGAACAGTGCCTCGGCAAGCGCCACGGCTGCAGGGGAGGGATTCGCGAAGGCTGCGAGGCGTCTGAGTCGTGCAACAGGGCCGCCGCTGCTGCGGTAGCCCCGTGGTCGTCATAGTGCACCTCCCCGGCATGCAAGGCCATCCGGAGCCGGATCCGCTCCGAGTCCGTATGCGCGGCGTTGTGGCTGCGCAGCGCGGCAATTAGCGCAGACGGCAGCGATTCTACGAACAGGCTCTTCGGCACATCAGGGCCGACGAGGATGAACATGCCATCACCACGGTCCTCGTGATCGCGGTCAGTCCACGGGATACCCGCCAGGCGAAATGCCTCCCGCATCGCCCGGTACAGGCCCTCACGCACAGCTACTTGATTCGGGTTGGTGCGATGAGGATCCCCGAACCCCTCAACATCGACGGCAATGATGGTCCTGTGAACGGCCGGGCCCCGATCCTCCATCTGCCCTCCCCGAGAACGAGCCAAGCTAGCCCTCGTTTCCACGGAGTTTATCCTCGATCTCACCGTAAGGCTGGCCTGCCGGGGAAGGCAGGCTAGGGCTTCGCCCGCACGCATACCTGTCTGGGTTCGCGATCCCATGATTGCCCTGGAGTTCACCATCACCGGCCTACGAGTACCAGTTACGACACCGCTGAAGCCGCGCGGTCAGCAATTTCAATCTACGATCTACGACAGCGGGCTAGAGATTGCCCCGTCGATCCGTACGCGAGATGGAAGTTGGGGCCGGGCCTTCATCGTCACGCCTTTGGCGAAGATCTCCAGTACACCCAGCCAGAAGGTTGCACATACCTGCGCTTTCTGCCATCAGCTGCGACGGTACGCTCCGTTAGTTGAATGGAGTGGACAATGCCGCATAGCCGCCGCATTGATCCCAGCTTGCGGCGACCATAATTAGCTGTTATGTGTGCGACTGTCATGCGCACTAGCATCTTCAACCATGCACGCCGAATCGGCGCTCGGTGCGATTTTGAAATGCTGAGC
>PLDT01000153.1:0-42470 GCA_003136255.1 Actinomycetota bacterium
GCGGCGATCAGCGCGCGCCGGTAGTCCTCGTGGATCGGCATCTCCTCGGCGAGCAGGAACCGGGTGCCCAGCCACGCGGCCTGGGCACCCAAGGCCAGCACCGCCGCGACGCCGCGGGCGTCACCGATCCCGCCCGCCGCGATCACCGGCACCGGCGCCACCGCGTCCACCACCGCGGGCACCAGCGGCAGCGTCGCCACCGTCCCCCACACGTGCCCGCCCGCCTCCCAGCCTTGCGCCACGATCACGTCCACCCCGGCCGCCACCGCCCGCCGAGCCTCCCCGGCGCTGCCGACCGTGTGCAGGACGACTGCCCCGGCGTCGTGCACCGCCGTGATGTAGCTGCTGGGATCCCCCCACATGAACGAGACGATCCGCAACCCGGCCGCCAGCGCCTGGTCCAGATGACGATGGTGATCCGAGGTGAGAACGAAATTGCCGCCGAACGGCCGTGCGGTCAGCCCCGCCGTCTCCCGGACCACGGCCCCGGGGTCATCGGACCACGTCAGCGTCACCATGCCGAGGCCGCCAGCATTCGAGACCGCCGCGGCTAGCGGCGGAATCGCGGCCATGGGGGCCTGGACGATCGGTTGGTCAATCCCGAGCATCTCGCATACCGGCGTGCGCACTGACCTCGCCCCTTCCGCGATCCGGTCCTGTTACGTATACGAGGTCGGCATCGACTCGGACCCCCGGTCCCAGCCGTGAAACTTGGAGTAGTCGTGCGCGTCCCAGGCTGCGCGGAGCCCGGGGGTGCTCAGATCCCAGTCCGGGCGGATCTCGGCCGTGGCGGCGCGCAGGTCAGTCCACAGGTCGTAGAACGACGGGCGGCCCCAGAACCAGTAGCCGTTGTAGACACTGTGAATAACCAGCCCCGGCTTGAGCACCAAGGTGTGCGGGATCATGGGGTTGTGCTCGGGGTCGGTGTACTCGGCGATGTCCAGGTCCTGCTGGACGGTCCGGCCGGGATCGGACAGGAAGGGCCACTGGGCGCCCACCGACGCGCGGAACTCTTGAATGGTGTGATGGTCGTCGGTGGCGATCGTCGCGACCTGGGTGTAGGCCACCGCGATCTTGGCGTAGTTGGCCGCCAGCTCCAGGTGCTGCTGGTGCTCTTTAGGGCAGTAGTTGCCGCGCGCCAGGGTCAGGACCAGCGGATCACGACCCTGAAGCTCGCTCAGCCTACGCACCGTGCCCGTGTGGTCGGGCAGAGCGTAATCGGGGAAGACGCCGCCAGCCACGATGTCCGGACGCATCGGATGACCGCCTCTCACAACCTCGGTATGACCTGCACGAGACTATATCGGGGGTCACGGATGGCCACGAGGACGACCCGGGCTCACCGGCGGTCAGGCGCGGGAAGCCGGAGCTCAGCGTACAGTGCGCGGTGGTCGCTGCGGGTCAGCCAGTGGGCCGATGTGGTCACTACCGCGCACCTCCGGTCGATGAGGACGTGGTCGATGGCGAGCAGGGTCGGGCGCCGGTCGGGTCGCGGTCCCCAGGTGAGAGACAGCCCGTTGCCGACCTGGCTGGCGGCGTCCACGTAGCCGAGGCGCAGGAGCCGGCGGAACTGCGCGTGATCGAGGGTGGCGTTGAAGTCTCCGGCGAGGATGCGCGGACTGTCACCGGGCGCAGGCAGCGCGGCCAGCTGGCTGCGCCACCGGGCCGTAGCGTCCGGGGACCACGGAGGCCTCGGCGGCGCCGCGTGGATGCAGACCAGTTGCACGAACTGCCCGGACGGAAGGTCCAGCCGAGCGGTGCACCGGGCTGCGGACCTCGGCGCAGCGAGCGGCCCGTCGCTCAGCGGGTGGCGGGCGTAGATGCTGCCTCGGGTGCCGTGCGCCCTCGGCTGCGTCACCCGGTGCGGGAGCAGATCGCCCAGTCCGGCCCGCTGGAGCCTGGCTTCCGCCTCGTCGTTGAGTTCCTGCACGAAGAGCACGTCCGCGTGCTTGCGGCATACGAGCTTGACCACCGCCTCCGCCTCGGCCCGGCCGACGAGCAGATTCGCCGTCAGGACCCGCAGCACGGGCCCCGCGGCGGGCGGCTGGCGGTGCGGTGCCGCGCGAGGGCCCACCGCGCCGGTCAGGACAGCCCCGGCGACCGCGCTGACGGCAGCCGGACCCGCCCCGCGCAACAGCAGCGCGCTGGCCCACGCTCCCGCGGTTACCTGCGGGGTGAACGACAGCGTCGGCACGGCCCACGCTTCGGCAAACCGGAGACGATCAGCCCCCGCCAGCCGGGCAGCCGCCCAGCCGGCCAGCACGCCGGCCACCGCCCACTCCACGCGTCGTGACAGCACTGGTTCATGATTGCAGAACCGCTGCCAGCGGAGAAACCAACCGCCCCCGGCGGCTCATGCGGCGCTAGGCGAGGCCGAGCTGCTGCCGCTGCAAGGCGGCGTCCCAGAAGGCGGAGATCACGATGAGCTGGTCGCCGTCCCACTTGGTAGTCTGGCCGAATTCGACGTCGAACGCTTTTCCGGTCGGGGGGATTACGGTGCCGTCGGGCAGGGTCATCTGGCCGGTGAAGGTCCCGGTGGCGTTGGTGATGACGGTGATCCAGTCGCCGCTGCCGAACTGGATCGGGTACGGGTCGCTGTACACGTGCATGTCGGGGAAGATGCGGAGAAACTGCTGCATCGCCGCGGCGTGCGCTTTGTTTCCGTACACCGGTTCCGCGAGTCCGGTGATGTACGCGATCATGTCCGGGTGGTGGACCTCGTCCACTGCGGCGAAGTCGCGGGCGTTGAACGCGTCGTCGCCCTTCTTCATCAGCGCTAGCAGGCGCGCGGTCCGGCTGGTGTCCTCGGTCGTGGTGGGCATCATGACTCCAGTTCCTGATCGATTGTTGGAGTTTACTCTTATGTTAGTGTTCACTACAACAATCGGGACGTGGGTTTATTCCGGCCGCGCCAACCGATCGCGCGAGCTCTTCGCCGAGCTACTGACGGCCACCGAGGCGATCTGCGCCTAAGTCAGCTGCGCACCGGGGCGGCACTGACGATGCGGAAACGCTGAACCAGCGGTCGAGCTCGTCCAGGAGGTTCTCGACAACCGGATACAGCTCGTCGGCGATCTGTTCCTGGTTTTGGCCCTCTTGGGTGCGGCGGCCGGCTTCGCTGATGATGATCTGGAACACGCCAGCCAGCGCAATCCCTTGCAGCCTGGCGATCTCCGGCGGGACGGCGGTGGTGTCGCTGATGGCGGCGGCGATGGCGTTGGCCTGGCGGCCGGTCATCTCCAAAGCCAGCCGGTGCACGGCCGGGCTGATGGCCGCCAGGTAGCCGAGTTCGCCACGCCATTGCTCCGGCGGGATGCCGCGGATCCCGGCGGCGGACTCGAGAACGTAGTCACGGACGGCGGCCGCCGCGGTGACGCCGGGCGGCCGAGAGCGGATCAGGTCGCTGAGCCGCTCCTGGACCTGCTGATCGCGATCGGTGACCAGTTGCTCTTTGACCGGGAAGTAGTTGTAGACCGTCTGCTCGGCGACCTCGGCCTCACGCGCCACGTCAGTGACGGTGACGTTCTCATAGCCGCGATCGGCGAACAGGCGGGCGGCGGTATCGGCGATGTGCCGCCGGGTGCGCGCCTTCTTGAGCTCGCGCAATCCCATGCTGGGCATACCAGCGAGTTTAGCGAGGGCGCACGAAGGTTGGTGACACACTCTATTTAGGGCTCACACCACCGTTGCCGGAACGAGCCGTTCGTCCAGGGAGACCGCACCGGGGCCGAGCTATAACCTCTGACCCGAATCTGAACACGGCGGCCGACAGTCCTTTCTGGCAGGCTACGGGCATGGCTGATTACTACGAGACTTTCGCGGCCGATTACGACCGGATCTTCGATGACGACGCGCTGGCTCGCGGTCCGGCCCTCAGCCATCCCGCAACGGCGCGTCTGCTGGAGCGGACCAGTCACGCCAGCGTCGTGCTGGACGCGGCCTGCGGCACCGGCATCAACGCGGCGGCGCTCGCCCGCCGCGGCTACCGCGTGTGGGCAGCCGACGGAAGCGAGGCGATGATAGCGGTGGCGGCGGACCGGTTCCGGAGCGAGCAGCTGGAGATCCCGGTGGTGCACTCCATGTGGGCGGATCTTCCGGCGGTCGTCAGCGAACGGTTCGACGTCGTGCTCTGCATCGGGAACTCACTCGTGCACGCAGTCGGCCGCGACGCCATGGTCGGTGCGCTCACCGGGCTCCGGGATATGGTCCGCCCCGGCGGCCACGTGGTCGTGGATTCCCGTAACTGGGAGAAGCTCCATGCCGAACGCCGGATCGTACAGCTCGCCGACACCGCGGTGACCCGGCACGGCCGCCGGTCCATCCTCTTGTACGCCTGGGAGATACCGGACCGCCTGGACCAGGAGCACGTCGCCCACATCGTGCTCATCTTCGAGAACGGCAACCGGGTCGAACCGCACGAGTACCGGATCGCCTTCCATCCCTTCACGGTCGGCGAACTGCGCGAACGACTCAAGGCGGCAGGCTTGAGGGAAGTCGATACCGACTTCGACGATGCCCGCGACCGCTACGCCATAACCTCCGTACCGGCCTAGCGGGAGCCGCCGGCGTTCAGGTCGCGAGCGCCTGCTCGACCCAGGACCGCAGCGCGGCGGCCGGCGCGGCCCCGACCTGGCGCGAGGTCACCTTTCCCTCGCGCATGACCAGCAGCGTCGGGATGGACTGCACGCCGAAGCGCTGCCCCAGCCTGGGCGAGTCGTCCACGTTGACCTTGACCAGCTTCAGGCGGCCGGCCATGTCCGCAGCCACTTGCGCCAGCGCCGGGCTCACCATGCGGCACGGGCCGCACCAGGGCGCCCACAGGTCGACCACGACGGGAACGGACGCGCGCTCGGCCACCTCGGCGAAGGTATCGTCGCCCGCGTCGACGATCCAGGGCAGTGGCTTGTGGCAGTGGCCGCAGCGCGGGATCCCGGAGGCCGCGGCGGGCACCCGGTTCCTGCGGCCGCAGTTCGGGCACCGGATTATCTCCTCTGACATGCGCAGGCCCGCCTCAACTCGCCGGATTCTCGTACGTCACGGTGAGCTCGCCGTCCGCCAGGCCGACGCGGATGACGGCGCCGTCGCGGACATCGCCGGCCAGCAGGGCGCGTCCGATCCGGGTCTCGACCTCGCGGCTGATGAACCGGCGCAGCGGGCGGGCACCGTAGACCGGGTCGAAGCCCTGCTGCGCGATGTACCTGCGGGCCTCCTCGCTGAGCTCGAGGGTCATCTGCCGGTCGGCGAGCCTGGTCCGCAGATCGTTGAACATCAGGTCGACGATGCGCTCGATCTCGGTGGGGGTCAGCGGCTTGAACAGCACGATCTCGTCCAGGCGGTTCAAGAACTCGGGCCGGAATGTCGAACGCAGCGAGGCCATGACGCGCTCGCGGGCGTCCGGCTTGATCTCCCCGCCCGAGGTCACCCCGTCCAGCAGGTACTCCGAGCCGACGTTCGAGGTCATGATGATCACTGTGTTGCGGAAGTCCACGGTGCGACCCTGCGCGTCGGTGAGCCTGCCATCGTCCAGGACCTGCAGCAGCGTGTTGAACACATCCGGGTGCGCCTTCTCGATCTCGTCGAACAGCACCACCGAGTACGGCTTGCGCCGCACCGCCTCGGTCAGCTGCCCGCCCTCCTCATAGCCGACGTACCCGGGTGGCGCGCCGAGCAGCCGGCTGACCGTGTGCCGCTCCTGGTATTCACTCATGTCGATCCGGACCATGTTGTCCTCGGTGTCGAACAGCGCCGCCGCCAGGGACTTGGCCAGCTCGGTCTTGCCGACCCCGGTGGGGCCGAGGAAGATGAACGACCCGATCGGCCGGCGCGGGTCCTTAATGCCCGAACGGGCCCGGATGACAGCGTCGGCGACCAGTTGCACGGCCTCGCCCTGGCCGATCACCCGTTCCTGCAGGATCTTGTCCAGCGCCAGCAGCTTTTCCCGCTCGCCTTCTTGCAGCCGGGCCAGCGGGATGCCGGTCCAGCGCGAAACGATCCCGGCGATCTCATCCTCGGTGACGACCTCCCGCAGCAGCCGCCGGCCGCCCTGCCGGACGGCGAGTTGCTCCTCTTCGGCCGCCAGGCGCCGCTCGAGGTCCGGGATCCGGCCCAGCCGCAGCTCCGCGGCCCGGTTGAGATCGTAGTCACGCTCGGCCTGCTCGGCTTCCTGACGCAGCCGCTCCAGCTCCTCGCGCTGCTCCTGGACCTTGCGTAGCGCCCGGCGCTCGGCCTCCCACTGGGCCCGCAGCGCGTCAGATTCGGCCCGCAGGTCGGCCAGTTCCTTGCCGAGGTCCTCCAGCCGCGCCTTGCTCGCCGGGTCGGTCTCCTTGGCCAGGGCGGCTTCCTCGATCTCCAGCCGCATCACCCGCCGGGTGAGCTCGTCCAGTTCGGCCGGCATCGAGTCGATCTCGGTCCGCAGCATCGCGCAGGCCTCGTCGACCAGGTCGATCGCCTTGTCCGGCAGGAACCGGTCGGAGATGTAGCGGTGGCTCAGGGTGACCGCGGCGACCAGCGCGCCGTCGGCTATCTTCACGCCGTGGAACACCTCGAGCCGCTCCCGCAGGCCACGCAGGATCGAGATCGCGTCCTCCACCGACGGCTCGTCCACCAGCACCGGCTGGAACCGGCGCTCCAGCGCCGCGTCCTTCTCGATCCGCTGGCGGTACTCATCCAGCGTCGTCGCGCCGATCAGGTGCAGCTCGCCACGGGCCAGCATCGGCTTGAGCATGTTGCCCGCGTCCATCGCGCCCTCGGCCGCCCCGGCCCCGACCACGGTATGGAGCTCGTCCACGAACAGCAAGATGCGTCCCTGCGCCGCCTTGACCTCGGCCAGGACCGCCTTGAGCCGTTCTTCGAACTCGCCGCGGTACTTGGCCCCGGCGACCAGCGCGGCCAGGTCGAGGCTGAAGATGGTCCGGTCCCGCAGCCCCTCGGGCACGTCGCCGCGGTTGATCCGCTGGGCCAGGCCCTCCACGATCGCGGTCTTGCCCACCCCCGGATCGCCGACCAGGACCGGGTTGTTCTTGGTCTTGCGGGACAGGATCTGGATCACCCGCCGGATCTCGGCGTCACGTCCGATGACCGGGTCGAGCCGGCCGGCCGCGGCGTCGGCCACCAGGTCAGTGCCGTACTTGTCGAGTGCCTCGTAGGCGGTCTCGGGCATCGCGGACCTGACCCGCTGGTTCCCCCGAATCTTGGTCAGCGCCTGCAGGAAGCCGTCCCTGGTCAGCCCCTGCTGCTGCAGCAGCCGTCCGGCAGCAGTCGCCGAGCCCTCGTCGAGCAGCGCCATGACCAGGTGCTCCACCGAGACGTACTCGTCCTTGAGCCGGCCCGCCTCCTGGTTGGCCGCATCGAGCAGGCGGGCCAGCCGCTGGGTGACGTGGACCTGCCCCGGGGCGACGCCCGGGCCGGTAACCTTCGGGCGCTTGGCGAGCTCGGCCTCGAGCGCCGTCCGCAACTGGTCCGGATCGGCGCCGGCCTGGGCCAGCAGGCGGGGGACGATGCCGTCCTGCTGGTCGAGCAGGGCCAGCAGCAGGTGCTCGCCGTCCACTTCGGTGTGCCCGAGGCGCAGCGCCTTAGCCTGCGCGTCGTGCAGTGCTTCGGTCGACTTTTGCGTCAGGTGGCTGGGGTCCATGTTCACCTTCCCGGCGGTCGGGCCTCCCGCAGGGCCGCTTCGAGTACCGCGATCCGGTCCAGCAGGTCGGTGACCAGCCCGACGGCCGCGTAGTTGAGCCCGAATCCGGCGCGGAGCCGCTGGATCCGACCCATGAGCGCCACCTGGCTGGGGGCGAACCACAGCTCGCCGGCCGCGTCGCGGTCGGCGTCGAGGATGCCCAGGGCGACGAGACTGCGGACCAGGTCCGGGTGCGTGCCCGTCGCCCGGGCGAACGCCTCCAGGTTGAGGCTGGCCGACCGGACCAGGACCAGTGCGTAGGCCACTACCGCCTCCTCGGGTCGAAGGTGGAGACCGCGGCCAGCTGTTCGAAGATCCGGCGCTCCTCATCGGTGAGCTTGGCCGGCACCATGATCCTGACCTCGGCGTACAGATGCCCGGCGCTGCCCCGCGGGTGAGGCAGGCCGTGGTGCCGGAGCCGGAGCCGCTTGCCGGTCGAGGTACCCGCTGGCACCTTGACCTTCATCTCACCGCGCGGGGTCTCCACGGCCACCGTCGTGCCCAGCGCGGCTTCCCACGGCGTCAGCGGAAGGTCGACGTACAGATCGCGTCCGTCGACGCGGTACCGGGGGTGCGGGGCGATCCGCACCACGAAGTACAGGTCCCCGTTGCGGGCGCCCTCGCTGCCGCGCCCGCCCTGCCCGGACAGGCGGATGCGCTGCCCGTTAGTCACTCCGGCCGGGATCCTGACGTCAAGTGTGCGCCGGCCGTCGGGACCGTCCAGGGTGACCGACCGCTGGCCGCCCTGGAAGGCCTCCTCCACGGTCAGCTCGAGTTCGGCTTCGGTGTCGGCGCCCGGGATCGGGCCGAAGCCCCGGCCTGCGAAGATCCCGCCGAGGAGGTCCTCTATATTGATGCCGCCCAGGTCATCGCCCAGGCCCGTGCCAAACGGCCCTGCGCCAGCGCCCGCGCCTCGGGCCTGGCCGGGCCCCGCGCCGGCGCGGCTGCGCTGGAACGCCTCGGGATCCACGTCCTCGGGCACCTGCCGGAAGTCCGGCCCGAAGGCGTCGTAACGGCGCCGCGTCTGCGGATCGGACAGCACGTCGTACGCCTCGGAGATTTCCTTGAACCGGTCCTCGGCTCCGGGATCTTTGTTGACGTCGGGATGGTGCCGGCGGGCCAGCTGGCGGTAGGCCCGCTGGATCTCGTCCTGGGTCGCGGTCCTCGGCACGCCCAGAACCTCATAGAAGTCACGGCGATCAGCCCTCGGTGCGCCCGGCATCAGTCGGCCTTGGCCACTACGACCTGCGCGGGCCGCAGCTGGCGGTCTGGTTCGCCGTAGCCAGCCCGCACGACCTGCACCACGGTGCCGGGAGGGACCCGGGGATCGTACGTGGTGGCGACGGCCTCGTGCCGGGCCGGATCGAACGTCGCGCCGGTGTCGTCCCGGCGCGGAAAGCCGAGGCTGGTCAGCACGCCCAGGGCCTGCTGCCGCACGGCCGCGATTCCGTCGACGATCGTGCGCGGATCGGCCGCGGCGTGCTCGAGCGCGCGCTCGAGGTTGTCGACCACCGGCAGCCACTGCCTGGCGACCTGGGCACGGGCGTCAGCCTCGGCGCGCTCCACCTGGGCGGCACACCGCTTGCGCAGATTGTCCAGGTCAGCCAGGGCACGCAGCCTCTGGTCCCCGGCCTCGGCGAGCCTGGCCTGCGTATCGGCGAGCCGGGCCTCCAGATCGGCCACGACGGCGACACCGCCCGGGCCGCCCGCGGCGCCTTCGCCGTCGGTCTCGCCGGCCGTGTTACTCATTGGGGGTGAACTCGGCGTCGATCACGTCATCGTCATCACCACGCGGGGCGCCGGGCTGGTCCTGCGGGGCGGAGGTGGCAGCGCCGAGGCTGTGGTAGACCTGCTGGAGCTCGGTGGTGAGGTCGCGCAGCCGGTCCAGCGGCGCATTGTCCTTGACCGCCTGCCGCGCGTCCGCCACCAGCGTGTCCGCCCGGGCCTTCTCGTGCACGGGCACCGCACCGCCGAGGTCCGTGAGCAGCCGCTCCACCTGGTAGGCGGCGGCATCCAGCGCGTTGCGCGCATCGGTCAGCTCACGCAGCCGCCGGTCCTCGTCGCGGTGCCGCTCGGCATCTGAGATCATCCGGTCGACTTCGGCCTTGTCCAGGTTGGAGCTCTCGCTGATCGTGATCCGCTGCTCGGCGCCGGTGTCCTTGTCCTTCGCCGAGACGTTCAAGATCCCGTTCGCATCAATGTCGAAGGTGACCTCGACCTGCGGCTCCCCCCGAGAGGCCGGCCGGATGTTCTCCAGCCGGAACCGGCCCAGGACCCGGTCGTCGGCGGCGCGTTCCCGCTCGCCCTGGAGGACCACCACGTCGACCGCGGACTGGTTGTCCTCGGCGGTGCTGAACGTTTCGGTGCGCCGGGCGGGAATCGTGGTGTTGCGGTCGATGACCTTAGTCATGACCCCGCCGAGCGTCTCGATGCCGAGCGACAGCGGAGTCACGTCCAGCAGCAGGACGTCCTTCACCTCGCCCTTGATCACGGCGGCCTGAACCGCGGCGCCGAGGGCGACGACCTCGTCCGGGTTGACCGTCATGTTCGGGTCCTTGCCGCCGGTCAGCCTGCGGACCATGGTCTGCACCGACGGCATCCGGGTGGACCCGCCGACCAGGATCACCTCGTCGATGTCGTTGGCGGTCAGCTTCGCGTCCGCCAGCGCTTGCTGCACCGGCTCCCTGGTGCGCTCGACCAGGTCGGCGGTGATCTGGTCGAACGTCGAGCGCATCAGCGTGGTGTTGAGGTGCTTGGGCCCGGCGGCGTCCGCGGTGATGAACGGCAGGCTGATCGTGGTCTGCGTCACCGACGACAGCTCGACCTTGGCCTTCTCGGCCGCCTCGAACAGCCGCTGCAACGCCTGCGGGTCCTTGCGCAGGTCGATCCCGTTTTCCCGCTGGAAGTCATCGGCCAGGTAGTCGACGATGCGGCGGTCGAAGTCGTCCCCGCCCAGGTGGGTGTCACCGGCGGTGGCCCGTACCTCGACCACGCCCTCGCCGATGTCAAGGATGCTGACATCGAAGGTCCCGCCGCCCAGGTCGAAGACCAGCACCGTCTCGTTGCGTTTCTTGTCCAGGCCATAGGCCAGCGCGGCCGCGGTCGGCTCGTTGATGATGCGCAGCACCTCGAGCCCGGCGATGCGGCCCGCGTCCCTGGTCGCCTGCCGCTGTGCGTCATTGAAGTACGCGGGGACGGTGATGACGGCCTCGGTGACCTTCTCGCCGAGGAACTTCGACGCGTCCTCGGCGAGCTTGCGCAGCACGAGGGCCGAGATCTCCTCCGGCGCGTACTGCTTGCCGCGGATCTCGAATCGGGCCTCTCCGTTCGGCCCGGGCACCACGTCGAACGACACGGCGTTCAGCTCGCTCTTGACCTCATCGAAACGCCGGCCGATGAAGCGCTTGGCCGAGTAGATCGTGCCCTTCGGGTTCAGGATCGCCTGACGGCGGGCCAGCTGGCCGACCAGGCGCTCTCCTTGGGGGGTAAACGCCACCACCGACGGAGTCGTCCGGGCCCCCTCCGCATTCGGAATCACGGTCGGCTTGCCGCCCTCGCTCACCGCGATCACCGAATTGGTGGTACCCAGGTCGATTCCGACTGCTTTCGCCATCGTCGCCTCATCTCTGGTTACGACACCGCGACGGGCGCGCAGTGCTGCCATCAATGAGCAACGGTCGGCCTGCACTGTCCGTCATGCGGAACGCCTGGCGCGGAGGAACATGCCCAAGTCGCATCATAAGACGGACGCCACAGGCCGATCACCCAGGGGTCAGGTCGCGGTGTCCGGGTCGTTGACGAGAACCGCCGCCCCGTCGAAGCGGCCCGCCTTGAGGTCCTGCAGCGCCTGTTGTGCTCTTGACATTGGGTACACGTGGGTGGTGGCCCGGACATGGTGACCAATGGCGAAGGCCAGGAACTCCCGGCCGTTCTCACGAGTGTTGGAGGTGACGCTGCGTAGTTCCTTCTCATAGAACAGTTCGCGCTCATAGTTCATCGGCGGTACGTCGGTCAGATGGATCCCGGCCACGGCGAGGACTCCCCCGCGGTCCAGGGCCCGCATCGCGACCGGCACGAGATCCCCGACCGGCGCGAACAGGATCGCGCTGTCCAGGGGTTCGGGAGGAGAGTCATACGCGCCCCTCGCCGACGCAGCGCCTAGCTCGAGCGCCAGCCGCTGGGACGCCTCGTCGCGGGTCAGGGCGTGGACCGTCGCACCTTGCGCCAGCGCGACCTGGGCGACCAGGTGGGCGCTGTCGCCGAATCCGTACAACCCGAGCCTGCCGCCGGTCGGGAGCGATGCGCGCAGCAGTGCCCGATAGCCGATGATCCCGGCGCACAGCAACGGCGCCAGCTCGACATCGGCTACGTCGAGGGGCAGCCGGTAGGCGTACGCCGCCGGCACGGTCGTGTACTCTGCGTAGCCGCCGTCGGCGTCCCAGCCGGTGTAGAGCGAGTTAGGGCACAGATTCTCGTTGCCGCGGCGGCAGTAGACGCAGGTCCCGTCGGTGTACCGCAGCCACGCGACGCCCACCCGGTCCCCGACCACGTAATCGGTAACGCCGTCACCCAGGGCCGCTACCGGGCCCACGACCATGTGACCGGGCGTGACGTGCTCACGGTGCACCGGCAGATCGCCCTCGCTGACGTGCAGGTCAGTGCGGCAGACGGCGCAGGCTAGGACCTGCACCAGCAGTTCGCCGGGAGCTGGGGCCGGCACCGGTTTCTCCACGTACCGCAGCGGGTTGGTCTCGATCGGTCCTGGTTCGCTGACCACCCACGCCTGCATCGTTTTCGAGCTGCCACCAGTCATCCCTTACCCCTATCACGATCGTCCCGGCGGGCGGTGCGTGGCGGACCACGACCGTACCTCGCGGCCTGCGATGACGACCGA
Organism: Actinomycetota bacterium; assembly: GCA_003136255.1. Classification (GTDB taxonomy): domain Bacteria; phylum Actinomycetota; class Actinomycetes; order Streptosporangiales; family Streptosporangiaceae; genus Palsa-504. The sequence goes on from PLDT01000153.1 coordinate 12,564, forward strand.
GTAAATGGCGAGTGGGACTTCTACCAGGGCCATGACCAGTGCCGCCCGGTGCGCTACATGGACCGTCGTCACGACGTTGAACCATGCGTCGCTGAACAGCAGCGCGGCGGCGACCGTGGCGCTTACCGCTACGAAGGGCGAGCGCCGATACAGATACCAGGCGGTTGCCGCCATGCTGACCAGTTCAAAGACGTCAAGGCCGGTCCAGAACAGGCGCAGATTGTGCAATTCGTGGGTCCGCGGGATGAGCACTAGGACGGTCACGAACCAGGGGACGAGAACGACCGTCGCCGCGACGAACGCCGCCGGCATCCATGCGGGTACGCAGTGATGAGCACCTCGATCTCTGGCCATGCGCAGGGCCAGCCACAGGGCGAGCACGATCGTGGGGAGCTTAACGAACACGTCATAGGCGAGCGCGACCGCCAGCGGACCATGCTTCGCCGTGATGGTCGTGAACCAGCCGGAGATGAACAGGAACGTGGCCGCCAACGAGGCCGGCAGGACCACGTCGGGAGACTGCCGACGACCCGTGATCGCCGTCCGCACGAGCCCGGCCACGATGAATACCGACATCCCCAGTGACGACAGCCGCAGGTGGTAGCCGTCGGTACTCTGCTTCTGGCTCAGCGCCAGCACGACAATCCACGGGGCCAGCAGGACGGCGCCGCCGCCGTAGACGAGCATCGCCACGCGATTGACACCGCGTTCCTTGAGCCTCTGCCTGGCCATGCCTGCCGACCTTACCGCTCAGATACTCTCGAAGCCGTGAAGCTCCACGTCGGATGCGCGATGTGGACGTACGCACCCTGGCAAGGCCGGTACCTGCCTGGATCGCTGTCACCGCGTGAGCGGCTCCGCGCGTACGCGACCTGGTGCAACGCCGTAGAGGGCAATACGACCTTCTACGCGACACCCGCCCTGGACACGGTGAAATCGTGGGCCGGGCAGACCACCCCTGACTTCCGGTTCATCCCCAAACTGCCCAAACTGATCACCCATGAGCGCCACCTCGCCGACGTCAGCGAACCGCTCCGCGCCTTCCTGGCCGCGATCGAACCCCTCGGGGGACGCGCCCACACCCTCTGGATCCAGCTACCTCCGTCCTTCAGCCCCGCCGACCTCGGCGCTCTCACCGGTTTCCTGCGCCGTCTCCCGCAGGATTACCGGTACTGCGTCGAGGTGCGGCACCGCGCGTTCTTCCAGGACCCGCGATCGGGACAACAGCTCGAGAGGGCTCTGGGTGACGTCGGCGCCGAATGGGTGACCTTCGACACCACCGTCTTGTTCGGGAGCCCTCCGGTGAGCGACGCCGAACGCGAGGCGTGGCGGAAGAAGCCCCGCCTGCCCCGCCGGTCACGGGCCCTCACTTCCTATCCCGTCGTCCGTTACATCGGCCGGGACGACGCGGCACGTACCGTCGCGGGATGGCAGGACTGGCTCGACACCGTGACCGGCTGGCTGCATGAGGGTCGTTCGCCGACCGTCTTCATCCATACGCCCGACAACGTCGACGCGCTCGGGCTGGCACGCCGATTCCACGACGACGTGCGAGCCCGGGTGCCCGAGGTCGAGCCGCTCAGCGAGCCGATGCCCACCGGACCACCGACTCTGTTCTGAGCGCGGCCAGAAGAGAGTGGCTAGTGGATCGACAGGGTTTCCATGGAGAGGTAGGTTTTCGCGGCCCACGAGGTCGGGTCGTTGGCGAAGTCGCGCTGGAGGGCACTGTTGTTCAATGCGTTATCCACCGCGGCCATGATCATGGACTGGTCAAGGACGAGGCGGCGCTGTCCGATGGAGCCCGTGGTCGGGTTGACGGCGTCGTAGAAGCCGCCGTCCGAGGTGTAGATGCCCGGGTAGAGCGTCATCAGCTTCTCGATGTTGGCGTAGGCCTGCTGGGGAAGCACGCTGAGGGCGAGGAAGGACGCGTACGGAGTCACGACGGTCTCGGTGGTGCCGGCCGTGACGTCCTGCGACAGCTGATCACCCGTGGGGAAGTCGAGTCCTTCGACGCCGTAGGCGGCATAGTCCCCGGTGTCATCGGCGGTGCTGGACGGCGACATACCCCAGACCGGGTCGTGCAGCACCTGGGTGTCGTACGTGATCTGCACCTGGGCGTTGCGCAGGTCATTGAGGCCGAAGCTGCTCGGTCCCCAGCTGGTCTCGGGTACGACCTCGTTGGCCATCAGGGCCTCGAACATGCCGCCGGCCCAGGTGGGGACGTACGTGAGGTTCGTGCCCGGGTAGGTGTAGTGGCCCTCCCAGACGTTGAAGGTCTGGCCGGACTGCGGGTCGGTGTAGGTCTGCCAGTAGCCGGCCACGGGCCACTGTCCCTGCCAGGAGAAGTCGGGGTCGGTCGCGCATTGCTGCGGCGGAAGGGTGCGCCACGTGCGCCACCAGACGTTACCTGGCATCTGGCGTAGGCCCATACCCATGTAGATCGCGATTCGGGGGTCGCTGTAGAGGGCGCCGTTGTGGTAACCAGCGGGTCCCTGGTCGACGTAGTATCCGCCGTACATCTGCCCGGTGGGCTGGTTCCCGGCGACGGCAGGGTTGGTATTGCAGGCCGTCTCCGCCCGGCTGTCGTAGAAGATGCCGAAATTCATCGGCGCGATCAGCCTGTCCACCAGCGGCGCAAGCTCGGGCAGGGCCTGCCGGGCGATGACCAGGCCAGAGGCATACCAGCCGTTGTCGACGGCGGAGACAAAGTAGCAGTTGTCCTGGGTGGGAGTGGCCTGAGCCGGGCAGTCGCCTGCGCCAGGGTTGAGCAGCGTGTCCCCGTTGGTGGTGTCGTACCACTGGTAGAGGAACCCGTCGTAGCGTTTCATGCCCTTCACCGTCGTCAGGGTGGCGGTAATCAGGGAGTCGGCCTGCGGCCGGCTGATCAGGCCGAGGTCGTGGGCAGAGACGACTGACCACAGGTACACGCCGATATCAGCGGCAGAGGTATAGGCGCCGGTGACAGCGCCGGGACCCAGGTTGTCCATCGGCAGGTGGGTGGTCGGGTCTAGGTCGGCGCCGAAGAACTTCCAGGTGTCGGCGGCGATGCCGTACAGGACGGAACGCTGCTGAGCGCTCAGGCCACTCCCGCGGCCGAGGCCCTCAGCCCCGGCGCTGGCTAGCGCCGCGGCACCGTTCGCCCGTGCTGCGGCACCGGCGCTGGGATGTGCCGCAGTACCGGCACTGGCCGGAGTCGCGGCGGTCAAGGCGACGGCCGACAGGGCCATGACGGCGAGCGCGCCGCCCAGCACCGGGATTCTTTTCATGCGATTTCTTTTCATGGACAGGCCTCTTCGCAGACTCCGACAGGCAGCACGAGATAGCGTGCGCGGTAGTCGGTTAAGCGGGCAGATCGCGGTGGGGAGAAAGATCTCCCGGGCTTTTCTCACCGTCCCTAGATATGGCGTCTTGCCGCACCGTTCCGTGCACGAAAAAAACCGGGCCCACGCCGCTTCGCCGTGAAAGTCACGGCAAGTACGGCAGCCTGGGTCCGGAGCAACTTTTTTGATGTTACTCCTGCACCGGCATTCGCGCCTAGGGGTGCGGACGTCTATGGCCTCGCCGTAGACAAAAATCAGGTCGCCTAAAAAAGGGTGGCTCCGGACACGCCGGAACGGTGCGGAAGATGTACGCTTCTCAATCAGAGTNNGTTGGCGCGTGTTATCAGAGGTCGCCGGGTGGCGGTCCCGATGATCGCGGTCTTGTGTATGGCCGGCCTCAGCGCCTGCGGGACCGACGTCAGCGGCGCTGTGGGCCCAGCCGCGGCCGCGGACGGCCTCACCATTCAGGGCGACGCGGGCAGCCCCAACCTGATCGAGGACTTCAATCCGTACGCGGGCTCGCAACTGCACGGCACGTACCTGCTGTATGAGCCGCTCGAGCTGGTCAGCGGGTTCAACGGGGCCTACACGCCCTACCTCGCCACCAGCTACAAGTTCACCAGCCCGACCACGCTGGTCTATACGCTGCGCTCAGGAGTGAAGTGGAGCGACGGCCAGCCGTTGACCTCAGCGGACGTGCTGTTCTCGTTCAACCTGCTGAAGAAGTATCCAGCGCTGGACGGCTCGGGCATCTGGTCGCAGATCAGCTCGGTGAAGGTCTCGGGCGCCAGCGTCACCTTCACCTTTATTAAGCCCGACGTGCCGTTTGCCGCCGCTATCGCCTCCACGCCGATCGTGCCGGCCCATATCTGGTCGAAGATCACCGACCCGGCGACGTTCACCAACGTCGATCCGGTCGGTGACGGGCCGTATGTGCTTGGGCGGTTCTCGCCGACCGGTTACGTACTGACCAAGAGTCCTACCTACTGGGACGCGGCGACGATCGCCCCGACGTCAGTGACGTTCCCGGCCGAGGCGAGCAACCAGAACACCAACCAGCTCGAGGTGGCGAGCGGCCAGTTCGACTGGTCATACACCTACCTGCCCGACATCAAGACCACCTTCGTGGCGAAGGATCCCGGGACGCGCAGCTACTGGTTCCCGCCGGGCGGGACGATCGGCTTGTATCTCAACCTGACCAAGGCCCCGTACAACAACGTCGACTTTCGCCGGGCGGTTTCGCTGTCCCTGCAGCGCAACCAGATCGCCCTCAAGGCGGTCGAAGGGTATCTGGGGCCGGCCAGCCAGTCGGGCCTGATCCTGCCCAACCTGAAGGCGTACCTCGACCCGAGCCTGCCTGATCAGGGCGTGGTGACCCAGAACGTGCCGCAGGCCATGGCCTTGTTCGCGCAGGCCGGGTTCCGCAAGCACGGCAGCCGCCTGACCGCCAGCAACGGGACACCGGTCGACATGACGATTATCTTGCCGAACAGCTATAGCGACTGGCTGGACGCAGCGCAGGCGATCAGCCAGCAGCTGGCAGCGGTGGGCATCGACGTATCCCTCGACACCCCGCAGGCGGCGCAGTACCTGTCGTCGATCTACTCCGGCAACTTCGACGCCGCGATCGGCGGATTCGGCGGTACGGGCAGCCCTTACAACGACTACAACAACGCTCTCAACGGCAGCTTCGCGACCCCGATCAACACGGCGACGACCAACAACTTCGAGCGGTTCAAGAGCACCGCGGTCGACCAGGCCCTGGCCCAGCTGGCGGGCGCCACCACGCTGGCGGCGCAGAAGAAGGCCGATTACACCCTCGAAGAGCAGGTCTACTCGCAGGTGCCCGTCGTCCTGCTGTACTACGGCGGGAGCTGGGGACTGTTCCAGACCACCCGCTTCACCGGCTGGCCGTCGGCGCAGGATCCCTACGCCTTGCCGACCAACTACGACGCCAGCATCCTGCAGGTGGTCTCCCACCTGAAGAAGGCATGAGGTCCGCGATGCAGTGCCCCATGAGGAGGTGGCCACGGTGACCTACATAGCCCGCAAGGTCGTTCTATTCGTCCTCACACTGTGGGCCGCGGTCACCCTCAACTTCATCCTGCCCAGGTTGATGCCGGGTTCGCCCGTTGATGCCGCCCTGGCCAACATCGCCTCGACCGGCACCGTGATCACACCGGCGCAGAAGCAGGTCGTCGAGGACCAGCTCGGCGTGCCCCACGGAAGCCTGCTGTCGGAGTACTGGACCTACCTCGACAACACCATCCACCTGCGCTTCGGGATCTCTTATTCGTTCCCGACCCAGACCGTGGCCCACACCATCCTGGCGGCCCTGCCGTGGACGCTGATCCTCGTCGGCGTGGCCACCGTGCTCGCCTTCGTCATCGGCACCTCGCTCGGGGTCCTGGCCGGCTGGCGCCGGGGCAGACGGTCGGACACGACCATTACCTTGTCCGCGACGACCCTGTCGTCGTTCCCGCCCTTCTGGCTCGGGCTGCTCCTGCTCTTCGCGCTGGCCTACAAGCTTCGGTGGTTTCCGCTCGGAGGTGGTTTCAACGATGGCGCGTCGCCGTCGTGGAGCATTCCGTTCATCCTCGACGCCATCCGCCACTCGGTGCTCCCGGCCCTGACCCTGACGGTCACGGCCCTGGCCGGCTGGGTGTTCGGGATGCGCAACAACATGATCAACATTCTGGGAGAGGACTACATCACGTTCGCAGAGGCCAACGGGCTGCGGGGCCGGACGATCGCTACCATGTACGCGGCTCGCAACGCCCTGCTCCCCAACATCACCGTTTTCGGTCTCGCCCTCGGCGGGGTCATCGGGGGGGCGGTGCTCGTCGAGGGTATCTTCAGCTACCCCGGGATCGGCAGCCTGCTGTTCATTGCCGTCACCAACCGTGACTTCCCGCTGATGCAGGCGATCTTCCTGGTGATAACGGTGAGCATGCTGGTCTGCATCTTCATCGTCGACTTGCTCTACGTCCGGCTCGATCCCAGGATCCTTCGATGATCGCCACCGCCACCGGTCCCATCCCACCAGGTGAAGCCGTCACGCCGTCGACGGGAGCCGCTCGCCTGCCGGGTCCGCTCATGGGCGCCGTCCGCGTGTTCGCCACCTTGTGGCGGAACCGCAAGGCGCGCATCGGACTGCTCGTGCTCGCAGTCATCGTGTTCGTGGCGATCTTCGCCCCGCTGCTGGCACCGTACTCCCCGACGTCCACCGGCTTCACCCCGTACCTGGGCCCCTCGGGAACGCATTTGTTCGGCACCACCGGCCAGGGCCAGGACGTCTTCTCGCAGATGCTCTACGGCACCCGGATCTCGTTGCTCGTAGGCCTGTCGGCGGGCTTGCTCGCCACCCTCGCCGCGGTGATCATCGGGCTGGTGGCCGGGTACCTTTCCGGCGCGGTTGACGTGACGCTCAGCTTCATCACCAACCTGGCGCTGGTCATCCCCTCCCTGCCGCTCATCATCATCCTCGCTGCCTATGTGCCGTCCCGGTCGGTATGGACGATCGTGCTCGTGGTGGCCGTGACCGGCTGGGCGACGGGAGCTCGCGTCATCCGCAGCCAGACCTCGACGTTGCGATCCCGCGACTTCGTCACCGCCGCCGTGTTCTCCGGTGAGCGCCTGCCGCGGATCGTGTTCCGGGAGATCCTCCCCAATATGACCTCGCTCGTGGCAGCCAGCTTTTTCGGCGCCGCCACCTTCGCCGTCATGGCGGAGGCGAGCCTGGAGTTCCTCGGGCTCGGCAACCCCAGCACCATCAGCTGGGGCACGATCTTGTACTCCGCCCAGACCAACAACGCGCTGCTGACCGGTCAGTGGGTGGTCATCTTGGCCCCGGGTCTGGCCATCGCTTTGCTGGCCCTGTCGTTCACCCTGGTCAACTTCGGCGTCGATGCCCTGTCCAACCCTCGACTACGGGAGCGGTCATGAGCCAGCTCGCCACTGAACCCGCGACGACGGCAGCGGACAAGAGTCACCTGGTCGAAGCCCGCGGCGTCGATGTCGTCTACGAATCACGGGACGGGCAGCGGATCTGGGCCGTGCGCGACGTCGACCTCACCCTCGAGCAGGGCGAGTTCGTCGGACTCGTCGGAGAGTCCGGCTGCGGGAAGTCCACGCTCGGGTACGCCCTCACGGGCATGCTGCGCCCGCCGGCCCGCCTGGAGTCCGGCCAGATCCGCATCGGCGGGACCGACATCGCCAGCCTCAGCGCCGAAGAGCTCCGCCGGCAGCGCCGGCACGGCTTCGCCATCGTGCTCCAGAGCGGGATGAACGCCCTCAACCCGGTCCGTACCATCGAGAAGGATTTCTCGGACATCCTGCGGGCCCATGCCGAACGGGGTCAGCGGCCGGACGCCGCGTCGGTCCGAGCCGAGGCCGGTGAGCTGCTGGAGCGAGTCAAGCTCGACCGCGATGTGCTCGGGCGTTACCCGCACGAGTTGTCCGGCGGGATGCGCCAGCGGGTGGCTATCGCGATGGCCCTGTCGCTCCAGCCGAGGATGATCATCTTCGATGAGCCCACTACCGCGCTCGACGTCATCGTGCAGGCGGCCGTCATCGAGACGATCAAGGAGCTCCAGCGCGAACAGGGCTTCACCGCCGTGCTCATCACCCACGACCTCGGGGTCGTGCTCGACGTCACCGACCGGACGATGGTGATGTACGCGGGGAGGATCGTCGAGGACCAGCCGTCCCGGGCGCTACTAAGCGGACCCCATCATCCCTACACCGCGGCCTTGCTCAGCTGCTACGCCGATCCGACCGCCGAAGTCGTCCAGCTCGGCAGCATCCCCGGAACGCCGCCGGATCTGTCGGAGCCGCTGGCCGGCTGTTCCTTCGCCCCGCGTTGCAGCCGGGTCGAGGAGCTCTGCCACCGCGTTGAGCCAAAGCTGACGCCGCTCGGCCCGGGCCGGGCGGCCTGCCATGTCACCGCGGCGGAACGCGCAGCCGAGCTTGAAACCAACAGGACGGCATAGCATGCCTGAGCGTGAGATCCCGCCCCTGCAAGTGAGCGACCTGGTCAAGGTCTACGCTAGCCGCCGGGGGCGCAAGCAGCGGGTGACCGCCGTGGACCACGTTTCATTCACCATCAGCCCGGGCGCCGCAGTCGGGTTGGTGGGAGCGAGCGGGAGCGGCAAGAGCACCATCGCCAAGATCGTGACCGCGGCCGAACGGCCGTCATCGGGTCACGTCGCCTTCGGCGACCAAAACGTCGAGACCCTCCGCCGCCATGGCCGGCGCGACTATCACCGCTGGGTGCAGATGGTCTTCCAGGACCCCTACGCCGCGCTGAATCCGCTGCACACCGTGGAGTACGCCGTCATGCGCCCGGCTCAGAACTACCTCGGCATGTCGGCGCACGCCGCTCGCGACCGGGTCCACGAGCTGCTCGACACCGTGGGACTAACACCCAGCGCCCAGTACGCACCGAAACTGCCCCATCAGCTTTCCGGCGGCCAGCACCAGCGAGTGGTGATCGCCCGGGCGCTGGCCTGCGACCCCCAGCTACTCATCGCCGACGAGCCGGTCTCGATGCTCGATGTGTCGCTGCGCGCCGACGTGCTCGACCTTCTCGCCCGGCTCCGTCGAGAACGCGGCCTGAGCCTGCTCTACATCACCCACGACCTGCTCAGCGCCCGGGTCGTGACGGACGAGGTGATCGTGCTCAACAAAGGGCAGGTCGTGGAGACCGGCCCGACCAAGGAGGTGCTCCGCCACCCTCGCCACGCCTATACCAAGGAGTTGCTGGCCGCCCTGCCCAACCCCTTCGCCCATGCCGAAGTCCCATGAGGGGACGAGCCGCCGCGGGCTAGATGATGAACAGCGCGATGGCCGCGAACTGGCACGTGGCGGCGGCGCAGACGAAGAGGTGAAAGACCTCGTGGTAGCCGAACACCGACGGGTACGGATCGGGCCGGCGGCGATGGTAGGACAGAGCACCGGCCGTGTAGAGCAGGCCGCCACCGAACACCAGCACCGCCGGCGCGACCCCGGCATGAATCCACACCCCCGGCAGCCCAAGGACAGCGACCCAGCCCAGCCCCACGAACGTCCCGCCCACCAGCAACTCTGGCGCACCCATCCAGGCCATATGGACTGCCGCCGCGGTCAGCGTCAGGGCCCACATCACGATCAGGCAGACCAGCCCGAAGGGGCCGGGGTTCGCCAGCAGGAAAGCCGGTGTCGCCGTGCCCGCGATGAGGAAGAAGATCATCGCGTGATCCATGCGCTGAAGCCGCCGACGCCAGGCCTCGGTCCAGGTGCCGCGGTGATACAACGCGCTGACCCCGAAGAGGGCACTCACGCTGGCCGCGTAGATGGCCGCGGCGGTGACCCGCGTAGCGCCGTGCACGCGAACCAGCAGCAGCGTGCCGATCACCACCGAGATCCCGAACCAGACCAGGTGCAGCCAGCCGCGCAGGACCGGCTTGGTGTAGTAGACGTCGCGCCGGGCGTCGTACAAGCCGCCTACCGCCGTCGGGCTGGGCACCGGCTCGCTGATAGGTGCTGTCATGGCTCCCTGACTCAGTGCCCGGCTCGCGCCGGGCACTGGTGCCCAGGCGTCAGCTAATGACCCTGACGTTTTCCGCCTGGGGTCCCTTCTGGCCCTGGGTGATGTCGAACTCGACCTTCTGCCCTTCCTCCAAGCTGCGGTAGCCGCCACCACTGATCGCGCTGAAGTGCACGAACACGTCCGGGCCGCCGCCCTCCACCGCGATGAAGCCGTAGCCCTTGTCACCGTTGAACCACTTCACATTGCCTTGCGCCATCATGACCTCTCGGATATGGATACGGCCCCGTTACCCACCGCGGGGACGTGCACGCCACTTGCTTTGGGTCAGCCTTTCACACCACAGGCGGCGGGTGTGAACGGAGCGGCCCGTCGACTGCCCCCGTCAGGCGCGTTCCAAACCTTGGAGGCCGTCGGCCATCGAGCGGAACAGCGGATCGGTGAAGGTGGTCAAGCCCGCGTAGATCTTGTTGATCTGCTGGTAGGCGCGGGCGGCCGGTGCTTGCGGAGCGAACTGGCCGCCGACGGTGACCATCGCCGCTGTGGCTTGGTCCCAGTCCGGATAGAGGCCATGGCCGACAGCGGCGCAGATGGCCGCGCCGAGACCGGCGGCGTCGGTGACCGCGGGACGGCGGGTGGGTCGGTCGAAGACGTCCGCGACGATCTGCATCATCAGGTCTGAGCGGGAGCCGCCCCCGGACACCAGAACCGTCGAGAGCCGGCGCCCCAGCGCTTGCTCCATCGCGGCGGTGTTATTCGCCATCGTCAGGGCGATGCCCTCCAGGATCGAACGGTAGATGTGGGCGCGGCCCTGGCTGCCGTCAAAGCCCAGCAACGCGCCTCGGCGCCAGGCCGCGTGGCCGGGTGCGAGCCAGTCCGGCAACGTCAGCAACCCGTTGCTGCCCGGCGCTAGCTGGCTGGCTTCTTCGTTGAGGGCGTCCTCCAGACGCGCCATTCCCGCGGTCGGCTCCTCGCCGCGCGAGCCCTGCAGGATGGTGCGGTACCAACTGACCATCCACATGCCGCGGCGGATTCCGGTGCTCTCGTACAGGTACTTCCCGGGGCGCGCCGCGAAGTTGGCCCAGTAGCTGTCATCTGCGCTCCTCGAGGAGGAGCCGATGGTCATCGCCGCGATGTAGGTGCCCAGCGACAGCAGCACGGTGCCGTCTTCTTCCAGGCCACTGCCCAGCGCCTCGACGGCCTTGTCGTTGGCGGTGGCGTATACCGGCAGGCCGACCGGGATACCCGTGGCCTGGGCCGCCGCGGCGGTCACCTCGCCGAGCCGGCCGCCCGGGGGGACCAGGTCGAAGAGCATGTCGCGCGCCATGCCGGTGGAGGTATAGGCGGCGGGATCGCTCGACCAGGTCGCCGTGTCCTGGTCGATGGGCCAGACGCCTTGGTAGTTCGCCGCGGCGTCCGTGAACTGGCCGGTCAGGCGGTGCGTGATGTAACCAGAGGAGGTGGTGACGTAGCGGGCCAGCGGGTTGGCCGGCTCGTAGCGGCGGGAGACGCGCTGGTCCATCCAGCTCAGCACCGGCTCGGCGAGGCTGCCGTCCGCGGCCAGCAGGGCCCGGCAGAACCGGATGGTGCACAGGCCGACGGCTGCGATGTCGGCGGGGTCTGCGGAGAACTGAGCCATGGCGGCACGGCAGGCGTCCCGGATGGAGTCCCAGATGTCGTCACCGGGATGGATCGCCCGCCCCGGCACCGCGGTGTCGTAGGGCTTGAGCGCTCTGCGGGCCGAGGCGACGGCGTGGCCGCGGGAGTCGAAGATCGTGACCTTGGTGCTCTGTGACCCGTTGTCGATGGCCAGCAAGTAGGCGGTCATGATGGGTCGAGCGGGAAAATCGTGCCCGCGTTCATCACGCCCTGGGGGTCGAACGCGCACTTAAGGGTGGACAGCAGGTAGTAGGCGCTGCCGTGCTCCTGTTTCACCCACAGCGTGCGGTACTTGCCGATCCCATGGTGGTGCACCATTGACCCGCCCAGCCGCAGGGCTTCCTCAACGATGATCGCGTTCAGCGGCTTGTGGTAGACCTCGATCTCTTCGCGGGGACTGCAATGGATCGTGTAGTCGTAGACAAAGTAGAGGTTGGTCCCGGTCTGGTAGCTGTGCGAGGAGTGCGCGCCGAGCATGGTCAGATCACCGGCTCGCGGGAACTCGCCGCGGATCCGGGCCATGACGGCGGTGAACAGGTCGCTGACCCGCGACCAGTTGACGGACACCTCGGTGGTGTATCCGAGATGGGCGTGCTCGAGCATGGCGGCCTTCTCGGCGTCGATCTTGTCCTGGCCCCAGTTAAGGTTCTCGAACCACTGCTGGATCAGGCCGGACTCCACGCGCTCATGGGGGCGGCTGGCGAACAGTTCCTCGATCGCCTCCGCGGTGGCGTCGGCGATGCCCTTCGGGCCCTCAGCGACGAACACGACGACGTTTTTCCCCTTATAGAAGTGGGCGAAGTGCTGCCGGGCGTCCTCGGGCGAGTAGACCCGGCACACCGAGGGCCGGTACCCAGCCGTGATCAGCTCGCGGAGAGCGGCGACGCCATCGGAGAAGTCGTCGACGAGGAAGCCGAAGTAGCGGTTGTTCTCCGGCCGGTAGCGGAACAGCTTGACCGTCACTTCGGTGATGAAGCAGAGCGCGCCCTCGCTGCCGATGACGATGTGACGGATATCCGGGCCCGCGGCCCGGCGGGGCACGTTCTTGATCCGGGTGACCTGCCCGCCCGGGAAGACTGCTTCCAGACCGACCACCAGGTCCTCGATGCCGCCGTACAGGGTGGAGAACTGGCCGATCGATCGGGTCGCGACCAGGCCGCCCATCTGGGCGAGCGGCATGGACTGGGGTGAGTGTCCGGTGGTCAGGCCCTGGGCCCGCAGGATGTCCTCCAGCTGCTGCAGGCCGACGCCGCCCTGCGCGGTGGCCATCATGTCGACCGGGTCGATCGACAGGATCGCGTTCATCCGCGACCCGTCTACCACGAGGCTGTCCTGCACCACGGTCTCCAGGCCGCCCTCGGTGGCGGTCCGGCCGGTGCGGGGCACGACGTTGACCAGGTTCTCATCGGCGAATCGCAGGATGGCCGCCACGTCCACGGTCGAGGATGGGTAGACGATCGCGGCCGGGATCGGCCCGTCGTAGATGCCGTGGACGGCGGTGTATTTCTTGAACCGGTCGACGCTCGCCGCCTTCAGCTGCTCATCGCCGGTCTCAACCGCGTCGGGCCCGAGCAGTCCGGTCATCGCCGCGACGATCGACTGGCGGTTCAGCCCAGATCGGGATTTCGCAGATCGGGATGCAGTCATGCTCAGTGCCGCTCTCTGTTACGAAGTGGTCAGCGGACGAGATAGCCGCCGTCGACGACCAGGACATGGCCGTTAACGTAGTCTGCGGCCCGGCTGGCCAGAAAGACCACGGCGCCCATCAGGTCGGCGGTCTCGCCCCAGCGGTCAGCGGGGATGTGCTCGACGATACGGCGATCGGCGGCGGGATCGGCGCGGGTCGCTTCGGTGATCGCGGTCTTGAAGTATCCCGGCGCGATGGCATTGACCTGGATGTTGTGGGCTGCCAGCTCGTCGCAGTAGGCCTTGGTGAAGCCCGCGATTCCCGCCTTGGTCGCGGCGTAGGCAGGTGACCGCTTACCGCCGAGGAAGGAGAACAGCGAGGCAATGTTGATGATCTTGCCGGATCGCTGCTCGATCATGAACCTGCTGGCCTCATGGGCGAGTTCAAAGGCGGCGGTCAGGTTAACCGAGACCATGGGGTCCCACTGGTCGCGGCCGAAGTCCTCCACCTCAGCCAGCACGGCGATGCCGGCGCAGTTGACCAGGATGTCGACCGAGCCCAGCGTCTGGACGCACCGGTGGACAACGGCAGCCGGAACGCCCGGCTTGGTGATGTCGGCCGCCATGAACTCCATCCGCCGTCCGGCGCGCTCGATCAGCGCGCGGGTCGTCCCGTCGTCTTCGGCCAGGGCGACGGCGAACACGTCAGCGCCTGCCGTGGCCAGGGCGGCGGAAAAGGCCCGGCCCAGACCGGTGTTGCCGCCGGTGACGAGGGCGTTGCGCCCGGCGAGAGAGAACAGGTCCAGGCTGAAGTCGGCGATGTCCATGGGTCCGCCGTCAGGGGCGTTCCAGCCAGGGTGCCGCCCGGTCCCGGTCCAGGCGTTCCGGTGCGCGCAACGTGGCGATCATGAGCTGTACAGCGTCCTGCACGTCACTGGTCAGCTGGAAGCACTCCGCCGCCGACCGGCACGTGGCTGGCCCGTATTGCTGCGCCGTGGCCACCACGGCGCTAGCCAAGCCGGGTAGCTCCGCGGCGTCCTGCGCCTCGAGCGGCCAGCACGCGCCCCCGGCCGCGGTCCCCAGGCTGGTGATCTGATCACCGAGCCAGGTCCAGGGGTCGGTACTCAAGGCGGGATCCCAGGACCGGGCGGACGGCTCGTCGCCCGTGAAGTGCGGATGGTAGTGCGCGACGGCGAAGCTGCCCGGGGGATCGGCGAGCCGGTCGAACAGATCGGCCCGCCACAGCGGGCGATCGACGATGGTGAGCTGGGACGCCGATTCACTGCCTCGATGCGGCTGGGCAGGCAGCTCCCGAATCTCGACCCGGGCGCCGTGCTCCATGGAAGCGTCGTCAAGGTTGATCTCAAACCAGTGCCGGATGATGACGGCTGAGCGCGAGAGAGCCAGAATGTGCTGCACGATGCCCCGGTTGGCTGGATCGGACAGTGCGGCTCAGTATGGGACTGGTGAGCAGCGTGGTCAACGCGATGATAGCAAGCGCAGGTCGGCGGTCTTTGGTGATACGCCCGGCGGAACATAGCCCGAACACGGGCAGCGTCTGGATTTCAGCGAACCCAGCCGGACGGTGCAGGACGCTGGCGCGCGGTGAGCTGCCTCGGTGTGCGCGCACCGGACGCACATCCCCGCCTCCGGCAGCGACATGCAGTGCCATTGCCAGAGCATGTCCGCCCCGGCAGACAGCCAGAAGATGAAGTACCCGCAGGCGATCAGGAGGGCTACGACTTCATATCCGGCGCCGCCGCGCACGGAAGCCAGCACGTAGGCGGCGGCCAGCAGGGCGGGCGTAACGAGCCCGGATGCGCCCCACCTCGCCGCGTTGCCCGGCCGGCGGCGGGGCTGCTTGCGCGGCGGCTGCGCTGAGGCTGGCTCGGCGGGGAGGCCGACGGTCACCGTAGCCAGTTCCGCGTAGGTGCGCGAGGCGAGCGTCTGGCCGACTCGCGCGTCGAACTCGTCCTTGGTCAGCCGGCCCTGCACGAACGCGGCCTTAAGCGTGCCGATAATCTGCTCGCGGTCGGCATGCGAGGCTCGCAGGTGGCCGCGACCAGCCACGGCTACGGTTTTCTCGTCGCCCGGTCCTGCTATCACGTTCCCTGCCCCGGAGGAGGATCAAAGAACAGCTTAACCCGGCCGCTCGCGCTTGCCGTTACAGCTGAGTCGAATCCGGGTAAATCGGTGAAGGATTCGACCTGGATCAGGCGGGGAGGAAGGCGCGGCGCATGGTGGCTAAGGGCGGCGCACTCGGGGTACTGGATCTCAGCCTCAAGCTCACCCCAAGGCAGGAGGAGCTCCGGCTGACCGCGGCCCAGGATCGTTTGCTGCAGTTGCGGCTGATCCTGGGTGGCCTGATCGGGGACAAACCTCAGCTCGGGCCGCCGGTCTGCGTGGTCTTCGAGGGGTGGGACGCATCCGGCAAGGGCGGGGCGATCAAGCGGCTCGTCGCGCCGCTGGACCCGCGGCACGTCCGGGTCGCCCAGTTCGGCGCGCCCACCTTTGACGAGAAACGCCACCACTTCCTGTGGCGGTTCTGGCCGGCGCTGCCCGGCTGGGGCGGCATGGCGGTGCTGGACCGGTCCTGGTACGGCCGGGTCCTAGTGGAACGGGTCGAAGGGTTCGCGACCGAGGAGCAGTGGCGGCGCGCTTACCGGGAGATCGTCGACTTCGAGTCGACGCTGGCCGACGAGGGCATGATCATCGTCAAGTTCTGGATGCACCTGTCGTCCGCAGAGCAGCTCAAACGGTTCCAGGCCCGGGAGCGTGATCCGCTGAAGGCCTGGAAGCTGACGGCCGAAGACTGGCGGAACCGCGAGAAGTGGCGGGAGTACGAGGCGGCCGTCGAGGAGATGCTGGACCGAACGGACCACGCGGCCGCACCGTGGGTGCTGGTCGAGGCCGAGGACAAGCGATGGGCCAGGGTCAAGGTGGCCGAGTCGGTCGTGAGTGCCCTCGAAGCTGGCCTGGCCTCACGCAATCTCGCGGTTCCGCCGGCCTCCCCGGCCGCGGTGGCCCGGACCGGATAGGCCCAGACCGGATAGACCTAGCGCCAGCCGCCGTCCGTGAGTCTCACCCGGGGTGGGCGGGCGTCCCTGCGGCCAGCTGGCCCGGGTAGGCGGCCAGCTGGCCCGGGTAGAAGGTGCGGGCCGCCTGGATCACCTCGTCCAGGCCAGGCCACCACGGACCGTACGGCAGGGAGCCGAGAGCCTGCAGGACGCCGACGGCCTGCTGGGCGGGCTCGGTCGCGGCCACGAACGCCACCCGTTGCGGCCGGGCGGTCCGCAAGGGGCCAAGGTAGAAGTCCGGTCCCTGATCCCCGGCCTCGCGACCGGCGGCCAGGATCAGGTAGTAGTCGGGCAGCTCGAACTGGCCGGAGCGCCACGCGGTCAGTGCCTTGAGCGCTTCGGCCTCGAAGCCAGCCGGGTCCGCGGGCCGGGACACGTCCCACATGGCCCGCCAGCTGGCGGCCATCGCCGCCAGCGGGTCGGCCGGGACCAGCGCGTAGGCCGAGTTAGACCGCCCGGCCTGCTGCAGCGCCCCGGCTGCCGCCTCGAACCCGTCGCCGTCGTCAGCAGCAGGGTCTTGGGGCCGGATCAGGGCCACGTTCATGGACCGGCCGACGGCGGCCAGGACCTCGGCCGGAGCGGGGCCGGGCAGGACCACCACGGTGCTGGCGTTGCGCCGCATGCTCAGTGTTCCCCGGGGCGGAAGGCCCGGAACACGGCGGCCATGTCTTCCTCGCCATACCCGGCGTCGGCGGCCTTGCGGTACTGGCTCGCGACCGCCTCCATCAGCGTGGCGTCGGTGCCGCTGTCCCGCATCGCGTCGGCGATGAGCCCGGTGTCCTTGACCGCGCCGTCCACCGCGAATGAGGGCGCGAACTGGCCCGCGATCATCGCGTCGCCCTTGACGTGGAGATACGGGGCGTCCACCGCGCTACCTATCATCATCTCCAGGAAGGCCCGCGGATCCAGGCCGAGGCCGCGGGCGAGCGCGATCGACTGGGCGGTGGCGGCCACGATGGTGGCCACCCAGGAGTTGGCGACCAGCTTGAGCCGGGTACCGTCGCCGGGCCGTTCGCTGACCCATACGATCCGGCCCGC
This sequence comes from Actinomycetota bacterium, assembly GCA_003136255.1. Taxonomy (GTDB): domain Bacteria; phylum Actinomycetota; class Actinomycetes; order Streptosporangiales; family Streptosporangiaceae; genus Palsa-504. The sequence continues at coordinate 29,810 of PLDT01000153.1, forward strand.
GATGGCGCCGAACACCGGCGCGATCGGGTCGCGCAGCGCCTCCGAGGCGGCGGCCAGGACAGTGAGCTTGCCTTCCTCGGCGGGCTGGCGGGTACCCAGCACCGGCGAGTCGAGGTAGCGGGCGCCGTGCTTGGCGGCCAGCGCGGGCAGCCGTTCGCCCGCGTCGTGGGGGCTCACCGTGCTGGCCTGGGCCCACAGGAGTCCGTCCGGCGCGGCGGACAGCGCCTCGGCCATCACGTCAGCCACCGAGTTGCCATCCCACAAGATCGTGATCACCGCGTCCGCGCTGGCTACTGCCTCGGCGGGGCGGCCGGCCACCCGCGCGCCGTCGGCGGCCAGCGGCGCGGCCCGGCCGGAGGACCGGTTCCATACCGTGACGTCCAGACCGGACCGCAGCAGGCTATGGGCCATGCCCGTGCCCATAATGCCGGTCCCCAGCACCGCGACGTGCATCAGCGATCTCCTTGTCAGCACAAAGGTCGTGTCATGGGCATGCTACGCGGACCGGAATTTCCGCTGCCCAAGCGGCGCTGCACCAAGCCGTGGGAGCGCGTATGAGCCAGAAGGTCGTGATCGGGGTCGTCTTCGTGGCGGCCATGTTCATGAGCATCATGGACGCGACCATCGTGAATGTCGCGCTGCCCACCATCGGCCGCGACTTCAAGGTGGGCCCCACGGCGGTGGACAGCATCTCGATCGCCTTCCTGGTCAGCCTGGCCGTGTTCATCCCGGCCTCCGGCTGGCTCGGCGACCGGCTGGGCGGCAAGCGGGTCCTGCTCGCGGCCATCGCGGTGTTCACCGTCGCCTCCGCGCTGTGCGGGCTGGCCTCCAGCCTGGGCGAGCTGGTCGCGTTCCGGATCCTGCAGGGCGCCGGCGGCGGCATGCTCGCTCCGGTCGGGATGGCCATGTTGTACCGCGCGTTCCCGCCCGCGGAGCGGCTGCGGGCCGCGGCCATCCTCACCGTGCCCACCACGCTCGCCCCGGCTCTCGGCCCGGTGCTGGGCGGGCTGCTGGTGACCGAGCTGTCCTGGCGCTGGGTGTTCTACGTCAACCTGCCGCTCGGCGTGGCAACGTTCACGTTCGGCCTGCTGTTCCTGCAGCAGCAAAAGCAGGATCGGCCGGGGCGGTTCGACCTGGCCGGCTTCCTGCTGTCCGGGGTGGGTCTGGGGCTGCTGATGTACGGCGTCTCGGAGGGACCCAACCTGGGCTGGCGGCGGCCGGACGTGCTCGCTACCATCGCGGCCGGGGTCGTGCTGCTGGTCGCGATGGTGGTGGTCGAGCTGAGGTCCCCCGCGCCCATGGTGGACCTGCGGCTGCTGAAGAACCGCCTGTTCGGGCTGGGCAACGGGGTGATCGTGCTGGCGTCGGTCGCGTTCCTGGGCACGTTGTACGCGATCTCGCTGTACTACCAGGACGGCCGCGGCTTGAGCGCGCTCGGTTCCGGGCTGAGCACCTTCCCCGAGGCGTTCGGGGTCATGGGCGGCGCGCAGCTGGCCAGCCGGGTGCTATATCCGCGGCTCGGCCCGCGCCGCCATCTCACCCTCGGGCTGACCGGGACGGCGGCTTCGATCGGGCTGCTCGCGCTGCTGGGGCCGCAGACCAGCCTGTGGTGGGCGCGGCTGCTCCTGCTCTCGCTGGGGTTGTTCATGGCCCAGGTGTTCGTCCCGGTCCAGGCGGCCTCGTTCGCTACCATCACGCCCGCGGCCACCGGCCGGGCCTCCGCCATGTTCAACGCGGTGCGCCAGCTCGGCGGGGCGGTGGGCGTGGCCGTGCTGACGACCGCCATCGTGCTGGTCGGTCCGGTGCACCTGGTCGCCGGGCACGAGGTGGCCAACCTCACCGCGTACCGCGTGGCCTTCCTGGTCGCCGCCGCGATCTGCCTGTGCGGCGTGGCCTGCTCGCTGGCCATCCGAGATGCCGACGCCGCCGGCACGATGCCGGGCCGGCGCGGTCAGGACCTGACCGATCCGGCTCCCGCACCCTCAGCCGCGGCGTGAGTGATCGGATCGATGATGAGCTTCGTACCTGAGGACTTCGTAGTGCCGCATGTGCTGGTCACCGAGGCGTTCCGGCTGGAGCCGCTCGGGCCGGAGCACAACGAGGGCGACTACCGGGCCTGGACGTCGAGCATCGAGCACATCAGGGCCACGCCGGGATTCGCGGGCCGGGCGTGGCCGACGCCCGGCATGACGCTGGCGGCGAACCTGGGTGACTTGCAGCGGCACGCCGCGGACTTCGCCGGGCGTTCGGGGTTCACGTACACGGTGCGGGCTTCGGGGAGCGACGAGATTATCGGGTGCGTATATATCTATCCGCTGGCTGAGGGTTCTGGAGCCGACGTCCGGTCCTGGGTGAGCGCGGACCAGGCCTCGCTCGACGTGGTGTTGTATGACGCGGTGTCCGGGTGGCTGGCCGAGGCGTGGCCGTTCACCGGGGTCAGGTACTCGCCGCGCACCCGATAGTGTGCCGAGGTGACCGACATAGCTGCCGACGCGGTGCGCCGGATCGGGATCAGGCTTGCCGCGCTGGCCCAGGACGGGCTGACCTTCGCCACCGGCGACTACGACCTGGACCGGTACCGGCAGGTGAGCCAGCTGGCGGCCGAGTTGCTGGCGGTGATCAGCGGCCGCCCGGCGGCTGATCTCGCGGTCGAGCTCGGCCGTGACTCCGGCTACGCCACGCCGAAGGTCGACGTGCGCGGGGCGATCTTCGACGACCGGGAGCGCGTGCTGCTCATGCAGGAGAAGACCGACCGCCGGTGGTCGCTGCCGGGCGGCTGGGCCGACCCGGGGGACGCCCCTTCGGCCGCGGCGACCCGGGAGATCCTGGAGGAGACCGGTTATCACAGCTCGGCGGTGAAGCTGATCGCCTGCTGGGATCGCGACCTGCAGGGCAACCTGCCGCCGCTGCCGGTACACGTCTACAAGCTGTTCTTTCTGTGCCGCCGCGACGGCGCCGTCCAGCCGCCGTCCACGCTGGAGACGCTCGAGGTCGGCTGGTTCGGCCTGGGCGAGCTGCCGCCGCTGTCCCTCGGCCGGGTCAACCACCGCCAGCTCGAGCGGGCGCTGGCCCACCACCGGGATCCCTCGCTGCCCACCGAATTCGACTAGGTCCGGCGCGGCGCGCCGTCGGCATGCGCGGCGGCCCCGGGCGGCCCACGCACAAGGTATCGTTTTGAGATATGGGCCTAAGTCGACGCCGAGATCGTGCGCTTGCTGCGGGTGGCCTACGAGCAGTACGCCTGACCACGAAGCCCTGTCTGGATGGCGCCAAGCGTCGCGCAAAGTTTGCCTGATTCTCGGGCTGCGGAAGTCGCTGCGCCATCGGGCGCCATTCATACTGATCTTGCCGCGCTGGTTCTAGCCGAATGGGGTCGGGCATCAGGTGGAGGCGTCACATAGTACGAGCGTCATCGACGACGGCGGGATAGCCAGCGAGGCTTCCCAGCCCGACACGGCCAAGCCGCTTCTGGATTCCCCGCAGACACTGGCCGCGGGCATTGCCATGTGGGTGGCCGTCGTGCTTCCGCTGGTCGGGGTGGCGGTCGCCATCGCGGTCGGCTGGGGCTGGGGCCTGTCCATCCTGGATCTGTCCATGGCGGCGGTCGCCTACCTGCTGACGGGACTGGCCGTTACGGTCGGCTATCACCGCGGCTTCACCCACCGCGCGTTCAAAGCCCGCCGGGGGCTGCGCATCGCGCTGGCCGTCGGCGGCCTGCTCGCGGTCGAAGGTTCACCGGTCCAATGGGTAGCCAACCACCGCCGTCACCACGCGTTCTCCGACCGGGAGGGCGATCCGCACTCCCCCTGGCGATACGGGACCGACACCCGGGCTCTGCTGAAGGGCATGATTTACGCCCACGTCGGCTGGATGCTGAAGCGTGAGCTGAGCAACCGGGCCCGGTTCGCCCCCGACATCCTGGCCGACCGCGACCTGCGTGCCGTCGGGCGGTTCTCCGGGGTACTGGTCGCCGCGTCACTGCTCGTACCCGCGGGCGTCGGCGGCCTGGTCACAGGCACCTGGTCCGGCGCCGTGGCGGGATTCTTCTGGGCCGGGCTGATCCGGGTGGCGCTTTTGCACCACGTCACCTGGTCGGTGAACTCCGTCTGCCACGTGGTAGGTAAGCGCCCGTTCTCCTGCCGGGACCGAGCGACGAACTTCTGGCCGCTGGCCATCTTGTCCCTGGGCGAGAGCTGGCATAACTCTCATCACGCCGACCCGACCTCGGCGCGGCACGGGACGTTGCCCGGGCAGATCGACCCGAGCGCCCGGGTCATCTGGCTGCTGGAGAAGCTGAACCTGGTCTACGACGTGCGCTGGCCGGATCAGCAGCGTATCGCGGCCAAGCTGGCCAGCTAACGCTCCCCCGATCCAGGGATATGCCGGGTAATTCCGGCACGGGATAGTTGTTGGCGTTTCGGCGTCGGACGACTCTTACCGGTGAGTGAGCGGGCGGGCCGACCCGCGGACGCAACTGGCCGGAGGCGAGGAAATCACCATGCAGGCGCCCAAGACGAGGTCGGGCTGGGAGCTGTCCAGGTCAGGGGAGCTGGCGGGGGCGTGGAGCTGCGGGCCGATGCCGGTGACGCAGGTCCGGTCCAGACCGCGGTCCAGTCCGAGCGACGTGATCGCGGGCATGACGGTCCCCGTGCCCCGAGACAGCCGCGCCGAGACCCGCCGCGCCGAGACGGGCCGCGACGCTGACCGCGCGGTGACCGCGCTCTACCTGACCCACTACCGGCCGCTGGTCAAGACGGCCGCGCTGCTGGTGCGGGAGCTGGCCACGGCGGAGGAGATCGTGCAGGACTCGTTCGTCGCCGTACACGCCGCCTGGCGGCGGCTGCCCGACACCGACCACGCGCTGTCCTACCTACGCCGGTCGGTCGTCGACCGGTCCCGGGCGGCGCTGCGGCAGCACACGGTGGTGGACAAGCTCGCCCCCCGGCTCGCGCCTGAGGTGCCCAGCGATCAGGGCCAGCCGAGCATCGAGGTCGAGCGGTCCGCCTTTATCTCGGCGTTGTGGACCCTGCCGGCCCGGCAACGGGAGGTCGTGGTGCTGCGGTACTTCGCCGACCTGCCCGAGACCCAGGTCGCCTCGGCCATTGGCATCAGCGAAAGCGCGGTCAAGACCCACGTGGCCCGGGCCATGTCCTCGCTGCGAACCGAGCTGCGCAAGGCCCCGTCCGCTACCGCGACTGGCCCCGGGGATCACCGAACTGCCGGCGCAGAACCGTCTTCATGACCTTGCCGCTGGCGTTACGGGGCAGGGCGGGCACGAGGTGCAAGATGGTCGGGAGCTTGTACCGGGCCAGGCGGCCGGTGCCCCATTCGCGTAGCTCGTCGATGGTCAGCAAGGCACCGGGATGCAGGGCGGCGACCGCGGCCGGCGTCTCGCCCCACTGCTCGTGGGGCGCGCCGATCACGGCCAGCTCGGCTACGGCCGGGTGCGAGGCCAGGGCGTTCTCCACTTCGGCGCAGTACACGTTCTCGCCGCCGGTAATGATCATGTCTTTCTGCCGGTCGACGACATAGAGGAAGCCCTCCTCGTCCGCACGGACCAGGTCACCGGAGTGGAACCAGCCGCCGCGCAGCGCCTCGGCGGTGGCTTCCGGGTTCTGCCAGTATCCGGACATGACCTGCGGGCCGCGGTAGACGATCTCGCCGACCTCGCCGGGCGGGACGTCCTTCATGTCGCCATCGACGATCCGGGCCGACACGGTGGTGACCGGCCTGCCCACCGACCCGATCTTGCGCAGCGCGTCCGCACCGTCCAGGGCGCAGGTCACCGGCGACATCTCGGTCTGGCCGAACACCGCGACGTTGGCCGCCCTGGGGAAAGCCTCGGCCATCTGGGTCAGCAGCGTCGTGGTCGCCGGCGCGGCACCCCAGGACACCACCTTGAGCGCGGACAAGTCGCGCCCCGCAAGCGTCGGGTCGGCGCAGACCAGCTGCCACTGCGACGGTACGAGGAACATGCAGGTGGTCCGTTCGGCTTCCATGGTTTCCAAGGTCGTCGCGGCGTTGAAGCCGCCGCTGGGCAGCAGGACCATCGTGGCGCCAATGAGCACCATGGGCGCCACCGTGCCGATGGAGGCGATGTGGAACATCGGCGCCGCGCACAGGTTGACCTCGTGGTCGTCGAACAGCCGCCAGGCCCGGATGACGGTGAGCGCCTGGCACTGCAGGTTCTGGTGGGACAGGACCGCCCCCTTGGGCTGCCCGGTGGTACCGGAGGTGTACATGATCAGGGCGGGGCTGTCCTCGGGCACATCGACCGCAGGCGGCTCGGCCGTTCCGTCCGGCTCCGGGAAATAGGGGTCAGCGCCGTCGGTAGCGCCGACCGACACGAAGCCGATCCGGGGCCGGCCCACAGCCCGGGCGTGTGCCGCGGCCGGGCCCGTCGTCTCGTCCACCACCAGGAGGCAGGCCCCGGAATCGGTGAGGATGAAGGCGATCTCGTCCGGGGCCAGCCGGAAGTTGATCGGGACCGCGATCGCGCCCAGGGCGTTGACCGCGAACATGGTCTCGAGGAACTCCGGACGGTTCGTCATCATGATGGCCACCCGGTGCCCGGCGCCGACGCCGCGCTGGCTCATGGCGGCCGCTATCGCGCTGACCCGCTGGTGGAGCTGCGACCAGGTGACCGAGCGGCCTTCGAAGCGGAGGTACACCGCGTCCGGTTTGGCGTGCGCGTGCCGGGCGATGTGATTGACCCAGTGATTGCGCCGCCGGACAGCCGCCTCGTTCATGCCCCCTTCCTATAGCACGCGGCGCGCGGCCACCATAGGCTCCTGACGGCAACCGGTGGCTGGCCTGAGCTGGGTGGGTGATGTCATGGCGGAACGTCCGTACGATCTGGTCTTGACCCCGGAAGGCGCGGTGGTGCGGGTCCGGCTGCGCGGCACGCCGGTGCTGGTGTCGCCGCTGCTGAACCGGGGCACCGCGTTCACCCTGGAGGAGCGGGAGGCGCTCGGCCTGACCGGCCTGCTGCCCGAGGGCGTATCGACTATCGAGGGACAGCTGCGCCGGGTCTACGGGCAGTATCAGCGCCAGCCCGATGACCTGGCCAAGAACCTGGGCCTGGCCAACCTGCAGGACCGCAACGAAGTGCTGTTCTACCGGCTGCTGACCGAGCACATCGAGGAGATGCTGCCGATCGTCTACACCCCCACGATCGGGACGGCGATCGAGCGGTACAGCTACGAGTTCGGCCGGCCCCGCGGCGTGTTCCTGTCCGTGGATCACCCCGGGCAGGTCGAGACCGCCTTCCGCAACTACGGACTGGGGGCGCAGGACGTGGACCTGATCATCGCCACCGATTCCGAGGGCATCTTGGGCATCGGCGACTGGGGGGTCGGCGGCATCCAGATCGCCATGGGCAAGCTGGCCGTCTACGTCGCCGCGGCCGGCCTGCATCCGCGCCGGATGATCCCGGTCGTCCTGGACGCGGGGACCGACAACCCGGCCCTGCTGGCCGAGGAGATGTACCCCGGCAACCGGCACCCGCGCGTCCGGGGCGAGCGCTACGACGAGCTGATCGACACCTACGTCGGCGTGGCCACCCGGCTGTTCCCGAACGCGCTGCTGCACTGGGAGGACTTCGGAGCGGGCAACGCGCACCGCATTTTGACCAAGTACGCCGGCAGCTGCCTCACGTTCAACGACGACATCCAGGGCACGGCCGCGGTGGTGCTGGCTGCCGCGCTCGGCGCGGTCCGGGCCGCGGGGTCGCGGATGCGAGACCAGCGGGTGGTGATCCACGGCGCGGGCACGGCCGGGATCGGGATCGCGGACGTCCTGCGGCCGGTGATGATCGCCGAGGGCCTCAGCCCGGCCGAAGCCACCCGGTGTTTCTACGCGCTGGACAGCGAGGGCCTGCTTACCAGCGACTACCCCGGGACGCTGCGGGACTTCCAGGTCCCCTACGCCCGCCCGGCCGCGGAGGTCAGCGGCTGGCCGCGGGACGGCGAGGGCCGGATCGGGCTGGCCGAGGTGGTGGCCCGCGGCCGTCCCACCATGCTGATCGGGACCTCGACCCAGCCGGGCGCCTTCACCGAGGCGATCGTTACCGAGATGGCGGCGCACGTGCGGCGGCCGATCATCATGCCGCTGTCCAACCCGACCTCGCATGCGGAGGCCCGGCCCGCCGATCTCATCGCCTGGACGCAGGGCCGGGCGCTCATCGCGACCGGCAGCCCGTTCGAACCCGTCTTGTACCGCGGCGTGAGCTACCACATCGCCCAGGCCAACAACGCGCTCATCTTCCCTGGCCTCGGGCTCGGGGTGACTGCCTGCCGGGCTCGCCGGGTCAGCGACGGGATGCTGGCCGCCGCGGCGCAGGCCCTGGCCGGGCTGTCCGAAACCAGCAGTCCGGGCGCCCCGGTGCTGCCCCCGGTCACCAGCCTGCGTGCGGTCTCCGCCGCGGTCGCGGCCGCGGTGGCCCGGGTCGCCCAGAACGAGGGACTGGCGGGCGTGTCGCTCGATGATCCCGCCGGACAGGTGCGCCGGGCCATGTGGGAGCCGGTCTACCCGACCATCGAGGCCATCTAACGAGGTAACTCAATGGTGGTGAATGATCACCGGGGGCGGGGGGGCCGGGAGGCACGAGGGGCTGGCGTCGTTGGCCGCTTCGGCCTGGTCGAAGTCGCCGTAGCCGTTGAGCACCCCATTCCCGCCCGAGAACTGCCACAGCAGGTCGCAGGCGGCCGGCTCACTGGAGAACCACTGCGCTTTGGAGTGAGAGGCAGAGAACCCGGACGGGAAGTGCCCCTGCGCCTGCTCCTTGGTGAAGGTCCATTCGGCGGTGTTGCTGAGCTTCTCGCTACCGAAGATCCCGGCCCACGAGCCGTACGAGTCACCGCCCGCAGAATAGACGCCCGCCAGGTATGACGAGTGATTATCGATGTAGTCGGCGAATCCTACCCAGGTGGCGAAGTCGACATTCGCGGGGATGTATTCGGCCTTGACGGTGTTGCCGCACGGGCCGTTCCAGACCGTGTTCCAGCCGTCCTCGTCCGGCGGCACGCCGTTGTTCTCGATGTCCATGAAGATGTAGCGGAAGTCGAAGACCTTGCCGCTCATGTCCGAGAGGACCCGTTGCGCCTGCTCCCGGCCCCAGGTCGCGGCCTCCCCGGTGCTGCCGTTGTAGTGCGGGTCACGTCCGGGACCGGCGGCGAACCAGTAGGCGGCGGCGCCGAGCCCGGTGCTGAAGTCGACGACGTTGTCGGTGGCCATGTTGTAGTCGGCCTGAATCCAGGCGAGCCCGGAGGTGGTACAGCCCTGCCAGTGCATGAACGAGCCCACCTCGCCTACGTACTCGCCGTACGGGCCGGCGCTGCCCTGACTGCAACTGCCGGCCGGCTCGGTATAGGGACCGTCGCCCTTGCCGCACGCCTGCGGGGCGGCGCTATCGGTCCCGTAGTAGAAGCTGGCCGAGCCCTTGGACTGGACGGAACCGGGTTTCGCGGTGGCCAGGGCGTCGCGGGCGATGGCCAGGGCCCGGTCACCGGAGTCGCTCGGCACGAACGATAGGACCCGGGGCGCGCCGCAGATCCGCACCGGCTTGGCTAGGGGGGCCCTACGGCCCGCACCGGTGGCCGCGGCGGTCGGGTAGACGACTACCGACGTGACCCGCTGGCAGGCCTGCGGCCCGGTGGCCGCGGCGAGCAGCGCGATGGAGACTGACCCGCCTCGGGGCAAGGTCAGCGCCGTTCTCTGCGTGATGCCGTGCTCGTAGGTGGTGAGCAGCTTGCGTCCGGCCTGGACGGCCGCGGTATCGGGGAAGATCTTGGCTACCTGGCTAGCGCCGCCGGCCTCGTCAAGTCGCACCGTCGGCCAGCCCTCGGGCAGCACACACGCCCGGCTGACATTGCGGAGCCGCAGTTCGATGATGGACCCGGTGCGAGAGTCCGTCACCGAGGTGACGCTGGCCCGCAGGGCCGTGGTGGCGCAGGTGGCGGGCTCCGCGCCGGTCGTGGCGGCGAACGCCGGCGGAGCGGCCGAGGCGCTCAGGGCCTTGACGTCGCGGGTCAGGGTCTGCTCGGCGTAAAAGGGAGACAGTCGCACCAGCCCGCCCGCACACGGGGCGAAGGAGCCCGCCGGCCCGGGGACCGCGACGGGGCGGGCCGCTCCCGGTAGGGTCAGCCGGAGCGTCCACCGGGTGACGCAGTGGGCCGGGGCGGCCGCGGACGTGGCCGTGACAATGGCACTCTGCCCGGCCGGCACGACGACCTTAGTGTCCGGGACCGCGGCGAGATTGCTGTAATTCACCTTGCTGACCGTGGTGGCCACGGTCTTTCCCGCAGGCGTGCGGACCACGATCTGCGGCCAGCCGCGCAGCGAGCATGCGGTCTTGGAGATATTGCGGAAAACGATATTCCAGGCCTGATTCCCCATTCCCTGGTCAGGATCGCCCGCGATGGCGTCGGGCACGCTGATGTCCAGGTCACCAGCCTGGCACCCGGCCAGGGCGGCGGGGGCGGTGCCGCCCGTAAGGGCAGTCGACCGGGCTGCGGCCGGGCCTGCGGTAAGGCCCACGACGGCGATGGCAGCCGCAATCGCCCGCAGAACTCCTGGGGACTTGCGCGCGCTTCGGGCCATGGTCGGAATACCTTCGGTGAATGGGGCACTGTGATGATTGCGCCGGTGCTGACAGTCAGGTAATTCTGATGAACTGGACAGGTCATTGCATCGGGTCGGCCGACTGGTCAAGTTTTACCGTGCGGTTTCGTTCCCGGTCGAGACGACACGCCGGGGACCTGGCAGTTTGCGGAAATTGGAAGTGCTTGGGCCGGGCATTCACGGTGCGTGATAGGCCAATTGCAGTACTTTGCGGCGGTAAACACNNACACCGCGCGTTCGAGCCGCCCAGGTCTCGGTCTGGCTCGCGGAAGACCAGGAACCCGGGGTGCGCCGTCATTATGCTGGTATGCCATGGCGGGCAAGGATCCTCTCATCCTGGACTTCACGAACGGCAGGGTCGTCGACGGCGCGGACCTGGACGAGTATTACCTGGGCGACCCGGACTACAGGCCGACCAACTGGGACGACATAGATCTCGAGGACGCATTCGACCTTCCGCCGGTGCTCCCGCCGGTCCGGCTGCCCGAAGAGGCGGACCTCGCCGCCCAGGCCAGGCGATCCATGCTCCTCGCCGACCTGCGCGCTCTGGCCGACGAAGTCCGCAAGACCGCGGTACAGGCGGCCGCCGTGAACCCTGTCTTCCTCTGGCTGGCCCAAGAAGCCGAGCTCGTGGAAAGGGAGAACGAAGACCTGGTTCCCGGCGAAGACGTCGGATGGCTGGACGACCTGGCTGACGATAGTGACGCGCTGGACGCCTGGGAGGACGTGTTCGCCCTGGTCCTGGACACGACCCTGGAGGCGGCGGACGTTCTGGATCCCGTCGTCGCCGACGATCTCGACCTGGATGGACACGGCCCCGGGCTGGTGACGACGCTATTCCTGAGCCTGCGGGACGGCGTTCGGATGACCGAGCTGGCCGAGGCCTTCAAGGATGCCGCGACGGCCGACCTGGAGGCGGAGGAGGCCGGCAGCCAGTGGCAGGAGTGGGTCGATGCCCACGGTGATCCCCTGCGCCTTCTCCTGGGCCAGCTTGAAAGGCTCGGTGCCGTCAGCGTCACCGACGACGTAGTGCGGCTGGAGCCGCTCGGCGTCCACGCCGTCTGCTCGAAGCTGGAGCGGGACGACCTGTTCGTCCCGGTGCTCCCAGCACCGGACAAGATGACCCCGGACGATCTGGTGCTCGTGTGGATGCACGGCAACGATGATGACGTCGAGGCCGAGCTGGCCTCATGGACGGGCTCGCGTGGCGAGGAGCGGTCCGCGCGGGAGCTGCTGGCCTTCGCGGCGGACGGAAACGCCACGGCGAGGACCGCGGCGATAATGATGGTGTCCCGGCTCGGCCAGGCCGCCGAGCCCGCGTGGCGAGAGGCGCTCGACCGAGTCGAGCTCCGCTGCTATGCCAAACCGCAGCTCGCCAAGCTGGCTGGTCTCGATCCGGAAGGGGATCTGCCTGCCGACCTCGAAACCGAGCGAGCGGACATCGCATGGCTGATCGCCGATACGCTCGGCCCGTTCAGTCACCTTGATTTCGGTCAGGAGAAGTTCCCATTCGCCCTGGGGGAACTCACGCGGATCAGCGGGCTCGAGAAGACGGCCGACGCCTTCGAGGCGATAGCGCGACTGGACCACCCGGACGCCGAGGCCGTGCTCAGGATGATCGGGCGGCACGCCAGCGACAAGGCCACGGCCAAGGCCGCCCGGCGGGCCGCGTACAAGGCATCCACCCGCCGAGCCGCCCGACGGTAGCGCACAAGGCTGCGGGCAAAGAAGTGCCGATGCCCGAGTTTCGTCGCGTCGGCTCCGTTCGCGCCGAGGAACTCGGTCACCAGACTGGGGCGGATCGTGAGCCGCCTGGCCGAGCATGGCGATGGACCGTCGTACCAGAAAGAGAGCGTGTAACGCGACTGCAGCGGCCGTGGTGTCAATTACCTTCTGGCGCCAGCGTGTTGCGCTAGGGCGTGAGGGCCCGACATCAGCCTGGTCCCCTGATGCCAGGTCCGGAGTGTCCGCCTCAGCCGTCGGCCGACCCGTGAGGCCACGCTGCCGCTGGCAGCGGTCGCTCCGTCCGCCCGGCGTCAAG